>CADBAY010000010.1 GCA_902792815.1 uncultured Bacteroidia bacterium
CTGCGCTTTGCATACAAGAGCGGACACGCCAACAGCGACAAGCCCTGGGACGCCACCGAGACCTGGGTTATGCGCCACATCGAGCAGCTCAAGCCTCTGTTTACCGCCTACAAAGACGTCATCTTCGTGCTTCAGGCCGGCTTCATCGGCTCCTGGGGCGAATGGTACTACACCGACAACTTTGTAATGAATCCCTCGTCCGACGCCGACTACGCTCCGCGCGGAAGGGTTCTGGACGCTCTTCTGGGCGCCATCCCAGCCGACCGTCAGGTTCAGGTACGCACGCCCAAGTTCAAAATGAAGCTCGTGGGTAGCACGCCCCTTAACAGCACCACCGCCCACAACGGCAGCAAAGCGGCAAGGGTGGGCGCCCACAACGACTGCTTTGTTGCCAGCAGTTCCGACCAGGGCACCTTCAACAGCGATACCGAGCGCTCCTTCTGGGCGGCCGATACCCGCTACACCATCATGGGCGGCGAGACCTGCGCCGTGTCCGACCAGTGCCACTGCGCAGCCTACGGCAGCAATCCGGGTACGCTTTCCGAGCTGAAAAAATATCACTGGACATACCTGCACGACGGTTACAACCAGAATGTTCTGGACCTCTGGAAGAGCGAAGGCTGCTTCGAGCAGGTCGACCGCGAACTTGGTTACCGGCTGGTGCTTGAAGACGGCGCGTTCGGAGCCGCCAAGGCAGGAAGCCCCATGCAGGTGACAATTCATCTGCGCAACAAAGGCTACGCTGCGCCCATGAACCCGCGCACGGCTTACCTGGTGCTTACCAGTTCGTACGGCAGCGTGCTTCAGAGCTGGGCTCTGGACTCCGACCCCCGTTTCTGGGGGCCCGACGACGGCCTTATTACCATCAGCAAGAGCATTACCATGCCGTCGGGCGCATCCGGCGCCGTTAAGCTTAATCTCTATCTGCCCGACCCGGAGAGCACCCTGTCATCCGACCCTCGTTTTGCGATCCGCATGGCCAACGAGGGCGTATGGGACTCCAGCACCGGATATAACTTGCTTTATTCCTTCAGACTATAATTTTAAAAATCAACAATATGAAGAAAAAGTACATCAATCCTCAAGCGGATGAACTGGAGATGACTCCCCAGTTCATGCTTGCACAGTCCACTTCAGTCGGTGGTACCGGTACCAACTTCGAAGACCCGGTCATTGTCTCCGACGGCGATTTTAATTCAATGTTCTAAGCTATGACACGCAAACTGTTTTTACTTGCAGCGGCAGTCATAGTGATTGCTTCTTGCACAAAGAAGGACGCCATCGAGCAGCCCTCTTTCTACGAGTATGAAATCAGCGCGGCAAGTGCTGACCTGGGCACCAAAACCACCTATGCCGGCGACAAGACTTTCGCCTGGACCGAGGGGGACAAGATTTCCGTGCTCTTCCACAAAGGCACCGACAACAAGTTCTTCACATTCAGCACGAAGACTGTTGACGGCGCATCCGCCACATTCGCCGGAATGGTTGAGAGCGGCTATGAGATCGGCGCCTCCGATACCGGCGCAAAATGGGCCCTCTACCCCGCCGGCGCGCACAAGTACAATGCTGGTGAAACCTATCTCATCACCTTCAACATGCCTGCCGAAAACGACCTTTCCGGCACTGTTGCCACCAACATTCCTCTTTCGGCCAAGATAGCCGCCGACGCAAGCGAGACCACCTTCACCTTCTATCCTGCAGCCGCCATCATCAAGATCAGGTTTACAGGTATCGAAAAAGCTGCCAAGGTCAAGCTGCTCTTTGAGGAACAGTACACCCACGCAGTCTCCGGCGACCTCCCCATGAAAGAGGGCGGTTATGTCTCTTACTGGGAGCCCGCCTGGGCCGATCTGGGATCAAGTGGATGCAAACTCGCTATAACTGAGGACGTTGTAGATGGCAATGCCGAGTTCTACATTCCTTTCGCCCCTTGGGACAAGAGGTTCAAACCGTCCATCACTCTGGTCGATGCCGCTACCGAGGATGTGCTCTACAGCAAAGCTGCCCAGAACTTCCTGCCGTCAACCTATGAACCCCTCCTTACCAGGATGGTGGTCCTTCCCGAGATCAAGGCGGGCGACGCAAAGCCCTGGAGTTTCCCTTCGCAGTACGGAATCGACTGGAACGAGGTTTCCACCGCAGTTAACGGAGACACCGGTACTGGATACGATGCTATCGTGTGCCTGAAAGCAAAGGCAGATGCAACCAATCTTTATGTGTATTTCGAAATCAAGAAAGACGCCCTTTACGACGACTCGGGTTACAGCTACTCAAACAATTCACATCTGTACATCGGCGATGGTTCCGGCACCAAAACACATTGGGCCTGGACTGCTCCCTATGTCCATCACTTCGACAGTTGGCTGAAGTACAAAAATGCACCTCGATACATCAACTGGAATGCTGGCTTCGTAGGACAGAGCAACGTAGAGCACACTGGTAAGTACTGCTATGAAGTTGCCATAGGCCGCTCCTCCTATACTGCCCTTGCAGGTTCTTCTGCTACTCTTTGCTTCGAAGTAAACCAGCAGTATGTAGTCGGCGAGACTTGGATGGGCGAAGAAACCCAGATTGGTTTCGCCCCTGCACGCTGGACCGAAGCTCTCGTTGTTCCTCTCCCGTAAATGTTTAAAATAATAATACAATCATGAAAAAGGTTATTTACACCACCCCGACCTTACGGACCTACACCATCAACGTAGCCTCCGTCCTCATGCAGTCGGTTACCGGCAACGCTTCCGGAGAAAACGCGACTATGGGCAATGAGACAGCTTTCGATGAATTCTTCGGTTCTTAATCTTCGACTGCCATGAAACGTTTTTACATTCTTGTTCTGATTATGGCCGCCGCGGCCGTATCAGCCTGCCAAAACAAAGCAGCAGTCGAAGAACCCACGCAGGGTAGCTATGTCTTTACCCTTAAAGCATCTGCTCCCGATGCAGAAACCAAAACTGACTACTCTTCCACCGGTGAGTTCTCCTGGAGCGAAGGAGATGCTATTTCTGTACTCTTCCACAATGGTGATAAGAACAAATTTTTCACTCTTACTACTACAGGCTCTGGTGCTACTGCTGACTTCAGCGGAACCATTGATGAAGGATATATAATAGGCGCATCCGATGGGACAGACACAGATAAGAAGATTTGGGCTTTGTTCCCCGCCTCTGATAATCATACTTATTCAGTAGGAAGTAATCCAACTTTCTTTATTCCTTCTGAAACAGATTTTACAGCATCTGGGGCTCATTTCTCTGCAAACCTCCCATTATATGCATTTTCAGCATCAGATGAAAGTGTTTTGTCGTTTGCTCATCTTACTGGCGCTTTCAAGTTTAGAATAACTGATATTGATGATTCTGTAAACAAAATCAAATTTGTCGTTCAGAATCAAAATACTTATGCTTTATCTGGCAGTTGGCCCCTAAATAGTACGCCTAGAATCGATTATGACTGGGCTGAGATTGGTTCAGAGAATGGAAGACTGACTTTAATTCAAAGCGTAAGTGATAATCAAGTTGTTTTTTATGTGCCTTGTAAATCCAGTAGCGATAATACTTTTTTCCCGGAGATTAGTATTATTAATGCTGAAACAGGCAATTTAATTAAGACTCTTAAAGCTAAGGTAGCAAAAAAGCCTGGTGGGTTGGGAACTATTCAACAGATTATTATTTCTGCTCCCGGTACCGGGATTGAATGGTCCTATGAATCCATTTTTAATATTGATTGGGATGATGTATCAGTTGAAGGAGAAGGAGTAACTACTACTGGTTATGATGGCATCAATACTGTAAAGGCAACGGCTGATGCTTCTTATTTTTACTTACTAATTAACGTTGACAGTTCAAAGCTAAGTCAAGGTGATGCAGCTGGAAAAGAGTATGCAAACTATTTAAAGTTGTACCTCGGAAACGAGAGTAGTGCTTCTACCTCATGGATGTGGCCTACGGCTCCAAATACATACTCTTATGATCAAGGAATAGGATGGCTGACCAAAAATGGAGAACCCAAGTTTGTAAGTTCTGGCGAAACAATCCTTAATTCAGCAAATGCTATTGAGCATAACGGTAATTACTACTACGAAATTAAATTGAATCGCAAATGGGTAGTAACTGATAGTAATCAAGTTAGTACAACCTATGATTACCTCACAAATGCTAAAGAAGTTCATATAGGCGTATGGATTCTAAACTATTACTATGCTTGGGGCGGAAGCCAAATCAACTATATTTATGCGACATCCAATGGTAGTATGCTAGTTGTAACACTTCCCACCTACGTTGAGCCTTAATCAAGTTCATTTAGAGATCTCCTAAATGTCCCAAAAGAAACACAACTGGCTCCTGTATGCCCTGGTGACAATGGTCACCTGGGGCATATGGGGAGCCTTTTCCGACCAGCCCGACTACCCCGCTACCCTAACATATGTGGTGTGGGCAATCAGCATGGTGCCCTGCGCACTATTCGCGCTGGCCAATATCAAGTTCAAACTGGACGTCCGCCCCAAGAGCGTGCTCCTCGGAATGGGAGTAGGCCTCTTGGGCGCCGGCGGCCAGCTTGCGCTGTTCCAGGCACTTAAATACGGCCCCGGCTACCTGGTGATCCCCATGATTGCCGTCGCCCCCATCATCACCGTCATACTGTCAGCCATCTTCCTCAAAGAAAGAGTCAGCAAATTCGGCGTAGTGGGAATAGCCCTGGCCTTCGTAGCCCTGGTATGCTTTTCACTCTCGGGCAAGAGCGACGAATCCGTCACCAGCTGGCTCTGGATAGTATTTGCCTCGGTAGTATTCATCTCCTGGGGCGTACAGGCCCTGGTAATGAAACTCGCCAACAACTACGCCCCCGACGCCGAAAGCGTATTCGTGTACATGGCGATTTCCGGCCTGGTACTCATACCGGTAGCCCTTGCCATGACCGACTTCAGCCAGCCCATCAACCACAGCTTCAACGGCCCCTGGCTCACATTCTGCATACAAATCCTCAACGCCATCGGCGCCTTTGCCCTTGTTTACGCAAACCGTTACGGCAAGGCTATGATAGTAGCGCCACTGGGCGATGCCTGCGCTCCTGTAATCAGCTGCATCATATCGCTCATACTGTATGCACACGTCCCCTCCGTACCACAGATCATCGGCATCGTGGCAGCTATAAGTTGCGTACTGATACTCAGCCGTGAATAACTCAAAACTACTGATGAAAAAGACCTTACTCATGCTTGCCGCTGCTGCGGCCTTGTTTGCAGCCTGCAAACCCAGCACCCCGGACGATCCGGACAATCCCGGCAACGATCCCCAGGAAAACAACGCCCCCATAGTAATAGACGGCGTCTTTGACGACTGGGCGGCACTGGACGCCTCCAAAGTGGCGGTTGCCAAAAACACACCCAACTCCCCCTGGACATACGCCAGAAGCATGCGCGTTTATGCCGACGCCAGCCACATCTACTACTTCATCGAGTTCGACAAGCAAGAACTTGCCGAGCTGATGGAGGAAGTCAAGGGCGATAACGGACTCCCTATGCGCGTCAACCTCAACATCGACGGAGAATTCACTACCGGCTACACCAACTACTCGCTCGACGGGTACGACTACATCATCGAGGGCAGCCTCGCCGAGAACGGCAAATGGACGTCATTCGACGGTACTCTCCACGAATGGGGCTGGCGTGAAGCCAAAAGCGATTACGGCTGGAACGAGGTTCTTGCCTACGGCAGCGGCCTTACCTGGGGCGCGGGCGAGGGCAACAAATATGAGTTGGCCGTCGACCGCAAGGTCTTCAACAGGGTCGAAAAACTTGCCGAACCCAAGAAGATTCCCGACACCTTCCAGACAGGCCTGCGTTTCTACACTCCCGGCTGGGGCGAAATGGCAAACCTCCCCAACGCGTCGGTTTCCGACCACGAGCAAGGCTGGGCCCATTTACTTGAAATCAAAACCAATAAATAATTACTTTACATGAAACTTCGTCTCCTCTTCCCCCTGCTGTGCTCTGTACTGATAATGACCTCTTGCACAGCTCCCGACAAGCCCGGCAAGCCCGGTGAAGACGGCCCGGAGACTCCTTCCGAGCCGGAAAAGGAAAAGCCCAAACCGGGGATTTATAAGTTTGTGATTGCACCGGACATGGCCAGCAAGGCAACGGTATCCACCGCCGGAAAGACAGTCTGGGAAGAGGGAGACGAGATTCTGGTCACCGGAGGCTATTCTCCCGGAGCCATAACCGTCAAGCTTAAATCCTCCGACATTTCCGCCGACGGAAAGACGGCGACAGTCAACCTCGACAAAGTACCCGAATCCACCTTCGGCCCCGACAGTTTCTATGCCGCCTGGCCGGCCGGAGAGCTGGATCAGGAGGAGATGTTCACCGAAGACACATTCATCTTCAAAACCACCGACGCTCCGCTGATGTGCGCCTGGCTCGACGATGACACATTCGCATTCAAACACATCTGCGCCGCAGTGAGTTTCACTGTCAGCGGCGACTATGACGGTTGCGTGTTCGCGGGCAACAATTGGAAGTTAATAAGCCACGAAACATGGGGAGTACAGCTCAACAGCACCTACGAAGATTATGCATACAGATCCGGCACATCCGGCTACTTTATCAATAAAGATCTGAAAGACGGGGGTGCTGTGATATACTTCCCCAACATCATCAACCTCACCGAAGGCTTCAAGATCTTCATGCGCAAAGGGAACACATATCCCAAGGTCTATGAGATGTCGGAAGGCCCCAGGCTGGTACACGGCAATATCCTCGCCCTCGGTGACATCAGCTCATCGCTCAAAGATTACTCCGGTCCAGCACCCGAAATCCCCAAGATGCCGGTAAAGGGCTCTACTACCAAGTATGTCGTAGGAGAAGTTCCCGAGCTTTCCGGCCTCTGCCTTACCTCCGACGGAAAGGCTCTATGGACGGTAGGCGACAATGGCTGGCTGGGACAGATCAGTTTTGACGGAAAGGTTACCAAGTTGTGGTCACAGTCCCACGACCTGGAAGGTGTTACCATACATCCCGAAACCGGAGACCTCTACATTGCCTGCGAACCTAACAGCGTTGTCCGTATCAAGGCCCCGGAATACGCTAAACCCACTACGTGGGACACTGTTATTACAGTCCCGGATGCCAAGAACTATGGCAACAGCGGTATGGAAGGTATCTCTTACTACAAAGATGATATTCTTTTCGTGGGTACCCAGACCGGCGCCAACGTGTGGCTTTACACAATCGACGGTAAACTGATGGTAAGGCGCGACGGCAAAATCGTCGAGTATAAAGAAGGCGACAGCGGTCCACGATACGTAAGCCTCCAGAAGGTATATGACGGCATCAAGGAAGTAGGCGGCTTATGCTACGATCCGGTTAACGATTGGTTGTGGGTTTCCGACTCTGAAAGGGCAGCTCTTTTTGTATTCGATGCAGAGCTTACCCACTTGCTGGCCTCTTACAAGGTCCCCGACATCCACAACGCCGAATCGGTATGTGTTGACCATAAGAACTCCTGCGTATGGGTAGGACTTGACGACGATAATACCTGTTGCATTTACAAAATAGCGTTCACCGGCCTTAACTAAATGATTATGAGAAAGAAGTTATATCTTCTCCTATCCGCCACAGCCGTTTTTGCGGCTCTGATGACAGGATGCAAGACTCCCGCAGTCAATCCCGGGCCGGACGACGAGGAGGGCAAAACCCAAGAGCCTGCACCTCTCAATCTTTCGCTTGTCATTAATGATGACTGGGTATGGGAAGGCAAGCCAGAACTCACAATCCACGCCGAAAACCCAAATAAGGAAAGCATCACCGCAGAGGCAAAGGCCGTGATTACTACCGACAAAAAAGCGGCTGTTACCACCCTCACCCGCAGCGTCGAGCTGCCCGGCGAGAGCGAGCAGGACATTGTCCTCACCACCACGGAAGACCTGCCTGCCGGATTCTATCGCGCCACCTGCACGGTAAATAACCAGTGGGTAACGCTCCAATTGAAAAACGGCAAAATCAGTTCTTTCGTATTTGGCATCTCCCCTACCAAAATTGTATCCGCGCCCGACAAACAGGCCGACTACGATGCATTCTGGGATGCTGCCAAGGCCCAGCTTGCCGCCATTGACATGAAGGCGGAGCTGACCGAGATCACAAGCCGGAGCACCGCGTCACGCAAGGTGTATCTGGTTGAGATGCAATCAGTTCCCGACGGCCCGGAAGGAGAACCGGTAACCGTACGTGGCTACTATCTTGAGCCCCAGGACGGCAAGAAGCACCCTGTGCTTGTGCATTTCTTCGGCTATGACGACCAGAAACCCGCAACCAAGCTGTCCTGCCCTTCAGGCGGCTCGTCGCAGGAGTGGGCCGAACTTTATTTCTCCAACCGCGGGCAGATGATCAACAACCGCCCGGCGTCGCTGCGTGTCGATGACGGCAAGGGCGACTTCGTAAATATCTACGGCGACTGGTTTGCTTACAACTTCGGCAAGAAAGACTCTTATTACTACCGCGGTGCATTCATGGACTGCGTGCAGGCAGTGCGCTTCCTCGCTACCCGTCCGGAGTGTGATATGAACAATGTGTTTGCCGAGGGCTCCAGCCAGGGCGGTGCGTTCAGCTACGCCTGCGCAGCGCTGAGCGATATTCCCCTGCGGGCCATCGCCCCTTGCGTAGCGTTCCTGGGCGACTTCCCCGACTACTTTGATATCGTAACATGGCCGGGCGATACCGCCCGCAAGAACAAGGGCTCGATGAGCGACGAGGAGATGTACGCTTTCCTGAGCTACTTCGACACCAAGAACCTCGCTACCCGCATCAGCTGCCCTGTCATAGCCTGCAGCGGCCTTCAGGACGGCACCTGCCCGCCACACACCAACATAGCCCCGTTCAACAACCTGCCGAACACCGACAAGCAGTATTACTACTACCCCAAGCTCCAGCACGATATCCCCGGCAACTGGCAAAGCCTTTGGGAAAAGTTTTTCCGCGATAGGATACAATAAGTTTGCTGGACAGTTTGCGAATTGTTATATTTGCGTAAACCATATAAATCGACATGAACCTCGAAAATATTGCAAACCGCTTCGCCATCCAGGGCGAAGTCAAGGAAATCAAACCGCTCGGCAACGGGTTGATTAATGACACTTACAAAATTACGACCGACGGCCCCACAGCCTATGTGCTCCAGAGGGTGAACAACGCTATCTTCCAGGACGTCGACCTGCTGCAGCGCAATATCGTTGCGGTTACCGGCCACATTCGCCGCAAGCTGGAGGCTGCAGGCGAAACTGACATCGACCGCAAGGTGTTGCATTTCGTCCCGCTTAAGGACAGTGAATGCACATGGCTGGAGGAAGAAGGCAAATACTGGAGAATCTCGGTATTCATCCCCGACGCATATACCTTCGAAACCGTCGATCCCAAATACTCCCGCTTTGCCGGCGAGGCCTTCGGCCGTTTCGAGGCCATGCTTGCCGATCTTGAAGAACCCCTGGGCGAGACCATTCCCGATTTCCACAATATGGAACTCCGCGCGAGGCAACTGCGCGAGGCCGTAGCCGCCGACAAGGCAGGCCGCATGGCCGAGCCCGAGGTCCGCGCCATACTCGATGAACTCCTTCCCTTCGAGGAGGAGATGTGCAAGGCCGAGCGCCTGCACCGCGAGGGCAAGCTGCCCAAGCGCATCTGCCACTGCGACACCAAGGTTAACAACATGCTCTTCGACGCTTCCGGCAAGGTTCTCTGCGTCATCGACCTCGATACCGTAATGCCCAGCTTCGTTTTCTCCGACTTCGGCGACTTCCTGCGTACAGCGGCCAATACCGTAGCGGAGGACGACCCCGCAGTTGACAAGGTTGACTTCAAGATGGATATCTTCGAGGCATTTGCACAGGGCTACATCAAGTCGGCCAAGGTGTTCCTCACACCCATCGAGAGGGAGAACCTGCCCTATGCCGCGTGCCTGTTCCCTTATATGCAGGCCGTACGATTCTTTGCCGACTATATCAACGGCGACACTTACTACAAAATCAAATATCCCGAGCACAATCTGGTACGTACCCGCAACCAGGTAGCCCTTTTCAAAGCTGCCATGGCCAAGGTCCCTCAGATGCGTGCGATATTGGAAAGCCTTTAGAATCATTAACAATATGAAAGCAACACGTTTTTTAGTTGTATGCGCAGCGGCTGCCATGCTGTTTGCCTCATGTGCCCACGATGATGGTATCATCCGCACCCCCACACCTGCCCGTCCCGCAGGACAGGAAGATATGATTCAGTTCCGCGCGGAGCCTATCGAGAACGTAGGAGTAGGAATAGTCGGCGTCGGCGACAGGGGCAGCGGAGCGGTTGACCGCCTGACATATGTTCCGGGATGCCATATCGCAGCCGTGTGCGACATTGAGCCGGACAGGGTACAGAAGAATATAGACCTTCTGGCTTCCAGAGGCCAGATCGCCACTCCCTATTCCGGTTCTGACGAGGCATACAAGCAGCTTTGCGAGGACCCGGCGGTTGATCTGGTCTATATCTGCACCGACTGGCTCCATCACGTGCCCATCGCCCTGTACGCTATGGAGCACGGTAAACACGTAGCTATCGAGGTCCCTTCCGCCGAAACGCTGCAGGCCTGCTGGGACCTGGTCAACACTTCCGAGCGCACTCGCCAGCACTGCATAATTCTGGAGAACTGCTGCTACGACTTCTTCGAACTTACCGCCCTTGCAATGGCGCAGGCCGGTGTGTTCGGCGAGGTTATCCACGCCGAGGGTGCCTACAATCATAACCTCGATCCTTTCTGGAACGGATACTGGCACAACTGGCGCCTCGATTTCAACCAGACCCATCGCGGCGACCTCTACCCTACCCACGGCTTCGGTCCTGTCTGCCAGGCTCTTAACATTCACCGCGGCGACCGCCTGACCACTCTCGTTTCAATGGATACCGACCCGTTCAACGGTCCCAAACTCGTTGAGCAGCGTACCGGCAAGCCTTGCACCGACTTCCAGAACGGAGACGTAACCATGACCATGCTCCGTACCGCCAAGGGCAAGACCATACTTATCGAACACGATGTGATGACTCCCAGGCCTTACGACCGCATGTATCAGCTGGTCGGCACCGACGGCTATGCCGGCAAGTATCCCGTCGAGGAGGTTTGCCTGCGTGCAGAGATGCCGGAAGATGTTAACTATCAAGACCTTGACTTCGAGAAAGTTTACACAGGCGCCGAGCTGGAAGAACTTATGGCCAAATATCCCAATCCTATCCTTACTCCCGAGCTCAAGGCTATGGCAGAAGAGGTTGGCGGACACGGCGGAATGGATTTCATTATGGACTACCGCCTGATGTACTGCCTCAACCACGGCCTGCCTCTGGATATGGATGTTTACGACCTTGCAGAATGGTGCTGCGTTACTGAGCTCAGCCGCATCTCCCTGCAGAACGGATGCAAGCCGGTCGAGATTCCCGACTTCACCCGTGGCGCCTGGGACCGCGTCAAAGGCTTCAGCTACGCTTTTGCTGAATAATAGCGATCCGCACTTTATATGATTAATCACTGCTTCCCAAAAGGAAAGCAGTGATTTTTGTAATGTGCAACTTATTGACGTTCAGCTTTATAACAAAGCAAGTGCCCGGGAAATGCTGAATGGAGTGTAGCCGACGGCTCTTTTCCCGCTGCTATGCTCCCGAAGAAATCGCGAACCAGGGCGGCATCGGCACCGGCATGGAGCGGAGCATTGTTCAAGGCTGAATAATCCTCTTCGACAGGATCAGACAGATCGTTGAGAACGAGCCTGATACGGCCTCCGTCCGCTTCCAGCACGCCATTTGCGCCAACTATCCGGGTGCTTCTTCCTTCCTGCAGGCTGGTGCCTTCCAAGCGCATGGTCAGATGAAGTCCTCCGTCAAGTACGGCAGTAACCATCTGGGTATCAAATACATCATTATCACAATGATAGACGCACCGGCCATATCGTCCCTGCTTTAGTTCCCGTCCTATAACTTCCGAGAGAGTAAGCCCTTCGGGGACATCGAAGCCGCTGATCCATTCTCCCCTCCTGCTGTAGAGGTCAACAGCCGAATAAGGGCACCTTTTCTCCAGGCGGCAGTCGATGCAGCGCTCGGAAGTGCCAAGGGGCGCCCGGTCGCTACGGAACAGGGTAAGGGAGCCGGAGCTCTTAACCTCTCCGACCTCTTTAGCCCCGGTAAGCCATAGCAGGAAATCGGCGTCGTGGCAGCACTTCGACAGGAAGATAGGGCCCGACACCTCGCTTTGCGACCACAGTCCGCGCACGAAGGTATGTGCCATACGGTCAGGGCCTATATGCTCTGTATGGTCGATGCTCACGATGCGTCCAAGGCGGGCCGAGAGCTCGCGGATACGCTGAAAATACGGGTGCAGGCGCATCTCGAGGCAAACGCCCACGTGCACTCCCGCCCCGTCCGCAGCTTCCAACAGCTGGCGGTATCCCTCCTCATCTTCAGCAACCGGCTTTTCAAGAAGGACGTGCCAGCCCCTCTGCACGCATTGCAGAGCAAGAGGCACATGCAGCCGGTCGGGAGCAGCCACAATAGCTGCATCGATGTGAGGAAGAGCTGCCGCAAAGAAGTCAACGGCCGAGCTGAAGCATGCCTCCGCAGGCACGCCAAAGCGCGCAGCAGCCTGCCTGAGACGGATTTCCTCCGGCTCCACCAGGCTGCAGACCTTCACTCCTTCAGGAAGGCTGCTGAGATACTTGCGCGCGCGGTTTCCCACGCCCAGGACGGCAATATTCATAGATTACAAAGATACAAAAGATTTGGATGATTAGTAAAAAACCACTACCTTGCATTACTCAATCAGCATCAGCTTATGAGAATAGCGGTCTATTCCGGTTCTTTCGATCCCCTGCACATCGGGCACCAGGCCATAATGGAGTACCTGACCCGCGAGCGCACGTTTGACTGGGTGTATTTGGTCATATCTCCCCAGAACCCTTTCAAGGACCCGTCCAAAGCTCTCTCGGGCGAGAGGCGCTACAGGGCTGCGATCGATGCAGTGCGCCGCCACCCCGAGTTGCACGTATGGGTGGACAATATCGAACTGCAGATGGATCCGCCCCACTACACCATCCGCACCTTGGATGCACTCCGCAGGCGCGAGCCGGAAAATGAATTCACCTTGGTAGTGGGGGCCGACAACCTCGAGAATATGCTCCGCTGGCGGGATGCTCCACGCATCCTGAGTGAGTACGGGGTGGCCGTCTATCCCCGTAAGGGCTTCGACCTCACTAAGATACGGGAGATTCTCTACGACAAGATGCTCTCTCTTCCCTCGGCCTACACCCTTGATGCCGCAGCTCTTCACGACACCCCCGGCACCGTTGGCTTCGAAGATGCCGAACACCTTTACAAAATAGACATCATCGACGCTCCCATAGTGGACATCTCCTCCACCCGCATCCGCGAAGGCCTCGCCGCCGGCGAGGACATGTCGGCCTGGATGATGTAGCTGTTTTGCCAGAGGCGGCAGCACCCCCGGAGCCCATAAAACTTGGGAAAAGGGCTCAGGGGGTGCTGCCGCCTCTGGCAAACGACCGGAACAGCAGTGTCCCTCCAGCGCCCTTTTCCCAAATGTTTTGGGCGCTGGAGGGACACTGCTGTTCCGGTCTAATTACATGGCAAAATCAACCAGGATAGGACGATGGTCGGAAGAGTTGTAGTAATTACTCCTCTCCCACACCATATTGGTCCACCGCTCGTTAAGAATCATAGCGTTCTTCACACGCGAGAGCATCGCGGGCGAAGCGTACATAAAATCGTACCGCGGAGGCGTATTTCCCGCCGCATCATCAGCCCAGGTACGCGTAGCAAAGAAATGCCCCGGATACTCCAGGCCTATAATATCTTTATAAGGCGTCTGCTGCAGAATGTAATCGTGCGAACTCAAGAACGGACTGTCCTCCGGCAAGCCGTAATGCCAGTTGTCGATACGAGAGCGGGTATTGAAATCACCCATCATCAGCCAGTTCTCCGCCCCTTTGAATGCCGGGTTAAAGATGCTCTGCGCGCAGATGTACTTTATCTCCGCCTCCCTCTGGGCGTTCCCGCCTTTGCTCTGCGCGGAATCGTAGTTTGTCTTTTTGATAACGAACTTTGCGTAATAGCTGTAGGCATGGGGCCAGAGGTGCAGGGTCACAAAATTGATTTTTACCCCGTCAACATCCACCTCAAATACCCCCGCACCGTGAGCGACGGGCATATAGCTCTCCGGCTTCCCGCTGTGGGTGAATGTAGCGGTATCTATATACTGCTCCGTCTCGGTAATCTTGAGCAGCGTCTTGATGGGATACTTTGACGTAATTACCTGAGGATAATAGTCTTCCGCATAAAGCCTGTAGCCTCCGATGGCGGCGTACTTGTGCCCGTAGGCCTTGGCGAAGCCCTGCCAGTGCGAAGGGAAATACCAGTCGACGGGAGCCTTTTTGTCGGTAGAATGGTCTTTGTAGATGCTCTGAGCCTCGCACCACACGCACACATCCGGGTCATACTTCTGAATGAATTTGCAGAAGTTGCTGAACTGATAGGGCTGGTCGCTCCACATACCGTTCTGAATATTCCAAAACAGCACCCGGAGGTTCCTTGGAGCGCGCTCCATATCGGAAATGCGCGTCACCACAATATCGTCAAGCCAGAATCCGTGCACGAGGGTGGTGGACGTAGAGTTGCCGCACCATTGCAGCATAGTTCCGTTTGTGGCCTTTTCTATATCAACTGTAATGCTATGCCAGCCATCCTTCAGCTGCCTTGCGCTGAAGCAGAACGCATGCTCAAGGCCGTCGTATACAGTTTTGACTTCCAGCGGCTTGCCATCAAGTGTAACGGCCCTTATGATGCCGCAGAGCATAACTCTGAAGCCCAGGTCGTCGGTAAATCCTTCCACGGTCTTCACCCTGAAGCTCACTCTCACATCCGACACTTCCTCGATGGCGGAGAGCATCGGACTCTGTGCGATTCCCCGCTTGCCGCGGTCATTGATGCCGCAGCCAAGACATCCCACATATTCACGGCAACGGAAAAGATACACCCAGTCGCCTATGTTCTTCTGCCTTATATAGTCGTTGGAGCACACGTGAGAGGAAGCCACGGTCTTCCATTCAGTCGATTTGAATTCCACGTGGCTCAGCGGGTTCTGGACATCGTTCCGGAAATCGTCGGACTGAATGTCAGGACCGCCGTCTTCTGTAAAGAGGTCAAAGTGTTCCTCCCACAGTACATCGCCCGGTTTGGGGTCAGTGGTCGGTTCAGTTTGCTCCTGGGTATCGTTCTCCTTGGGCTGTATGTCGTCGAGGATACTCGGACGGCAGCAGACAAAGCTCAAGGCAGCGAGCAGGAGCAAGGTGGACCGCAGTCTCATAATTTCGGCCAGGAATCAGGGACCGGTGCCACAACTGATATTTCGGTATGCTTGACAGGATGCTCAAAACGAATCTCGTGCGCGTGCAGGCAAATTCCGCCGTCGGGATTGGAACGGGGAGCGCCGTATTTAAGGTCGCCCTTGATGGGGCAGCCAAGATGCGAGAGCTGGCAGCGGATCTGGTGGTGACGGCCTGTTAGAAGCTCTACCTCAACCAAGTGATATGATTCGGTACTCCGCAGGTAGCGGTATTTGAGCCGGGCCAGCTTGGCTCCGGGACGTTCGGTAGTAATGTACGATTTGTTCTTGGGTTCGTTCTTAATCAGCCAGTCTTCCAGAAGGCCCTCGGCAGGCTCGGGCTTCTGGCAGCACAGGGCCCAGTAGGTCTTGTGCACGCCGGAACTCTTGAACATCTCGCCCAGGCGGCCCAGCGCCTTGCTGGTTTTGGCAAGGATGCATATTCCGCTTACGGGGCGGTCGAGGCGGTGGGGAATGCCCATGAATACTTGCCCCGGCTTGGAGTCGCGCTGCGCTATAAATGCCTTGTAACTCTCGGCCAGGCACTCGTCGCCGGTCTTGTCGCCTTGAGTGATCTCTCCTGGTAACTTATTGACAATCAGCAGATGATTGTCTTCATAGAGTATGCGGGACGCAAAATCGGAATACTCCCCTTCTGTCAGCTGTCGGTATGTCATACATTGCAAAGATACGGAAAATATGACAAATTGTCACAAATCAGGCGTTGGCAAAGGTTTTGATGATTCTCCATCCGGACTCGGCCACCAGGCTGAGCCGGATTGAAAATAAAACAAAAAGGAAATAAGAATATGGGAAAAATTATCGGAATCGATCTCGGCACCACTAATTCGTGCGTAGCCGTAATGGAAGGCAACCAGCCTACCGTAATCATTAACGACGAAGGCGCCCGCACCACTCCGTCAGTGGTTGCGTTCACCGATGGCGGAGAGCGCAAAGTCGGCTCCCCTGCCAAGCGTCAGGCTATTACCAACCCTAAGAACACTATCTTCAGTATCAAGCGTTTCATGGGCGAGACCTACGACCAGGTGGGCAAAGAAGTGGCCCGCGTACCTTACAATGTGGCCCGTGGAGACAACAACACTCCCCGCGTGGACATCAGCGGACGTCTGTACAGCCCTCAGGAAATATCCGCAATCATTCTCCAGAAGATGAAGAAGACCGCGGAAGATTATCTCCGTCAGCCTGTTACCGAGGCGGTCATTACCGTTCCCGCATACTTCTCCGACAGCCAGCGCCAGGCCACCAAGGAGGCCGGCAAGATTGCAGGCCTCGATGTGAAGCGTATCATCAACGAGCCTACCGCAGCCGCTCTTGCATATGGTCTTGACAAGAAGAACAAGAATATGAAAGTGGCCGTTTACGACCTCGGCGGCGGCACCTTCGATATCTCCATCCTGGAGCTCGGCGACGGTGTGTTCGAGGTACGTTCCACCAACGGCGACACCCATCTGGGAGGCGACGATTTCGACCAGGCCATCATCGACTGGCTCGCCGGCGAATTTGCTTCCGAGAACGGCGGAATGGACCTCAAGAGAGATCCTATGGCCCTCCAGAGGCTTAAGGAAGCTGCCGAAAAGGCAAAGATCGAACTTTCCAACGCTGCCAGCGCAGAAATCAACCTGCCTTACATCACCGCAGTTGACGGTATGCCCAAGCACCTTGTGAAGACCCTCAGCAGGGCCAAGTTTGAGATGCTTTGCGACGACCTGTTCCGCCGCAGCATCGAGCCTTGCCGCAAGGCACTCGAAGATGCAAAGCTTAGCGCATCGCAGATCGACGAAGTTCTGCTCGTGGGCGGTTCGACCCGTATCCCCAAGGTACAGCAGATGGTAAAGGAATTCTTCGGCAAGGAGCCCAACAAGAGCGTCAACCCCGACGAGGTCGTGGCTATCGGCGCAGCTATCCAGGGCGGTGTTCTTACCGGTGATGTGAAAGACGTTCTGCTGCTTGACGTTACTCCTCTTTCGCTGGGTATCGAGACCCTTGGCGGAGTGATGACCAAGCTCATCGAGTCCAACACCACCATTCCTGCCAAGAAGAGCCAGGTGTTCAGCACCGCGGCCGACAACCAGCCCAGCGTGGAAATCCGCGTGCTCCAGGGCGAGCGTCCTATGGCCAAGGATAACAAGCAGATAGGCGTGTTCCACCTCGACGGCATAGCTCCCGCACCCCGCGGCATACCTCAGATTGAGGTTAGCTTCGACATCGACGCCAACGGTATCCTGAGCGTATCGGCACGCGACAAAGCCACCGGCAAGGAGCAGAGCATACGTATCGAAGCCTCCAGCGGCCTGAGCGATGCTGAGATCCAGCGCATGCGTGACGAGGCCAAGGCCAACGAGGAGGCCGACAAGGCCGAGAAGGAAAAGGTCGACAAGATCAACAACGCCGACGCCATGGTATTCCAGACCGAGAAGAACCTCAAGGAGTACGGCGACAAGATTCCTGCCGATAAGAAGACTGCTATCGAGAGTGCTTGCAGCGAGCTCAAGAAGGCTGTCGAGGCCAAGGACCTCAACGCTATCGAGCGCTACAACAGCGAGCTTGAGGCAGCATGGCACGCCGCTTCAGAAGATATGGCTAAGGCTGCCCAGGGCGGCGCCCAGGGCCCTCAAGGCGGCGGTTTCAACCCCGGTGACGGCGGCTTCAACCCCGGCGGCTTCGGCGGCGGTCCTCAGGGAGGCCCTCAGGGCGGTCCCGGCCCCGACTACGGCAACGGCCAGCCCGACGAGCAATAAAAGCACTATATCTACACTCCCGAACGGAGCCCGGCTAATCCCGGACTCCGTTTTTTATCCCCCCGCCCGCAGCTGGCAGCCTGCTGGCAAAAGGCCGTGTGCAGGAAGGCCCAAGGGCGGAGAGGCAGCCCGCCGCCGACAGACAAGGGCCCAGACAAGAGAGAGGCGAAAGCCGGAGCGAGCGGAGTTACGAGCGGCCTGCGGCGGAAGGCAGGCGGCTGGCCTTAAGAGAGCGGGAGTATTCGCTGGGAGTCATACGCTCGTTGAGCTTGAAAGCCATATTGAACGATACAACCGTATGGAACCCGCACATCTGCGACAACTCTGTCATCCGCAGGCCGGAATCTTTCTTCAACAACTCCACCGCATATTTAATACGGTAGTAATTAACGAGCTGATTAAAGTTACGCCCGGAATGGAAATTAATCGAACGAGAAAGATACATGCGGTTGGTATGAGTCATTCTCGCCAGATCCTCCACGGCAAAATCGTCCTGAAGATATGGCTTTTTGGTCTCCATAATACGCACCACATCGTTAAACAACTCCGCCGAACGGGAATCGGAATCAACATACTGCACCGGCGACTTAAATCCGGCCCCCTTCTGCCCGCGGCGTATCTGCTCCTCCTTCTGCACGCTGATAATCAAAGTGGTACGCGTATAAACCCGGTAATACTCCAGCACATACAGCACCGACAGCAGCCCCAGGCAAATCCGCGAGCCAATCGCCCAACTCCCCGACACAAACACCCAGGTTCCGGCGAACATAAACACACAGGTATGGAACAGCGCCGCATACTCCTCGACACCTGCCCACACCGCCGAACTGTGGAACAGTGGCAGTACATCTTTCAAGCGCTTACGCGTGTGCCACAAAACAAAAACAAGCAGAATCAACCCGCTCACCGGAACTGGAGCCCAAAGAGGCAAAGGAAGCAACCTGAGCGGGACAAACAACGCCAGAGAAACCACCTGCGCAATCAGCGGCGCTTTAACCCCCGACTTGGAGCAAGGATAAAGCATCAGCAGATGCAGAGCGCAATACAGGTCAACACACAAACGGGGGCACAAATCCCCCTCCCCAAACAGGACATCAAGCAGCGAGAGCAACACCCCGGAGGCAATCGAAAAAATCCGCAGAGTCCTGTGAACACATATTTTTAGTTTCATAGCGAGACCAAAAATATATATTCACCACAACTATGCGGTAGTCAGATAAGGGGTATTTTTAAGAGTTTACGATTCTTTCGGTAAATCTTTTTTTACCTTGATCTTTTCCTTGATTTCCTCGAACCCCTTGCCATATACGCCGGTCACTGAAGACACCGACAGGAAGGCATTGGGATCGATACTCTTGACAAGTCTCAAAAGCAGGCTGAGGTCGGATTTGCGGGTAAGGACCATGAGCACTTCGGTACTCTGCTGCGTGTACCAGCCCTTTCCGTCAAGCACGGTAACACCGCGGTGAAGGTTATGCGTAATCCCGTCGGCGATTTCGGAATACTTGCTGGACAAGATGAACAGCTGCACCGACTGGCGCGAACCGGACAGATACATATCTATAACGGTACTGTTCACCACCACCAGTATGAAACCATACACAACCGTAGTGATCTTTTCTGTCCAGGGAAGCAGCTGCCCCTCGGCCGAATAAGACGGAACCAACATGGAGGACAGGATGATGACCACATCCATCCACATAATCATACGGCCGGGCGAAACATTACGGTACTTATTGACTATCAACGCAATAATATCCGTTCCTCCGGTACTTCCGCCTTGCGACATGGTCATTCCTATACCCACGCCCACAAGAATGCCGCCCATGATGGTACTCATCAACTTGCCGTTATCCACGGCCAGGGTCTGGCAAATCTCATGAGGGATGAGCCCCTGAAGAGCATTCAGGCCGACAGAGGCCAGAATCACGGCGAACACCGTCTTGCCTCCGAAACTCTTGCCGAGTATGAACAATGCCACGATGAGCAGTACGGCATTAACGAAGAAGTAGGTAGTACCAATCTTGATGAAGCCCTTGGTAGCATACTGCACTATTGCAGCCACACCGGACACTCCACCGCCCACCAGGTTGTTGGGGATGAGGAAGAGGTTCCAACCCGTCACATACAGGAGTATACCCAGCGCTATGAGCGCGTACTCCTTGACAACAATCCATACATTTTTTTTAGTCTGCGGCATTTTTCTTTCGACTTGTTTTAATTCCGGTTTTTATCTCGTCAAAGCCCTCGCCATACACGTTGTGGGTAGGCGACACCGACATAAAGGCCTTAGGATCGATCTCCTTGATAACCTTGGACAGGGCGGGAAATTCCTTCTGGCTGATAAGAATCACAAGCACGTTCTTGTCGTTCTTCGTGTACCAGCCCATCGCCTTGAGCACGGTGACTCCCCTCTCCATCTTGTGTACTATATGGTCGGCAATCTGCTCATATTTCTCAGAGAACACCATAAGCTGGTAAGACGACCTGTTACCGCCCACCACCAGATCGATGATCATCATAAAGGTCACTATCTCCACAAGACCGTAGCAAGCGTCGGCAAACACCTTGTCAGGGAGCAGGAGCAGGAGCGAGACCACCACGAAATCGAGCACGAAGAACGCGGTGCTGAGCGACACGGGCCAGTATTTGTTGATCATCAGGGCCACGATATCCGTACCTCCAGTACTGCCGCCGTAGCGTATCACCAGCCCGATTCCGACCGCCTCCAGCACACCGGCGATAACCGGAATCAGCAGGGTCTCGTGGACGAAAAAGAACTCGCCGGGTATGCAATGCATGAAGGTCAGGCCCGACACGATCTGCATGGCAAGCGACGACATGGCTATACAGTACAAGGTCTTGGCGCCGAAACCTATACCCATGGCAATAACGGCAACCAGTATAAGCAATACATTGATGACAATGTAAGAATACTGGGCCTGGATTACGCCTACCGTGGCATACTGGATAACGGTGCAAAGACCCATCAGCCCGCCGGCCGACATGCCGTTAGGTATCATGAAGCACTCCCAACTGATGGCGAAAATAAAGCACGCCACAGTCAGCGCCAAGTACTCCCAGATGAGCTTTAAGACTTTCTTACTCTTTGTCATTTCACAACGATGTTCACGATGCGTCCGGGGACTACGATAACCTTGACTATCTTCTGTTCCCCTACATATTTAGGAGTCTGTTCGGCAGCGCGCACGGCCTCTTCCACCTGAGCGGGCGAGAAAGAACGCGGCAGATCGACGGTAAAGCGCATCTTGCCGTTGAACTGCACGGGATAAGTCACATTGTCCTCGGCAGCATAGGCGGCGATGAATTCAGGGAAACGGGCGTCAAACACTGATCCGCTGTTGCCGAGCCTCTCCCAAAGCTCCTCGGCGATATGGGGAGCGAAGGGACACAGAAGCACTACCAACGGCTCAAGGATGGCCCTCTTGCTGCACTTAAGCGCCGTCAAGTCGTTTACGGCAATCATAAAGGCGCTGATGGTAGTATTGTAGGAGAAGCTCTCTATGTCTTCCTGCTCCTTGCCGATGAGCTTGTGAAGCACCTTAAGCTCTTCAGCGGAAGGTTCCTCGTCGTTTACCAGCCACTCATCTTTGAAGTAGAACAGGCGCCAGAACTTCTTGAGGAAACGGTTCACGCCGTCGATACCCTTGGTGTCCCAGGGCTTGCTCTGCTCAACAGGGCCCAGGAACATCTCGTAAAGGCGCAGAGTATCAGCGCCATAGGTATCGCAGATAAGGTCCGGATTGACCACGTTGAACATCGACTTGCTCATCTTCTCGATGGCCCAGCCGCAGCGGTATTCGCCGTCTTCGAGCACAAACTCGGCGTCGGCGAACTCGGGCCTCCAGGCACGGAACGCCTCAAGGTCGAGCTTGTCGTTGTAAACGATATTCACGTCCACATGGATCTCCGTGGTTTCGTACTGGTCTTTGAGCCCGGCGGACACGAAAGTGTTGGTGCCTACGATACGGTATACAAAGCTAGAGCGTCCCTGTATCATACCCTGGTTGACCAGCTTGCGGAAAGGCTCATCCTCGCACACATAGCCAAGGTCGTAGAGGAACTTGTTCCAGAACCGGGAGTAGATAAGGTGGCCGGTAGCGTGTTCGGTGCCGCCCACATACAGATCGACGGAGCGCCAGTATTCATTCGCACTGCGCGACACCAGCGCCGAGTCGTTCTGAGGGTCCATATAGCGCAGATAATATGCGCTCGATCCGGCAAAGCCGGGCATGGTGGACGTCTCGAGCGGCCAGCCCTTGTAGGTCCAGTTCTCGGCGCGCGAAAGCGGAGCCTCGCCGGTAGGCTTATACGAGCTGATTTCAGGCAAAGTGAGAGGCAGGTCCTCCTCGGCTACAGGGCAAGGAATACCGTCCTTATAATAGATGGGGAAAGGCTCCCCCCAATAACGCTGGCGTGAGAAGATTGCATCACGAAGGCGCCAGTTGGTCTTGCGGCGCCCCAGCCCGTGCTCTTCCACATATACCTTTGCAGCCTCTATGGCGTCCTTGACATCCATCCCGTCCAGGAAACCGGAATTGCACATACGGCCCTCCTTGGCGTCGAACGACTCTTCCGATACGTCGCAGCCCTCGATGATAGGCACGATGGGAAGGTTGAACTTGCGGGCGAATGCGTAGTCACGGCTGTCGTGCGCCGGCACTGCCATAATGGCGCCCGTGCCGTAACCGGAGAGCACATACTCCGAAATCCACACAGGGATCTTCTGTCCGGTAAGAGGATTGATGCCGTAAGCTCCTGAAAATACTCCGGTTACGCTCTTGCCGCCGGCAATCCTCTCGCGCTCGGTCTTCTTCTTGACTTCCTGCAGGTATGCCTCGACCTCGGCCTTGCGGTCGGCAGAAGTAAGTTCCTCTACCAGCTCGCTCTCGGGAGCCAGAACCATAAAGGTCACGCCGAAGATAGTATCTACCCTGGTCGTAAATATGGTTATGGGCTTCACCCTGCCGTCGCATTCGGTGTTGAACACCACCTCGGTACCGTCAGAGCGGCCTATCCAGTTGCGCTGCATCTCCTTGAGCGAATCGCTCCAGTCAAGGCTGTCAAGAGACGCAAGCAGGCGCGGAGCGTAAGCCGAAACGCGCAGCTGCCACTGGGTCATCTTTTTCTGCTCCACAGGGAAGCCTCCGCGCACCGACAAGCCGTCCTTGACCTCGTCGTTGGCCAGGACAGTGCCCAGGCCCTCGCACCAGTTAACGGATGTTTCGCCCTGATAGGCAATACGATAGCGCATCAGGATGTCGGATTTTTCCTTTTCCGAAGCGGCGGCCCAGACCTCAGGAGTGACATCTTCGTACCCTTCGGTCTCGAACTTGGCTATGAGTTCCTCTATGGGACGGGCCTTGTCGGCGGCCGGATCATACCAGCTGCCGAACATCTTGAGAAATGCCCACTGGGTCCACTTATAGAACTTCGGATCGCAAGTGCGAACCTCCCTGTCCCAGTCGTAAGAAAAGCCTATCCTGTCGAGCTGGCTGCGGTAACGGGCGATATTGTCGGTTGTGGTCTTCTCGGGGTGCTGGCCGGTCTGGATAGCATACTGCTCAGCCGGAAGCCCGAAGGCATCGTACCCCATAGGATGCAGCACATTGAATCCTTTGAGACGCTTGTAGCGCGAATAAATGTCGCTTGCTATATATCCGAGCGGATGTCCGACGTGAAGTCCCGCTCCGGAAGGATACGGGAACATATCCAGCACATAATACTTCGGCCTGGAGGGATCCTCCACAGCCTTAAAGGTTTTGTTGGCGGCCCAATAAGCCTGCCACTTACTCTCAACCGACTTAAAATCGTACTCCATATAGTTTTACTTTTTCTTTTCCAGACGGAACTCCACATTGAGTGATATTTCCGACTTGACCTTCTGGCCTCTCACCTTGCCTGGTTTCCAGTCAGGCGAGGCCTTGATGACCCTCAGAGCCTCCGCCTCAAGCAACGGGTGGCTGCTCTTTTCGGCCTTGACTTCGGTCACGCGGCCTTTCTCGTCAATTATGAAATCCACCAGCACACGGCCCTGGATGCCCTGCTCCACGGCCTCCTTAGGATATCTCAGATATACATACACCCACTTCTTGAGGAACAGCGCCGGATCGGAGCTGCCCAGGAAGCTGGGCTTAACATCACATTCATAATAAGGCACGGCTCCGTGACGGCCGGTCAGATACAGCTCCCTCGCTGCCTCGGAAGGGTCGAAATCAGGCTTGGCGCCGCAGGAAAGGGATACAACGTAATTGTAAATGTATTCCAACTCCCGCTCCATCGAATCGTACTCCAGCACCGAAGGGGTGTCCCTGGGGCTGTTGTACTCGGGGTACATCCCCGTGGTAAACATTGCGCAGGGTATCTTGCCGTCGTAGAACACGCGGTGGTCGGACGGGCAAGGCTCGGCTGCCACAAGATTGGGAAGTACCGGCTGAAGCGTTGCCGAAAGGCTCGTTACAACCTTATTCAGGTCAGCATTGGAAGCCGTATAGACGTAGAAGCCTCCCGAGGCTGTGCCAAGCATATTCAGCTCCACAGCGGCGTCGATATCATCTTTGGCGCCGAACGAACGGTTGAGGAAATACCAGCTTCCCGCACCGTCCCTCAGCGACGCTCCGACAGCGAGCAGTATCACAGAACGGCCAAGCAGCACTTTGTTGGTCTGGAGGCGCGATGCAAGCTGCAGGAGCATGGCTAGCCCGGAAGCGTTGCCGTTGGCCCCGTAATAGGTGTGCATCACATTCTCGCCGTCCACGTTTACGCTGGCTGTACCAAGATTGTCCAGCCTGGCGCATACTACCACGTACTTATCTTTAAGCTTCTTGTCGTAGCCGGGAATGAATGCGGCCACATTGCGGGAGCGCAGCGTATCGGCGCTCTGCTGAATGCCGAAAAGGTCGCCGTCGCTTCCGTAGAGCAGGTCAACGCCCATTTCCTGGAAGCGTGAAGACATATAACGCGCCGCTTCAAGTTCACCTTCCGACCCGGCGGCACGGCCCTCCATAGCGGCCGAAGCAAGGTAACCCACATCGGCCTTCATCTCCCTAACAACTTCACTTTCGGTAAGTTCCGACCAAGGAGAATTCTTGTACTGGGCAGCGGCTGCCAAAGGCAGGAGCAGCAGAATAAAAACAGTCAGTCGTCTCATAAGCTATTCTTTTACAATAACCCAAGTCTCTTTTGATGCAAAGGGAAGACGTTTAACCTCCCGGAAAGCCTTCATAGCATCAGAAATAGTGCCACAAGGAGCTACAACCAGGATGTTCATACCGCTGCGGGTACGGGTAATGCGTGCGCGATAGCCTGCGGCCTCATACTTGGAGGCCAGCTTACGAGCGTTACTGTCGTTGGCGAATACTCCTACCACCAGGCCCCATCGCGCATCCAGCCACGATTTGGGGATGCTTTTCACCTCGGATGCCTTGCGCAGCTTGCCTACTTTGAGCAGGCTGTCCACAGCATGCAGCGAGTCTGCCTCGGCCTGCAGAGCCAGGCGGACAGAGTCACGGCGGGCGCGCTCGACAGAGTCGCGCCTCTGCTCAGCCAGCTCCAAACGGGCTTTCTTGGCGCTTATCCACGCTGAGTCGGGACGGCCCGCCATGTGACGGAAAAAGTCACACGACTGCACCAGAGCAAGCGCGAGCAAAACTGCAACCAGGGTAGGAACTTTATTCATAAAACGCAAAGTTAAATAAAAATCTTATATTTGCGAGTGCGAAAAACGATAATCATACTGACCGCAATACTGCTGGGATGCCCTTTCGCCCACTGCCAGTACATCTACAAACTGCCTCCGCCTCAGGCACTTTACGCTCCTTGTGATACCGCCACGCTCTTCATAATCGGAGACGTGATGATGCATTCCAAGCAGCTCGGCTACGACCATAATACTTTCCTCCAATACATCCGTCCCCGCATGCAGGAGGCCGATTTCTGCATAGCCAACATGGAATTTCCGCTGGGCGGTCCGCCGTACACCGGATACCCCGCCTTCTCGACCCCCGACTGGTATGCGGAATACCTTGCCCAATGCGGTGCCGACGTGTTCCTCGTCGCCAACAACCACGTGCTCGACAGGGGCCTTGCCGGACTGCGCCGCACCATCAAGGTTTACGACTCCATGTGCGACTCCCACGGCATACGCTACACCGGAATAGGCGACGAGCCGCTGATCATACGCCGAAGGGGCCTCACGGTGGCCCTTGTCAACTTCACCTACGGCACCAACACCGGTCCCGAGACGTCAAAACCCGACGTGCTGAGAATGCGCCGCGACGATGTGGCCAGATCCATCAGCAAGGCAAAAGAAGCCGGAGCCGACTTTATAGTGGCGCTCCCCCATTGGGGCACGGAATACTCCCTCAGGCACGACCAAAGCCAGGAATCGTGGGCTCGCTGGCTGGTCGCTCAAGGCTGCTGCGCCGTAGTGGGCAGCCATCCGCACGTAGTACAGGACACGACGCACATCGCCGGCGTACCTGTAATCTACTCCCTCGGAAACGCCATTTCGAATATGAGCGCCGAGAACACCAGGCTCGAGCTTGCAGTGACCCTGCGCTTCATTTACGACCGTAACAGCCAGGTCAAAACCATGCTGGAGCCGCAGCTCGACTTTATGTGGTGCACCCTTCCGGAGCGCCTCACCGCAAGCTATGCCACAATATTCGTAGATGAATGGAAGGAGCGGCGCGGCGAGTGGATCGAGCCCGCCGACTTCGACAACATGATGGCAACTCTCAAACGGGTCAAATCAGCCACAGGCATTAAATAAAAACGGCAGGCCGAAGCCTGCCGCTATTTGTTTATGTGCCAAGCGCCTACTGCTGTGCGCCAGCTACCATTGCTGAATACTTTTCGTACTTCTGCTGATAAGACTCGTCAGCGGTACGGAAGCGGAAGCATGCATTCTTAAGATACTCTGCCACAGCCACTTTGGTATTCTCATCCTTGAGCACGTCAAGAGCTTTCTCGAAAGGCTCGATGCAAGCCTTGAGGCTGCTCTCGAACTTCTCTACCAGAGCCATGTACTTGGCGTCATCCATCTCGTTGCTTGCCTCCTCGGAGTACTTGATGGCCTGGTTGTAGAACATCTGGCCCTTGCCGATAAATCCGTAAGCGTAGTTAGGATCGATCTCGGCGCACTTGTCATAAGCTGCCACTGCGTCTTCGATCTTGCCCAGCTGGTTGCAGATGTTACCCTCGACATAGTAGAGAGAAGCATTGTTGGGCTCGTTCTTCTTGGCCTCGCCGAGCAGCTCAAACAGACGGTCGGTGCTGCCATTGTTGCTCAGGTAGTAGTTGATAAGGCCAACCAGGATGCTCTGGCTCTGAGGGAACTTCTGGAAGCCCTCCTCGAGGTAATCTTTGCTCTTCTCGGCATCACCGGCCTTCTCGGCAATGTCTGCCAGCTTGGCATAAGTCTCACCGTCCTCGCCGTAGTAGCCGATCTCCACGCTCTTCTCAAAGAATTCCTTTGCGCGGTCGTTGTTGCCGGCGAGCCATGCGGTGAAACCGGCGTTGTAGATGGAGTTGCTGTCCACCTGGCAAACAGGCTCGGCAGCGTTGGCGCGAGCAGCCTTCTCAAAGTAGTCGGAAGCCTTTGCGAGGTCGCCGAGAGTGTAGGCGGTGTAAGCCTCGTCGATGTACTTGCCGGCTATGGAGAGGATGGCTCCGGTGATGTCTTTGGTCTTGGCGTGCTTGACATCCAGCTCGTTAGCCTTGCTGTAAGCTTCCAGGGCCATATCCAGTGCATTCTCGTACACAGGTTTGGTGATCTCAATCAGCCCAAGCTGACCGGCAGCGTTGAAGTAGTAGTTGCGGGTAGGATAGACCTCCTTGTCCCACTCCTGTCCACCAAGGGTGACCTTCTCTACGGAGACGGGCTTCTCGTTGCCGGACACAAGCTGAAGCTCCTGACGGCTTGCGTTGATCCAGCCGTTGCCGGCGGGAGCATCGTAAGCATCGACCAAAGCCTTGCCGTACTTGATCCAGGTTGCGAACTTGGTGTTCTTCTTCGGATTCTCCACATCCTTCTTGGCGTTCTCCACTGCGTTCTGGGCTGCAGAGACTGATTTGACCTGTGCGTTAACTGCCGAGGTCATCACGGCCAAAAGGGCCAAAACTGTAAAAATTCTTTTCATCGCTATAAGATTTTTGTATTATTCAACGTTCTCTTCGCTAGTATTATCCGATTCTTCTCCGGAATCCTCGGCTCCAGCCACCGGGCAGACTGCTGCAATTGAATCTCCCTCGCGTATGGCTATCAGCTTGACGCCTTGTGTGGCGCGGCCAGCAACCCTGATGTCCTGAACTGCCATCCTTATGGTCAGACCGGATTTGTTGATAATCATCAGGTCATTATCTTCAGTTACGGACTTAATTGCAACAAGCGGGCCAGTTTTTTCGGTGATGTTGATGGTACGCACTCCCTTGGCTCCGCGGGCAGTCTTGCGGTACTCCTCGGGGGCGGTCCTCTTGCCGAAGCCGTTCTCGCTGACTACCAGCACGGTACGCTGTGCTGCATCCTCAGCTGAAGGGTCCAGTGAGATGGCGCCGATGACCTCGTCGTCATCGTCGATATTTATTCCGCGCACACCGCTCGAACCGCGGCCCAGGCTCCTGAGCTCCGCCTCGTCGAAGCGGCAGCAGCGGCCCTTGCGGGCGGCGATCATAATCTCGTGGCGGCCGTCGGTAAGCAGGGCGTCGAGAAGCTCGTCTCCCTCGCGGATGTTGATGGCTATGATACCCTTGTTGAAGCTGCGGGAGTTGGTGTAGTCGGCCAGGTCGGTCTTTTTGATCACACCCCTCTTGGTCACCAGGATCACGTAACGCTCGGCATCCATATCGGCATTCTTGGGCAGAGGGATGTTGAGGTAGGTGCGGATCTTATCTTCAGCGTCGATGGCAAGGAGGTTCTGGACGGCGCGGCCCTTGGATGTGCGGGTGCCCTCGGGCAACTCGTACACCTTCTTGCAGTAGCGTACGCCCTTGTCGGTGAAGAACAGCATCACCGAATGCATATTGGCCACATAGATGTGCTCTATGAAGTCCTCGTCGCGCGTGGAGCTGGCCTTCTTGCCCACTCCGCCGCGGCTCTGGGTACGGAATTCGGCCAGAGGGGTGCGCTTGATGTAACCCATGTGCGATATGGTAATGACCACATCCTCGTCGGGATAGAAATCCTCGGGGTTGAACTCGTCGGCGCTGAGGGTGATTTCGGTACGGCGAGGGTCGCTGTACTTGGCCTTCATCTCGGCGGATTCCTGCTTGACTATGGCAAGCTGCTCGGCCTCGCTGGAGAGAATCTGGCGGCAACGGGCGATGAACTTCTCGAGCTCGTCGTATTCTGCCTGCAGACGCTCTTTTTCGAGTCCGGTGAGCTGGCGCAGACGCATCTCCACGATGGCCGTGGCCTGAATCTCGGTAAATCCGAACGTTGCCATAAGCTCGGCCTTGGCGTCATCGACGCTCTTGGAGTGGCGGATTATGGCTACGATCTCGTCGATTACGTCGATGGCTTTGAGCAGGCCTTCCAGGATGTGGGCGCGCTTGAGAGCCTTGTCGAGCTCGAACTTGGTGCGGCGCACCACAACCTCGTGGCGGAATTCCACGAAGTTCTCTATCATCTCCTTGAGGGAGAGAGTGCGGGGACGGCCTTTCACCAGAGCCACGTTGTTTATGGCGAAGCTCGACTGAAGGGCGGTGTACTTGAACAGGGTATTCAGCACCACGTTGGAGTTGGCGCCCATCTTGAGAGGAATTTCGATACGTATGCCCTCGCGGTTGGTGAGCTCGAGCAGGTCGGCTATGCCCTCTATCTTCTTGTCACGCACAAGCTCGCCGATGTGGGCGATCATGTCGCGCTTGTTGACCATGTACGGGATTTCGGTGACGACTATGGTCTCGCGGCCGTTGTCGGCGACTTCGATCTCGGTCTTGGCGCGGACCACCACCCTGCCGCGGCCGGTGCTGTATGCATCAACTATGCCCTGACGGCCCATGATAATACCTCCGGTGGGGAAATCGGGGCCCTTGACGTATTCCATCAGCTCCTCGGTGGTAATGTCGGGATTGTCGATGTAGGCACAGATAGCGTCACATATTTCGCCAAGGTTGTGCGGGGCCATGTTGGTGGCCATACCGACGGCGATTCCGCTGGAACCGTTGAGAAGGAGCAAAGGAAGCTTGGTGGGCAGCACGGTGGGCTCCTGGAGGGAGTCGTCGAAGTTGAGTGCCATATCCACCGTATCTTTGTCGATGTCGGCAAGAATATCTTCCGTCATTTTGGCCAGCTTGGCCTCGGTGTATCGCATCGCCGCCACGGGGTCGCCGTCCATGGAACCGAAGTTACCCTGTCCGAAAATAAGCGGATAACGCTGGTTCCAAGGCTGCGCCAGACGCGCCATGGCGTCGTAAACGCTGGAGTCGCCGTGGGGATGATATTTACCCAGAACTTCACCTACAATACGGGCGGACTTTTTGGTCTGGCCGCTGAAGTTCAGGCCCAGGCCGTCCATTCCGAAAAGAACGCGGCGCTGCACGGGCTTAAGGCCGTCCCTCACGTCCGGGAGGGCACGTGACACTATGACGGACATCGAATAATCGATGTATGCAGTGCGCATTTCGTGGTCTATTTCAACAGGCTCTATATAGCCATGCACGATTTCTTCACTATCCATAAATTAACTATGCTTATAAACATACAAAGTTAATAAAAATTTAGGAAAAATTGCCATATTTGCGGCATGGATTTAAGCTTTTCGGAAGAATTTCTGCAAGTTCTCGAAGTGAGCCGTGACGAGGCTCTGCGCACCGGCTGGCACAACATCTGCCCCGACCATATAATGCTCGCAATTTTACGGCTCGGCAGCCCCCGTATCAGCGCTGCGCTGGAGGGTGCCGGTGTCGATCCGAGTCTCTTTAAGGAGAGCATAGACGAGGCCATTTTCATCAGCGAGCAGGTACCTTGGAGCGAGCGCGGAACCATCAACCTGTCGGACTCTTCCCTCTCGATGCTCCAGCACGCATCGCTTGAGGCCGCACGCTGCCACGACAACAGCCTCTCGCCCCTGCATTTCCTGCTGGCGGTATGCCGCATAGCAGGATGCTACAGCCACGACTTCCTGAGCACGCACGGCGTAGGCCTGAGGCCGCTCATAGAGGGCGCCGGAGAAGATTGGAGCCTCTACGGGCTCGCCCCCATGGAGAAAAGCGAAGCCGCAGCCCCGGACCCTCAGGCCCTGGCCGCGGCTATCGAGCAACGCATCCGCGAAGGTTATACAACCGACAATCCTATAGTCAGTTAGGCTGTCATACGGTCCAGCGCCAGCTGAACCAGCTGTGCCACGCGGGGCTTATAATCGGTGTTGGCATCTTTGAGATACCTGTGAGCGATGGCGCAGCACACGGTACCGGCATTGTGCCCGAGCTTGGCAGCCATACCCGCCAGAGCCGAACCTTCCATCTCGAAATTGGTAATCTTGTACCCCTTGAAAGAGAACGACTCGAAGTCTTCGAGCATATTGGGCATTGCAAGGCCCTGGCGTACCACGCGCCCCTGAGGCCCGTAGAAGCCGGAAGCGGAGATGGTCATACCCTTGACCGTGCAGTCGATGAACCTGTCGATGATGGCCTGCCCGGCACGCACGAAGTAAGGATCGGGAAGGTGCTTGTTCCAGTGCACATGCTCTTTGAAAGCATCTTCAAAGTCCTGCAGGGCGATGCTCTCACGGTTTTCATACCAGTTGAGAAGGCCGTCGCAACCTACGGAAATATGTGAGAAGATAAACGATCCGAGGGGAATCTCGGGCTGAATGGCGCCGCAGGTGCCGATGCGAAGGATGTTCAAGGTCTTGTGCTCGGGCTTTACCTCGCGGGTATTGAAGTCAACGTTGGCCAGGGCATCCAGCTCGGTCATCACAATGTCGATATTGTCGGTGCCTATACCGGTAGAGAGAGCGGTCACCTTCTTGCCGTTGTAAATGCCCGTAGCCCAAACGAACTCGCGGGACGCACCTTCACACTCAATGGAGGAGAAATAAGACTTGACCATGGCCACGCGGCCGGGGTCGCCGACCAGGATAACAGTGTCGGCCAGCTGCTCGGGACGGATGTGCAGATGGAATACAGAACCGTCGCCGTTGATAATGAGTTCAGATTCGGGAATACGCATAATATTGAATTTTAGTGTTTTCTGCGATTTGAAGAACGAAGGCGCGAGGAACTTCTGACCAGAAGCTCGTCCGCCCAAATGGCACGTGCGGCAAGCACATCAAGTATGATGGCCACGAAGGGGAATATCGCCGGGACGTGAAAAACCGGATTGTTGCCGGTGATGATGAAGTCTACCACAAGCCAAGCCTGGAAAGCCAGGGTAATGAGGGCGGCCAGCACGGTGGTACGCACCTGGAATACCCTGAAGCGCCAGGTAGTGAGGGCAAGGAGATGGAGCAAAGTGACTACAGAGAGGAGCACGGCGTAAGGCCAATAAGACACAAAGCTTATATCTCCTGCCTTGTCACAAAAGAACATTGCGCCCAGAAGGGCGGTGGAAATAGCCAGATAAAGGGTTTGAACTCTCTGCCACATAATCAGATACGCGAATTGAAGCGGGCCAGAACGGCCTGCTCGTAAGTCTTTGAAACCGGGATTTGCGGAGTGGCGTCGCTCTCCAGGTCGAGGATGTACCCATCACGCGAGGAACTTAGCAGACGCACCTTCCGTATGTTAACTATAAATTTTCGGTGACAGCGAACCAGGTCGCTGTCGGCAAAACTGTCTTCAACCGTCTTGAGACGGCAACGGAGCATGTATTTCTTCATCGTGCCCGTGCTGTCGGTGTACCACACCTGGATGTAATTGTCGTCCGACTCGATAAAGTACAGATTATCCGAGTGAATGGAGAACTTGAGCACTCCGGAGTTATCGAAAAGGGTTATGCGCCTGTCGGCCACGGGGTAAGCGGGGGCATCGCTCACCACATTGTCGTAGTTCATCAGGCGTATGGTATTGTCTTTCTCTTCAAGCATAAAATACTGCCCCGAAAGCACGTAGGGAATGGCCAGCGAGATGGTGGTATAGACCACGGCGCTGAGGAACAGCGGCCAGAAGCTTGTATGCTCCAGGTTGATGATGCCGAACTTGTGCCCTTCCAGCGTGAAAAAGGTGTAAAGCAAAGCTATTACCAGCACCTCGGCAACATCCCACAGGATAAAATGCAGGTAGGTAAAATTCTCCGAGTTCCGCATGATGTACTGCCCTACTTTGCTGAAGCACACTATGGCAAGCGAGATGGCGTAAAACACCACGGTAAAGAGGAAGGCCTCGCTGCGCCCGAGGTTAAACCAGGCGTTGTGCGAAAAAGGCACGCTCACCAGCAGGAACACCAAAGAGAAAAAGGCCGCGAAAGTCACGGTCATTATCAGCTGGTGTTTACCCAGAAGCACCTTTGGAAACTGGTCCTTGAGTGAGTGCATAGCTTCTGCAAATATATGAAAAATTTGTATATTTGCGGCCTAATACAAACCCGTTATGAGCAAAAGAGTAGTCGTCACCGGACTGGGCGTCCTGTCATGCGTCGGAAACGATGTAAAGAGTTTTTGGAGCAACCTTAAGAACGGTGTATGCGGTATTGATTATATAAACGAATTCCCCACTGACGGCCTTCCAGTAAAGATCGCCGGCAAGATACGCAACTTCAATCCCGAAGAATACGGCATGGACAAGGCCTTTGTCCGCAAGCAGGATCCCTTCACGGTTTTCGCCATGGCCTCCGCCTGGCAGGCCATGAACGACTCCGGACTGGTGTCGGGAGAGAACATCGAGCCCGGCAGGCTATCGACCTACGTAAGCTCCGGAATCGGCGGATTCGAAACCATTCAGCGTGAAGTGACCAAAATGGTGGAAGATCCCAGCGGACAGTGGATTTCTCCCCTCTTCGTCCCTACCATGATTGCCGATATGGCAGGAGGCCAGATTGCCATTAAATACGGTGCGCAAGGCTCATGCATCGGTATCGTCACCGCCTGCGCCACCGCCACCCACTCCATCGGAGAAGCTTTCAGGGCCATCAAGCACGGCTACACCGACGCAGTCATTGCTGGAGGCACCGACCATTGCGCCATTCCCATAGGAGCCGCGGCATTCGGTAACGCCCGAGCGCTTACCCGCGCCGAGGATCCCCAGCGCGCCAGCCTGCCCTTCAATGCCAACAGGGGCGGATTCGTAATGGCCGACGGCAGCGCCGTCCTCATCCTTGAAGAGCTTGAGCACGCACTCAAGCGCGGTGCGCATATATATGCCGAGGTTACCGGTTACGGGAGCACCTGCGACGCATACCACGCCACGGCACCACGTCCGGACGGAAGCACCCAGGCTGCCTGTATCAGGGAGGCCCTCGACCAGACCGGCTACGACCCCGAGAAGGACTGCGTGTATATCAATGCCCACGGTACCGGTACCAAGCTGAACGACGTGGCCGAAACCGCGGCATACAAAATCGCCTTCGGGGAGAGCGCCTACAAGATTCATATCAGCAGCACCAAGTCGATGCACGGGCATATGTTCGGAGCATCGGGCGCAGCGGAGGCCATTGCGGCCATCCTGGCGCTCGAAGAGGGCATCGTACCCCCGACCATCAACCTTGATACTCCCGATCCGGAGTGTGACCTTGACTATACGCCCAACAAGGCGGTGAAGGCTCCGCTTACGCTCAGCCTTTCCGACTCTTTCGGGTTCGGCGGACATAACGCCTGCCTGGCGTTCAGGAAGCTATAATACAGTCAGAAACAGAAGCAGTGCCGGCGCCCCATAGAACTTGGTAAAAGGGGCGCCGGCACTGCTTCTGTTTCTGACTCCAGCTGTTTATTCGCCGGCTTCCTTGAGGCGCTCGGCGTTCTCGGCTATCTGAAGCTGGTCGATACAATCCTGGATATCACCGTCCATAAACACGGGCAGATTGTACATGCTCCAGTTGATACGATGGTCGGTCACACGGCCCTGGGGATAATTGTAGGTGCGGATCTTGGCACTGCGGTCGCCGGTGCTTACCATGGTCTTACGCTTGGCTGCGATACCGTCGAGATACTTCTGATGCTCCAGATTGTAGAGTCGCGTACGGAGTTCTTCGAAAGCGCGGTCTTTGTTCTTGAGCTGCGAGCGCTCCTCCTGGCACTGGACCACCAGGCCGGAAGGAATATGGGTAAGACGGACAGCCGAATAGGTGGTGTTGACGCCCTGTCCGCCCGGGCCTGACGAGCAGAAAAGGTCGAGGCGGATATCGTCCCAGCTAAGGTCGATATCGAACTCTCCCGCCTCGGGAAAAACGGCCACGGACGCCGCCGAAGTCTGGATCCTGCCCTGGGTCTCAGTCTGGGGGACGCGTTGCACGCGGTGCACTCCCGACTCATACTTCATTACGCCGTAAACACCGTCTCCGCTAAGCTTGAAAACTATCTGCTTAAAGCCTCCGGAGGTGCCGGGAGCCTGGTCGGTAACCTCGAGCTTCCATCCGCGATTCTCGGCAAAGTGCTGGTACATACGGAAAAGGTCGCCCGCAAAGATAGCGGCCTCGTCTCCTCCGGTACCGCCGCGGATTTCCACGATAGCATTCTTGCCGTCGTCGGGGTCGGCAGGAATGAGGAGAAGCTTGATCTCCTGCTCCAGGGCAGGCACCTTAGGCTCCAGCTCGGAGATCTCTTCACGGGCCATCTCGCGCAGCTCGTCGTCTTTCTCGTTCAGAAGTATGTCCTTGGCCGACTGGAGGTTGTCAAGCAGCTTCTCGTACTCATGCCCCTTGGCAATAATAGGTTCGAGCTCCTTGTAATCCTTGTTGAGCTGGACATATTTCTTCATGTCGGACATCACACCCGGGTCCGACAATTGGTCCTGTATAGACTTGAACTTTCCTTCGAGGGAAAGCACCTTTTCGAGCAGCGTATTCTCCGCCATAAATCAGTCTCCTATTTTCTTGATGTAGCAACGGCGCCTCATAAACGGCTCGTGCTCATAACTGTTCCATATATTCACCGCGCTGTTGGACTCAACCTGCGGGTTGGAAATGGCCCAGCGGTTGCCAATCTTGGCCGCCTTGTCCGCCATTTCTTTGTAATAAACCGCCGACACGCCCTTGTTCTGCCACTCGGGCACGGCTCCGTTGATCATGAGGTCGGTGACCTCGAAGTTCTTCATCGCCTTCATCAGATAGTACCACCCGAAGGGGAAGATACGCCCGCGGGCCTTCTGAAGGGCCTTGGAAATGCTGGGGAAAGAAATACCGAAAGCCACGATCTCGTCGTGCTCGTCCAGCACCACGCAGCTCACCTTGTCGGATATGAAGCGCCTCGACATACGGGCTTCCTCTTCGATTTCCTCGTCGGTGAAGGGGATGAAATTATATACCGTCTCCGAGAAACTGTCGCTGTAAACCCTGAAGAACTTATGAACCATCTTCTTGTCTTTGCGCAGCTCGTCGAGGCTGCCGAAATGCAGGTTGTAGCGCTCTTCCACCAACTTGGCCACACGCCTCGCCTTGTCGGGTACGCCGTGGTTGGCGACCATCTTGTACTGCACCCAGTCGCATTCTTTCTCGAAGCCGAGGGCGGTGACAAGGTCGTTGTAGTAAGGGAAATTGTACAGGCAGTTGAAGGGCGGAATGTTCTCGTAGCCCTCTACCAGCATACCCTGCTTGCCGAGCGTATTGTAATACAGAGGGCCGTGGATCTCGGTCATCCCCTGCTCGCGGGCCCACTTCTCGGCGGTGCCGATGAGGAGGCGCGCAACTTCGATGTCGTTTATGCAGTCGAACCAGCCGAAGCGTACGCGCTTGGTGCCGTAACGCTCGTTGTAGCGGGGATTGATAATGGCGCAGATGCGTCCTACCACTTTACGCCCGTCCAGGGCGAGCCACATCTTACGCTTGCAGTACAAAAGACTTGCACATTTGGTAAGCGAGTGTACCTGATCGATATGAAGTGCAGGGACATACTGGGGGCAGTCCTTGTAGAGCGTATCGGGGAATTTGACAAAGCGCATCAATTCCGCCTTGGTTTTGACTTCTTGCACATTAAACATAGCCTGCAAAGTTAGCAATTAACTTCCATTCCCACAATATGCCGTACTATACCTTGCGCGCACACGCACCCGAAAACGGCGGGAAGGTACGAAACCGTACCGTTCTGGGACTTTTTATTACGGCTCTCCTCCAGCACCACCGAAGAACGGTCGGGCCGTTCGGAAGAAAAGACAGCGGAAAAGCCGGTGGTTATGCCCAGCTTGTGCAGGCGCTTACGGAGCATATGCGCAAGGGGGCACTGGAAAGTGGCAGAAATATCCGCGATTCGCACCTTGGTAGCATCGGTCTTGGAACCGCTTCCCATAGAACTCACCAAAAAGATGCCTTTGGCAAGGCAGAACTGGATAAGGGCGATCTTGGGGCTAAGGGTGTCGATTGCATCCACAACGCACTCCGGAGCCGCCTGGTCCATAATGGCGGGGATGCTCTCTTCGTTGAGATACTGTTCTATGCACAGCACGTCAAGACCGGGGTTGATGTCCAGCAGCCTCCGGCGCATAACCGAGCATTTGCTCAAGCCGATGGTGGAGCGCAGGGCCGGCAACTGGCGGTTGAGATTGCTCTCAGCCACCGTGTCGGAGTCGATGAGCACTATATGCCCGACGCCGGCGCGCACCAGCATCTCGGCCGCCATAGCGCCCACGCCGCCGAGACCGACCACCGCAACCCGGGCACCGGAGAGACGCTCAAGTCCCTCCTCGCCGAACAACATTGCGCTTCTTTCCTGCCAGGGCTCCATCAATGCATCCAGCGGTCAAGCCAGTCAAAGAATGTCCTGTGCCAGTACAGGGCGTTCTGGGGCTGCAAAATCCAGTGATTCTCTTCGGGGAATATAACGAGCTTGCTGGGGACTCCCATCATCTGAGCGGCATTGAAAGCCGCCATGCCCTGCTCATAAGGGATACGGTAATCCATCATACCGTGGATACACAGAATGGGCGTATGCCACTTGGTAACCATCGATTTGGGAGAATTGGCATAGTGCCTCTGCGCCTTGGGCGTAGACGCGTAAGGAGCTCCGGCCTGCTGCATGCCGCCGAAGGTAACTCCGTCGCCGCGGGGCCCCTGCTCTCCGGGAGTATAGGCGTACTCGGTCAGTCCGCCGTTATCCCAGTTGGCAAACCACATCTCCTCGGTGGTGTACCACAGATTCTCCTCGTCAAAGATACCGGCGTGCGCTATGAAGCAGTCGTACAGGTCGCCGTGAAGCCCTTCGAGCATATAGGCCGAATAGCCGCCGTAAGAAGCGCCCACGCAGGCGAGCTTGCCCACGTAAGGCTGGCTCTTGATGTAGCGTCCGGCGCTGAGGTAGTCCTGCATGTTAAGCCCGGGATAATCGCCGCTGATCTGCTCTTTCCATTCCTGTCCGAAGGCTGTGGTGCCGCGGCGGTTGGGCATGATGACGATATAGCCCTGCTGCGCCATGAGGCGGTAGCACCAACGGTAGCTCCAGTCCTGCGAATTGGTCCCCTGAGGGCCTCCGAGCACTATTTCAATGGCGGGATACTTGGCGGAAGGATCGAACTGCGGAGGATACATCACCCAACACTGCATCTGCTTGCCGTCCACCGTGGGCACCATCACGCTCTCGGTGGTTACGTCGTCAAGCGCCGCGAAGATATGAGTGTTTACCCCCGTTATGGGATCGTATTTTTGAGCCTTCAGATCGACGGCCACCAGCTCAAGCGGGAAATGCAGCGAATAGTAGCTGGTAAGCAGGCGGTCGCCCTCGAAGCCAAACGGAGTGAAGAAGTCGCAAGGCCATTCGGGAGGAGTAAGGCGGGTCAGATTGTCTTCCATATCCACCTTGAATATGGCCTGCACACCGTCGATCAGGGCGTTGAAGTACAATTCACCGTCGTGCCAAACAAGCCCGGCTGCATCCCTGTCGAGGGACGCAGCAAGCTGACGGGCAGGACCGAAGGACAAACCGAAGCACTGGCCTTCCGGATCTGATACGGCTTCCACGTCGCAGACCATAATCCTCTGGGCGTCAGCCTCATAACCGTCGCGGGGCATAGATATCCAGGCGAGGTGCTTGCCGTCAGGGCTCCAAACGGGGTCGGTGTCGTAGCCGCCGTCGGCTTTCACTGCGACGGTCTCCCCCGTCAGCAGGTCATATACATAGATGCCGGTATTCGTACTGAATGCATACTGCTTGCCTGTAAGCTTACGGCAGGAATAGGCGATGTGCCTCCCGTTGGGGGCCCAGTCAAGCTGCTCGGCTCCGCCGAAAGGCTCGGTGGGCAGTTCCCACGGCTCGTCGCCTAGGATGTCCAGAGAGTTGTCCGGCGTGATGGGCGCGCCGCTGAGGACTGCCACGTAACTGCGCGGCGTTTCGGTCACCCAGTGGTCCCAGTGGCGGTACATAAGGTCCTCGGTGGCATAGGCTTTAGCCTTGTCAAGGGCAGGGTCTGAATCGGCCGGCTGCTGCAGCTTGGGGGTCTTTACCGTCGAAAGATATATCAGCATGTCCTGTTCCGGTGACAGCTTGAATTCGCTGACGCCGGCGGGGACGTCGGACAGCTTGACTTTCTTGCCAAGCTTATTGCCGGCAAGCGGAGCTTTCCATATCTGGCCGCCCTGGATGAAGAATATGGCCTTGCCGTCTGAAGACCAGCGTGCGCAGGAGACGCTCTTGGCATAGCGGGTGAGCTGCACGTTGCCGCTTCCGTCCGTATTGCAGAGCCACAAGTTGCGGCAGCTGCGGTTTTCGGCGATGTCGTTCCACGAGACTCCGTAAAGGATACGGCTCCCGTCAGGACTCAGCTGCGGGTCGCTCATGCGGCCAAGCGACAAAAGCACCTCGGGAGTCATCACTCCGTTCTGGATATTCACTTCGGAACGGCCAACATAGCCTTTTCCTTCATCCGTCTTTCCACAACTCATAAGTACAACAAAGGCCAGCAGGCCTATAAAGCATTTTTTCATATTTAAATTATTGATAATTATCTACTTCCACCGCCATGACCGCCACCGGAGAAGCCCCCGCCGCCTCCGTACGACGAGTGACCGCCAAAGCCTCCGGAAGAGCGTCCGCCTCCCGAATAGCCGCCTCCCGAAGAATAAGAAGGAGTGGATGCCAGCCTGTAGGCGCTGCGGGTGATGCGTCCGAACGAGTCGGAGAATATGACAAGGTCAGAAAGGTTGGATACCGGCAGAGAACTGAATGCCTTCAGATTAGGAGCCATGGTCTTCATCTCGGCGGCAACCTTGTCGGCAATGCCGAACACCGACGCCATAATCAGATAGTCTCCCCACAGGGCAACCTCAACCGAATAGCGCTCGCTGACCAAGGTGAAATCTTGCAGGAACTGCCTGAAACGAAGTGCATTGAGCGCTTCTTCATTCCCCCTTGTGGTCAACTGCAGGGTATCATAAGACGAGCGGCCTCCAATCAGATGCGAGGCCTTGAAATTGTCGACGGCCTGGCTTTTGATTTCCTTTACGAAGGAGCGGATCTTGGACTCATGCGAATTAGCCCAGCTCTTGAATTCCTGTTCCTGGAGTATGCCGTCCTTGCCGGAAGCCTCGTCGAGAATAATGAGGAGCTGCCTCTCGGCAGTATTCATATAGTCTATGGAAGCATTCTCGTCGAAATAGAATTCATTCTTGCCGTCAGCGTCGGTGCGCATTTCTATCACCCGGTGCATTATCATGCGCAAGAGCATCGCCGACACCACCGTATAGCTACCGCTGTCGGTACCTTTGAGGTGTGATGCAACGTAGTATGTTTCAAAGATATCGCCCTCGAACGGAAGATCCCTCGACCACTCAAACTCCTTGGGGAGCTTACGGACTCCGAAAATGTCTTTGATACGCTTGCGGTCGGTAGAACTGCCAAGGCCCATTCCGGACAAGAAAGACTTGATGGGGCGCCATACGCAGAGCCATCCGAGGCCTATGAACATCAGGAAGCCAAGCAGCGAATAATACCAGGGCTCTGGCTCATCGTCGGGGTAGAAACTGCCTTCCTTAGCCCTTTTCAAAACTGCATCAAAATCACGGTCCTGCACGCTCTGCGACTCGAAGATGCCTTTATCGAAGCGCATAAGCAAAATCATAGAGGATTCATAATCAAAGGCTTCCGTCGATTCCGCCACCACGGAACCATCTTCTTGCCAGTTAATGGTTCCGTTGTAGCCGAAGGCCCAGATACGCGAATTCTCCTCGCCAAGAGCTACGGGAGCGCTCAAGCTCAACCGGGCGTGCTGAGGAGGGGAGGAAAGTTCGTCGCTGATGAACTGGAGGTGTAGCATGTCGTAGTCGTTGAGCGACTTTACCGAATTTGTAAAGTCGTAGCTGACGGTGAATACGTGGGGGCCGTAACTGCCTACGCCCCAGCATATTTCAAAGCCTGACCCGGTAGAGTTGAGCCCGCACTTGTTCGTCTTCCACTCAAGGCTCCTGTCCACTTCCCAACTGCCGATATTCGTATATTCCGTGCCCGACTCGTCGTGCACGGCAAGGTTCTGAATCTTTATGTCTCCGAGGTTGCTTCTCACCAGGTACCACTCGGTCCCCTTGGCCACTACCACATCCCAGACCTCCACTATGTGGGCGGTACCGTCAGCAGAAAGAGTAACCCGTATGTCTATGTCCTTGATGGAAGGCTCGTAGGCATATAGGCAAATTGCCGACATTGCTGCCAGCAGGCTCAAGAGGCATTTTTTCATGGCCGGAAGCCTCAGATTTTGAGCGAAGGCATATCCGACTTTGCGGTATTCTCCTTGAGGTACTGCTTTTCGGTAAAGTGGAACAATGCGGCCACGAAGCTGTCGGGAATCTGACGGATCTGGCGATTGTAGCGGGTAACAGTGTCGTTATAGGTCATACGGCTCAGACGGACCTGGTTCTCATAGGTGTTGACAGAATCCATGGTCTTGATATACATAGCGTCGGCCTTAAGGTCGGGGTATTGTTCCGATATGGCCCTCACCTGCACCAATGCTTGCTGCAGCAGGTCTTCCTGCGCCTGGGCCTGTTCTGCAGTACTGTTGGAATCGATGCCGGCACGGGCGGCGATGACGCTCTTGAGAGTGATGTACTCATGCTCGTTGTAAGACTTGATGAGTTCCACCAGACCGGTAAGGGCATCCCAGCGGCTCGACTGCTGAACACCTATCTGGCTCATGGCGTTCTTGGTAAGCTCCTCTGCATTGACGAGCTTACGTTGTACAGAAATAACCCAAAGCACCAAAAGTGCAATGACAACGATAACGATAATTGTTGCAATCATAGTATTTAATTTTTGTGCAATATAATAAAAATCAAGATATATTACTGTAATCTTTGATGTTATACTTGTCTTTCCGGAGCTCCCTCACCAGCGATGCGTTTTGCGGCTGCTCCAGGCCGGGGTCTTTGTCGAGCACGCCCTGGGCGCAGTGGCGCGCCTCCTCGAGCAGCAGGCCGTCCTTGGCAAGTGACGCTATGTTAAGCGTTACCGGAAGGCCGCTCTGCTGAGTTCCCTCCAGGTCACCGGGGCCTCGCATCTTCATGTCCTGCTCGGCTATCTCAAAGCCGTCTTCGGTAGAGCACATCAGCTCCAGCCTGCGCAGTGCCTCCGCCCCTGTCTTGGGGTCACGCACAAGTATGCAGTACGATTTTTCGGCACCCCTTCCCACACGTCCACGAAGCTGGTGAAGCTGGCTGAGGCCGAAACGCTGGGCGCTCATTATTACCATCACGCTGGCGTTGGGCACGTCAACACCGACTTCTATCACCGTGGTAGATACCAGGATATTGGCCCTGCCTTCAACGAAAGCCTGCATATTGAATGCCTTGGTCTCGGTGTTCTGCTGCCCGTGCACTATGGCCACCTTGTAGCCCTCTTCGAGGGGAAAGGCGCGGAGAATGTCTTCGTACCCCTGCTCTACATTGCTCACATCCTCCATCTTTTCGTTGATAAAAATCATCGGGTACACCACGAACGCCTGACGCCCGAGGGCAATCTGCTCCCTTATGAAACGGTACATCGCAGGCAGGCGGTTCTCCCCTATCAGCATGGTCTGCACCGGCTTGCGCCCCGGGGGCATCTCGTCGATGACCGACACGTCAAGGTCGCCGTAAAGGGTCATTGCCAGCGTTCGCGGAATGGGAGTCGCGGTCATAACGAGTATGTGCGGGGGCACACTTCCCTTGCCTTTGTTCCACAATGACGCTCGCTGGTCAACCCCGAAGCGGTGCTGCTCGTCAATGACGGCAAGTCCGAGGGCGTGATACTGCACCGTATCTTCAATCAGCGCATGGGTACCCACAATAATGTCAAGAGTGCCGGATGCGAGGCCGGCAAGCAGAGGCCTGCGGTCTTTGCGGGAGGTGCTCCCAGTAAGCAGGGCGCAGCTCACTCCGGTGGGGGCTAGGTACTTTTGAATATTGGCAAAGTGCTGCTGGGCAAGCACTTCGGTAGGAGCCATAATGCACGCCTGATAGCCATTGCCCACGGCAATCAGGCAGCTTAGCACCGCCACCATGGTCTTGCCGGAGCCCACGTCGCCCTGCAGCAGACGGTTCATCTGGTGACCGCTGGAAAGGTCGGCGCGTATCTCTTTAATCACCCTCTGCTGGGCGCCGGTAAGGGCATAAGGGAGGGCGTTGTAGCAGGCATGGAAGGCAGCGCCCACGCGGGGCATGGGGATGCCGTTCTCGGCGCTGCTGCGTACATAACGCTGCTTGAGAAGGCTGAGCTGCAGGAAAAAGAGCTCCTCGAATTTGAGCCTGCGCGTTGCCAGCTCAAGTGCCCTCATATCGTCGGGGAAATGGATGTTCTTGATGGCGTAAGGCAGAGGGCAGAGGCCGTGGGTACGGATTATAGGCTCCGGCAGCGTCTCCCCTATTTCCTGAAGGCACAGCGCAAGGGCAGAGCTCTGCAGCTTGCACATCACCTTGCCTGTGATTCCGCCCGACTTAAGTTTTTCGGTGCTCGGATAAACGCCGGTAAGCACGCCCTTGGAGAGCGGACCGTCCTGGGGTGCATCCACCTCGGGGTGGACGATGTTGAGCTTGCCGTTGAAGAGTTGCGGCTTGCCGAAGAAGATGAACTCCCGGCCGGGCTCGAGCCTCTCCCAGGTCCACTTGACGCCCTTGAAAAACACCAGCTCAAGGGTGCCTGTGCCATCATCCACAATCACGCTCAAATGCTTGATGTTTATAAGGTTGCGGCTTACCACGCGGGCCTTTATCTGCACATAGGCCACGTCGGGGCTGATGGACGAAATGGGAACTATGGTGCTGCGGTCGATGTAGCGGAACGGGTAGAAATGCAGCAATTCGTCAAGGGTGTTGATGCCCAGCTCCCGTTTGATGAGAGCGGCCCTCTTGGGTCCCACGCCGGGCAGGAACTGTATGTCGTTCTTCAATTCACCCATAACTACAAATATAATGATTTACTGCATCATTACAAGGGCGGGAGCCTTGCCTTCTTCGAGAAGGGCCTTCATACGGCGCATGGCCGGTGCGCTTCGGGTGAAGAACATATGATAACCCTCGCACAAAGCGTTGAGGCCGGTCTGTCCCGAGTCGGTGATGTTGAACCTGTGCTTGGGGCATCCGCCGTGGCACAGCTGCCACACTTCGCAGCGCAGGCACTTGCGCGGCAAGGCATTGCGTTTGTCGATGCCGAACTTAACCGCCATTGGCGAAGACATCATTGCGGCCAGATCGTCTTTGTAGATATTGCCCAGAAGGTACTGGGGATACACGAAATGGTCGCAGCAGTACACATCGCCGTTGTGCTCCACCACCGCATTGCCGCCGCAAGTCTGCGCGAAGCTGCAAGTGCCGGGCTGCACTCCACACCAGTTGGCAAGTGTACAGTCGAAGAAATTAACGAAGGTCCGGCCTACGTCGTGCGCAACCCAGTAGTCGAAGATATCGCAGAGGAACCTGCCGAGGCCCACGGGACTTACGGACCAGGGAGCGAGCGTGGCGCCCTCCACCGACGGGTCCACTATATGCGGACGGGCGCTCTTGTCGGGCTTCCCGTTACGCTGAGGATACACCACATGCTCCACCACCGGAGAGAACTGTATGTAATTGCTTCCCAAGCCCTTAAGGAACTGATATACTTGCAGTCCCCTGCCCTCGGAAGCGCTGTTTACGGTGGCCATAATGTTGTACTGCGCTCCGGCTTGATAGAGTTTGCGTATGCCTTCCACCACCCTGTTCAAGGTCGGAGCGCCGCCGCGGTCGCGCCTGTAGCGGTCGTGCACCTCGGCGGGGCCGTCCACCGATACGCCGAGGAGGAAATTCTCGCGGACAAAAAAGTCGGCCCACTCAGGGGTTATGAGGGTGCCGTTGGTCTGAAGGGTATTGTGGATGCGCTTGCCGGAGGCATAATTCTTTTCGAATTCAACCGCTTTGCGGTAGAAGTCGAGCCCGAGGATGAGAGGCTCTCCCCCGTGCCAGTTGAAGGTCACGTCCTCGATTTCGCAGGCGGATATGTAGGTTTTTACATACTGCTCCAGGCCGTCTATGCTCATACGAGGCTCGCGCCCGCCGTAGATTTCCGACTTGTCGAGATAGTAGCAATATGAGCAGTCCAGATTGCACAGCGAACCGGCTGGCTTAAGCATCAAATTGAACGCTGCAGGGCCTGTCAGGCGCTCTGCATCTTGAAGGGTAATAGTATCCTTGATCGTTCTCATATACAAACACAAAAATACGACAAAAGCCAGATTTTTTTATAATAAGGTGGATAATTTCGAAAAACTTATTACCTTTGCCCCCGAAAGGAAAGATGCTCGAGTGGCTGAAGAGGCACGTCTGGAAAGCGTGTGACCGCCCAAAGCGGTTCCAGGGTTCGAATCCCTGTCTTTCCGCGCAATGGAATGACACCGCAGGCGCCGCACGCAAGTGCGGCGTTTGTTTTTAGGGGTCCCCGGTCGCAAGCCAGTTTGTGACCTGGGACCCTCCGTACACATCACGCCATCCTGCTTCCCTGCCCGACTCTCCCATAGCTAGATGGTTCACAAGGGGCTTGCAGCAAAGAGATAAATGATTATCTTTGCAAAAACCCTGTTACTATGAGCATTAAGACCACTTTGCACGCACTGGCGGCCATAGCGCTGCTGTGCGGAAGCACCGCCTGCATAAACGACATTAAGCCTGAGACTGCCGTCAAGGCGGCAGACTGGCAGAATGTCTCCTCTTCCGATGGCATTATCGAGAAGGACGACCTTAGCATAGAATTCCCTTCCGGCACCTTCCCCGACGGAGAGAGGGTGGCCATATCCACAGTCAAGAAAGGCCTGGTGGGAGGAGAGCGCGAGGTCTCCGATTTCTACCAGATAACTCTGCCTAAGTCAGGCACTTCCAAGCCTTCCACAATCTACATCAAATGTCCGGAAGCCAGCGCAGACAAGATGGTGGTGGCCCGCACACCCTCGTGGAACAGGCACAAGGGCAAGAACGAGTATATGACTGCCGCCATCCTTGCCATGTTCAATTCAGACAAGGGATATATGAAGGTCACTCTCCCCGAGGTGGACCCTTGCGAAGAAGAGAATCCTTACTTCAGCATCGGCATAATCCAGGGCTATACCGAGGAGGATACAAAAGCGGGAGAGGCGTCCAGATTCGCTTATGTCTCCGACCCCGAAGACATGCCGCAGACCAAGGCCGCCTCTTATAACTTCAGGTACACCTGGGCAATGGACACCTTCTCCCACGCGGCCTTTCTGGTCTATTCCCAAAAGTATTCGTACATAAACAATTTCCTCAGCACCAACATACCCGCGGCGCATAAGGTCCTGGAAGACCTCAAATTCCGGCTCCCCTCCAATACTATCATCTACAAGATTGAAGAATTCCCCAAGGACGACAACGCCTGGGGGTTTATGCAGAGTAGTAAATTCATTACCAGCTGGGGATATATCCGCTTGAATGCCAAGATGTTATACGAATTTGCCAATTCTGCCGGAACCGATTCTTTCACCACTATGCAGGGGCAGATCCAGCAGACCCTCGTACACGAGACCAGCCACGCCGTCCACGAATTCTCCTACGACCCCAGGACCGCCCCGGTCAGGAATGCCCAAGGCCTGTTGGGAGACGAGTGGGCCATGATGTCGGAGGCCATCGGATGCTGGACGGAAAAATTCACCGGCGACAGGAGGATAAGCGAGAACACCCCCTTCTTCTGCCTGCCCTTCACCAAGGAGTTCTGGCCTCACGAGAAGAGTTGGAGTACTTACCAGAGTCATGGCTACGGTATGGGATTCTTCATCGACCACCTGGCATCCAAACTTGGAAACAGCGTAGTTGCAAAACTCTACCAAAACCAGCACGACGGTACGGCGAAGAGTGTACTTGAGGACTTTGACAAAGTTATGGCCGGCACCAAGATGGCAACATTCCTGACAGACGCGACCGAGTACAGAGAGTTCCTTCAGGACATATACACCGGAAAGAAAGACAACCGCACGGAAATCCAGACTTTGGTGGACACACGTAAATTCGCCGGAAGCTCAATGACGCTGGAAGGCGGCGTATTCCAGCGCGGGGTTCTCCTGCACAAAATAAGCATCACCAAAGATGCCTTGGAGAAGAATATCGACTACGACCTGTCTATCAACCAGCCAAGCGGCGATTTCATCACTTTTGTTTACGTCCGCAACGGACCGGCGGATTACTCCATAGTAGGCGTAACTTCCGATGATATGCCCGACGAGATTCCCGTCAAGGACATCCAGAAATTCGGCGGCATTCTATATTTTGCAACGTTCGTAAACGCTGTCAACAGCATCGACTTCAATTATGACCTGAACAAGCGGAATGGCGCACACACTAACATAGAGATCGAATTTACCAAACCAGAAGCCGTTCCAAAAATCAAGTCCATCAGTTTTACCGGCGACTACCACGAAAAGAGCAGTTACACAGGCGAAACCGGCGTATCCTTCTTCAATGCCGGCTGGTGGGACGGTGTAGGCACGATCAAGACAACTAAATCGGGTAACAACTATAAGGTCTCCGCAACGACTTCAGATGATCTTCAGCATCTGGAACTCACGATAGAGGCCAAAGGTAAAGCGTTCGGAGACATCCTTGACCTGAAATACTGGGTACTGACAAAAGATGTTGACGAAGTCTTTACCGCCTCCCCCCTGAAGCGCAAGTCTTATTCGTCCGAGTCAGCACGCTGGGAAGCGACGCCAGCAGACTCGGAGTTCTACCTAAAGAACGAGCAGAAATGGATAGGTATTACATACACCTACGTAAAAGACAATTCCGACAAGATAGAAGTAGAGATGACATTTTATTAATCTGATGGGGCCGCCGCTGTGCGGCCCCTTTTGAATTCTCCCAATTAATCCCTAAATTTGTCCGATATGAAAATTGGACACATAATCATAGCACTTGCCGCTGCGGCCCTCGCAGCCTCTTGCTCAATAGGCACTATAGACGAAAGCCAGGCCCCTCTGGTATATCGCGAATTCACAGCAACCCTCGACCCATCGACACGCACCGGCCTCGACGCCAACCTCAAAGTCCTCTGGGACCAGAGCGGCGAGAGCATCACCATAGTTGACGAGCAGGGCATAGGCTACAAGCTCAACCAGCAGAGCGTCAGCTCCGACCGCCGCACCGCCACATTCAGCGGAGCGGTTCCCGCAAGCGGCTGCATCCTGGCCGTTTACCCCTCGCAAGACAACATTGACTACGACGACGGCGCCCTTACCCTTACTCTCCCCCACGAGCAAGCCCCGGTTGAGGGCAGCTTCGCCTCCGGCGCCAACATCACCATATCGAAAGTCAGCGGCAACAATCTGTCTTTCAAGAACATCTGCGGCATCCTATCGTTCACCGTCAATGCCGACAACGTTACTTCCATAAGCCTCAGCGCCGAGGAGCAGAGTGGCGGAGCCCTCACGGGAGCAGCCGTCGTGGGCTTCGAGGGCGAGAATCCGTATGCCCTTTCAGATTCGCAGAGCGGCAAGAAGCACGTGGAGCTCAAAGGCACCGTCGCTCGTGGAAAGCGCTACATGGCCATAGTCTATCCCGGCACTTACGGCAATCTTAAGCTTATCTTTACCGACAGCAAAGGCCGCACTGCATCTTTCGACCGCAGCACCCCCATCACCGTGCAGCGCAGCAAGATTGTAAACATTTCTCCCATAACCATCAACGAGAGTGACTGGAAAAGCGACACAAGCAGCGACGGAACATTTAAACTTGTAACAAGTGCATCTTCGCTTCAGGAAGGCGATGAAGTGCTTATAGTGTACAATAGTGGAAGCAAAGCTCTCGGAGCAATCAGCAGTAACGGCAATTACCGGACAGAAGCAAACGTAACCATATCCGACAATACTATTGCCGACCCCTCCACTGCCGTTATCTTAACTCTTGAAGCCGGCAGCAGCGGTTCCACCTGGTCTTTCAAGGACGGAAGTAACTACCTTTCAAGCTCATCGTCCGGTAATAATCTCCAGAACTCAACATCCAAGAATGCCTATTCTAGCTGGAGCGTGAGTATTAATTCATCCAATGATGCTGATATTAAAGCACAAGCGGGAGCCAGTTCCTACATCAGATACAATATCAGCGCCACCCGTTTCAGTTGTTATAATAGCAATACCAATCAACAAGCTGTATCCATCTATCGCCGTGATGGGGCTTCCAGCGGTCCTGTCCTGCCCACCGTCACCACTCTGGCAGCCGACAATATAAGCATGGCCGACGCCACCCTCTACGCATCATTCAAGGGCATCCCCACCACCCCGGCTCCCGTGGCAGCATTCTTCCGCTACGGCACTTCGAGCAGCAACCTCAATCAAGAAGTTTACGATAACGAGACCCTGCTCAACAGCAATTCCGGCAATTTCAGCGCCGCGCTCGTCGGCCTCTCCGAAGCTACCACCTACTACTACCAGGCCGTCATTACCCTTGGCAACGGTAACGATGTGGAGGGCAGCGTTTTGAGCTTTACCACCCGCTCGGCACAGCAGGCAAGCAGCAACGGTTACCTCGACTGCTACGAGGTCCCGGCAGTAGCTACTACCGGCGTACTTACCGCCGGCAACGAAACCAGCGGACGTGGATACAAGTGGTACAGGTTCTATACCACCAACTCCAACCGCAGGGTTGTAACGCACACCTTCAACGATGGTGGCCGCCAGTTCAGGAATTACACGGTAATGGTCGACAAAGACCGCAAGGCTCCCATATGGGACGCTTTCATCATGCACAAAACCGTGTTCTTCGACTCCAATCTGGGGCGTGGCAGCTGGACCACCGATCCGTCCATCCCTTCCGACTGGCAGAACAGCGAAACCCTGGGTGATTACCATAAGGGGCATCTGGTGGCATCCAACTACCGCCAGAACTACTCCTCCGCCCGAAACCAGACCTTCTACTATACCAACCAGGCACCTCAATACCAGACAAAGTTCAACGACGGCATCTGGAATCAGATGGAACAAAGGATCGTGGCGGTAGCGCCAACCGGCAGGGATACCCTGTACGTAGTCGCAGGTGTACTATATGAAGGAAAATTCGTGAGCGGAAAGTTTGTTGAAGGAGAGCCGGAATATATATCAGGAGTGCCCATCCCCAGCCACTTCTACACCTGCCTTATGAAGTGTTCGTTCGATAACGGCGGCACCATCAACGGCGCCTCGGGATGTGCTTACCTGTTCAACAACCAGCCTTACTCCGACGGCAAGTACAACGACCACAAAGTCACCATCGACTCCGTCGAAGAGCGAGCCGGCCTGGACCTCTTCCACAACGTCCCCGACCTATTCGAGAACACCGCAGAAAGCCAAACCGCCGCAATACTCTAGCTCCTCCTCCCTACTGCCGGGTCACGGTCGTCCCGCTGCACGTGGACTTGCATCCGTCGGGCCCTCCCCCTGCCCGTGTCCGAGGGTGGACACGCCCGCCCGCCGCCGCACCCCGCCGTCTCACGGCCCTGGCCGGCTCACGCCCTTCCCGTGTGCAAATCAGCCCTTCCTGCTCACGGCACAGGCCCGTCACCCCCTCCCGTGTGCAAATCAGCCCTCCCTGCCCCCGGGACAATCCCGCTGCGGCCTCCCGTGTGCAAATCAACCCTCCTTGCCCCCGGCACAGTCCCGCCACCGACGGACACCAGCGAACGGGGCGGTTAAGACCGGTCGGAAAGCTGCTGGCGGGCCCAGAAAAGACGATAATTGTCCCGGGGAGCCTCGGAAGGCTGCTGGCGGGCCCAGAAAAGACGAAAACTGTCCCGGGGCCAGCGGGATGCTGCAGCGAGCGGGCCTGCAGAGCAAAGTTAAAGCGCTGACTAATAGGAACTTAATTGATTCAGGGGGCCCGGTTTTCTGGCACCCTGAATTGCTTAAAGCCCTGCCTATCACCAACTTGGTTTTGCGCCCCCGCCCCCGGACACACACGGAAAGAAAGGTCAAAAGGGCGCTGCGTCAGGAGGTGGCGGTGCTGTTTTGGAGCCGTAAGCACCCTCGCTTGTAGAGGGAGGGGCCCGACGCGCAGCGGTGGGAGGGCGAGGGCCGAACGGCCCGAGGGCGGAAAGGCAGCCCGCCACCGACTGACACCAGCGGACGGGATGGGGCGGCTAAGACCGGACGGGAGAACCACCAGCGGACAGGGCGGCGAAGTCAGGAAGGGAGATCCGCCATCGGAAGGGGCTGCTAGGACCGGACGGGAGAGCCGCCAGCGAACGGGACGGCGAAGTCATGATGGGAGAGCCCCCCAGCGGACTGGGTGCGAGAGCAAAAGACGTGACGGGAGCGGCGAGAGCCAGACAGCCCAAAGCCTCCCCCGCTACACCCGAAAACTACCTGGAATTAAGGGCGATGCGCGCCTGGAGCTCCCAGGTGCGGATGCGGTCTTTGTAAAGGTTGTTGCGGTTGACGGCCTCGATGTCGAGGGCACCGTCGGAATTACCACCCCAGCGGCGGCAATTGTACATCACATCAAAGATACGGCCGATACGATACTCGCGGCTCACACGAAGCGCCACCGCATAGTCTTCGCCATACTTGGTGGTAGGGAAATTGATCTCCCGAAGAAGCGGAGTCCAGAAGCCGCGCGGAGCCCCCAAGCCATTGATCCTCAAAGCATTGTTGCGCCCGTTATCGGGCGTCCACTCGCGATGGTCGATAATTCCCGGAGGAAGCTCGTTAAGGTCAAAATCGGTAATCCGGTAAGTCCCCACCACCATAGCGCACCCCTGCTCGCGGAAAGCATCCACAAACTTCTGCACCGTATCGCTGCCCGAATACATATCGTCAGAGTCGAGCTGCAACGCAAAGCGCCCGCAACGCGGATGATGCAAAGCGGCGTTCCAGTTGCCGCCTATGGCGTGGTAAGTCTTATCCTGGGCAATATAAATGAGCTTAGGATCATCGAGGAATGACTTGATCACGTCCACCGTACCGTCAGTGCTGTTATCATCCACAACTATCACATTGTACGGGAAATCCGTCTCCTGGCTCAGCGCCGAACGCAGGGCATCGCCGATGGTCTTAACCCTGTTGCGGCAAGGAATCACCACCGAAGCCTCAACCTCAAACGGCACGCTGTTCAAATCGACCTCCTTGAACTTGGGCTCCAGATAGCCCCCGATACGCTTCAGATGCGCAGTACAAGCGGCCTCCATCTCCACCTGCACCCCACGGTTGCGGGGATCCACATAGTCGAAAAGCTTCTCCCCCGACTTGCGGCGGTCGGTCTCCAGCTCATAATACAAGAACTCGTTGACATGCACCAGAGGACCGATCTCAGATACCCGGAGCCGCAGGTCGTACAGACCAGCAAACTCATACTCGGCATCCATCTTCGAGGCAGCCTCCTTAAGCGCCGAAGTGCGGTAGAGCTGCACGCCGCCAAAGTCAAAATCATCACGCAGTGAACCCTTCTGATAATCAATCACAGGCGCGGGCGCATCACCGTCGAAATGGTCGGCATAAATCATCGCCGCGCCGCTGTCGGAAGCAATCTGCTCCAGGCGCTCCAGCCCGAAACGCACCCACGACAGCTCGGTTTGACGGGTGTAAATGAGAGTATATTCAGTGTCGGCGGCATCGGCCACCTGCTTTACACTTTTAGTCGATGCCCTCAGAGGCAAGTCAAATCGCTTGATATCCATTATTGACTACGACGATGTTTAACGACAAAAATAACAAGTATCACAGCGGCCACGGCTGCCCACATAGGCCCCATCCACGTAGTCCACTCCATAGGCAGCCCCAGGCAAGTCTTATCAACGCAGAAGAAGGTCACGCACACCGAGAACATAAACACAGCGGGAATGCCGGCGATAAGGAATTGCCAGCCACGGGGATACTTACGCACCAGCCACACGGTGATGGTGGCGAGGAAGAACACCGCCAGCGTCTGGTTAGACAAACCGAAATAACGCCAGATGATGTTGAATCCGTCTTCATTGCTGATGTTGAACCACAGGAGCAGCGCCACACCCGCAAAGATGGGGATGCTGATCATCAGGCGCTTAAGTATCTTATCCTGCTTGACGTGGAAGAAGTCTGCGATATTCAGGCGAGCTCCGCGAAGGGCCGTATCGCCCGAAGTGATAGGCGCAGCCACCACACCGAGGATAGCCAGTATGCTGCCCACGATGCCCAGCCAGTGCTTGCTGATGGCCGTGACCACCTGGGGGGCCGAAGCGCTCTGCAGACCGCACTCCGACATTCCTCCGTCGAAGAAGAAATAAGAACTCACGGCAGCCCAGATGAGCGCCACTACGCCCTCGGTAATCATAGCGCCGAAAAAGATGGGACGGCCCATCTTCTCGTTCTTGAGGCAGCGCGCCATCAGCGGGCTCTGGGTGGCATGGAAGCCGCTCACCGCACCGCAGGCCACGGTAATAAACAGGCAGGGGAAGATATTCTGCCCCTTGACTCCCACCGACGCAGCCCTGTTTTGCAGGCCGTCCCAGAACTCGGGGATGCCGGGCCATTTGATAAACAGGCACACCATCATCGACACTGCCATAAACAGCAGAGCTATAGCGAACAGCGGATATATACGGCCGATGAGTTTATCGATGGGGAGCAGAGTTGCAATGATATAATAACCCAGGATAACCAGGGCCCAGATGAGCACGTGATTCGACGAGCCGTTACCTGCAATATCTCCCAGGATGAGAGCGGGACTGTACACGAACACCGTGCCCACCATAAGCAGCAACACGGTGGTAAAGAACAAGATAAGCAACCTGCTGCCCTTGATCTCGGAACCTATTATCTCGGGATACGTAGCTCCTCCCTTACGAATGGAAAGCATACCCGAAAAATAGTCGTGGACCGCACCCGCAAAGATACTGCCCAGCACTATCCACAGGTAGCACGAAGGGCCGAACTTGGCGCCCATAATGGCTCCGAATATAGGCCCGGTGCCTGCAATGTTCAGAAACTGGATCATATACACCTTCCACGAGGGCATGGGCACATAGTCCACACCGTCGCGCATCGACACGGCCGGCGTAACCCGAGCAGGATCCGCCCCGAAAATCTTCTCGACCACCTTGCCGTAAATGAGGTAGCCGATGATCAGGGCGGCGATACTGATAAGAAACGAGAACATACTATTCTACACCAAATGCAAAAACGATAGCTTCGTGGAATACCTTGCCGGGCTTGAGCACCACGGGAGGATAGTCAGGCTTGTTGGGGCTGTCGGGGAAATGCTGGCACTCGATGGCCACGCCGTAATAGTCGTGATAGACCTTGCCCCTCTTGCCCTTGGGGCATCCCTCAAGCCAGTTGCCGGTATAGACCTGCACGCCCGGCTGGGTCGTGAACACCTTGAGCGTACGCCCGCTACGGGCACCTTTGAGCAAAGCAGCCTCCTGCAGCTGGCCGGGCATATAACCGTCTATAAGCCAGCAGGCATCGTAACCCTTGCCCGTCTTGAGCGCAGGGAAATCCTTGCGTATATCCTTACCCAGGCGCTTGGGATTCAGGAAGTCCATGGGCGTTCCGGCCACGGGCTCCGAAGGGCCGAGCGGAATAAGGGTCGAATCGGTAGGCAGATACTCCGATGCGTTGAGCTTCAGGGTGTGACGCAGCACCGAGCCGCCGCAGTCGAGGTTGAAATATGCATGATTGGTAAGGTTGACAACCGTCTTCTTGTCCGAACGGGCGCTGAAAGTAAGGCGCAGCACGTTCTCGTCGCTCCACTCGTAATGGGCCACCACCACCATACGTCCGGGATAACCCATCTCGCCGTCGGCGGCCACATACTTGAATTCCACCGCGCCCTTGTGCTTACGCGACTCCCATACCTGGTTCTGGAAGCCGTCGGGGCCGCCGTGAAGATGGTTGGGACCATTGTTGACCGGCAGCTCGTAAGTTACACCGTCGAGGGTAAAACGCCCCTTGGCGATACGGTTGGCAAAGCGCCCGGGACACTTGCCGAAGCACGGTCCGTCGTGGAAATAATGCTCCGCCTTGCCGTAGCCAAGCACCACGTCGCCGAGGCGCCCGGCCTTGTCGGGCACGTTAACCGCCACTATTGCGGCTCCGTAATTGCTGAGCACCACAGAGGCGCCGGAAGCATTTGTAATGGTATAACGATAGATTGGAGTACCATCGGGAGTCCTTGCCCAGATCATTCTTGTAACTGTCATAATTATGTGTGTTTTACGTTATATGCTAAATAAGTGCGCCCATGGAGCGCAGAGTTTCTATAAGGGCGTCGGTGTTGATGTCCTGCACCGCGCAGCCAGCCCTGAGGCTCCTTGCCGCAGCCACTCCGGCTGCCTGTCCCAGACCCATACAGCTGGCCTGCACGCGCAGCGAAGCCAGGGCCTTGCGGTCGGCCGATATGCATCGTCCGGCCACCAGAAGGTTAGGGAAACCCTTGGCTATCAGAGCCCTGTACGGCACCCAGGCAGCCTGTTTGAGCTTGATAAGCACCTGCCCCGTGCCCTTGCCGGAATGCATGTCAATCTGGTGGGCGCCGCGAGAGATGCTGTCGGGATAACGCTCTCCGGACACGTACTCCTCGGCCGTAACAGTATGTACGCCAAGGATACGGCGGCTCTCGCGTATGCCCGCCTGCGGAGCGGTACTGGCCACGTAACAATCCTTGAACTCGGGAGCAATCTTGCGAAGGGCCTCGGTAAAGGTGAAAATATCTTCCCGCAGGCGGCACTCGGCCGCGGTAAAGTCGCGGTTGTCGGTAGAATCGGTTGAAGCTCGGGTGATATTGACTGCGACGCTCCCCTTGTGCATCACGCTGTTGAACCAGGGGCCGCCGAAGTCGGGCAAAGGCTCGCCCGCGGCCTTGAGCTCCAGAAGCCGCTCCCTTATGGGCTTGCACTCGCTCGAGCCCTTCTTGCCGCTGTGGTACATATAGCGCTGCAGCAGTGCGCTGTCGGTATCGACTCCCGATAGCACAAAACAGAACGACGAGGGCTGAAGGTCCCCGGCCTGCTGCATGGGCACACCCGCAAGAAATGCAAGGTCACCGTCGCCGGTAGCGTCGATAAAACGCCCCGCCGAGAGCGATTCCAGGCCGTTTTTATTTTCGATGATGACGCGGAGTATCTTGCCGTCCTCGACCTCGCAGCCGATGAGCGAAGAGTGCATGTAAAGGTCAACGCCGGCCTCGAGCACCATCCGCTGAGAGCAGAGTTTATAGAGCTCGATGTCAAAATCTACATTGCCCTTGGGCCATTCCACAAAGGCGCCGCCCATGGCCTCGAGCCTCTGGACGAACTCCCACGGAATGCCGCCTATCACCCTCTCCCCTCCGAAGGCAAACTCGCTGATGGGGGCCACGTAGCCCATGGTAGCCATGCCTCCAAGGAAGCCGTAACGCTCTATTATAGCGGTTTTTGCGCCGTTACGGGCAGCGGCAATTGCGGCAATGAACCCGGCAGGGCCGCCGCCGCAAACCACCACATCGTAGCTGCCGGCAAGCGGAGCCGCCTTTGACCAATCTTCTCCGGCAGCAAGGCGTGAAGACGCGCCGTAAACTTTTCCCGAAGAGAGAGCGAGGGCCAGAACTCCGGCCGCGCCCTCCTTCAAAAACAGTCTTCTATCCATAATCACAAATATAATCAAAAAATCTCTTGCATTTTTAAAATTAGTACTTATATTTGCCAAAGAATGCGTTACAACTCAAGCATATTCGAGTCCAAGTTCTGGTGGCGCCTGAAGGATATCTCCGGTCAGGCCCGTTAACACGTATATTAAGTAGATATATACCATTATGATACATAAAGGCTGTCCGGAGAATGGGCAGCCTTATATTTTTGCAATCATCAATCAAATCCATACAATTATGAAACAGAAAAAGTTCATGCTTCCGGAATCTGAGATTCCCACCCATTTCTTCAACATCCAGGCGGTTATGCCCAACAAGCCTCTGCCCTTCCTGAACCCGGCCACCAAGGAGCCCCTCAAGAGCGAAGACCTGTATCCGATCTTCTGCAAGGCCTGCGCCGACCAGGAACTCAACCAGACGGATGTGTGGATCCCCATTCCGGAGGAAGTGCGCCAGCAGTATGCGGCATACCGATGCACACCGCTCGTGAGAGCCTACGAGCTCGAAGCCGCCCTGGGCACGCCCGCTCACATTTACTACAAGAACGAGAGCGTCTCGCCCGCAGGAAGCCACAAACTCAACTCCGCCATAGCACAGGCATATTATGCCAAGGAGCAGGGAGTTACCAACCTCACCACCGAGACCGGAGCCGGCCAGTGGGGAGGAGCATTGAGCTATGCCACCAAGAAGTTCGGCATCGAGTGCGCAGTGTATATGGTCAAGGTAAGCTATGAGCAGAAGCCCTTCCGAAGGAGCATAATGCAGACTTTCGGTGCCGCCGTAACTCCTTCTCCTTCAATGTCAACTCGTGCGGGTAAAGATATCCTGACCATCAATCCCAACGACCGAGGGTCACTCGGATGCGCCATTTCCGAGGCCATCGAGCTCGCAGTGTCCACTCCCAACTGCAAATACGCCCTCGGATCGGTGCTCAACCATGTCTGCCTGCATCAGACCGTCATAGGCCTGGAGGCCGAAAAGCAGATGGCCCTCGCCGGCGAGTATCCCGACGTGGTGATTGCCTGCTTCGGCGGAGGATCCAATTTCTCGGGCCTGGCATTCCCGTTCATGAGGCACACTATCCAGGAAGGCAAGAAGACGCGCTACATTGCCGCAGAGCCTTGCTCCTGCCCCAAGCTCACCAAGGGCAAATTCGAGTACGACTTCGGCGACGAAGCAGGTATGACTCCCCTTCTGCCCATGTACACCCTGGGACATACTTTCAAGCCGGCGTCGATCCACGCAGGCGGCCTGCGCTACCACGGAGCCGGCGTAATCCTGTCGCAGCTGATGAAGGACGGATATATGGAAGCTGTTGATATCGACCAGCTTGACTCATTCAAGGCAGGCGTGCTGTTTGCCCGCACCGAGGGTATAATCCCCGCTCCCGAGTCCTGCCACGCCATTGCAGCCACCATCAACGAGGCGCTTAAATGCAAAGAGACCGGCGAGGCCAAGACTATACTCTTCAACCTCTCCGGCCACGGTATGGTGGATATGGCGGCATACGACAGCTACTTCTCCGGCGAGATGCAGAACTATCACGTAACGGAGGAAGAGCTCGCCCGCTTCATCGGCAGCGCCGACGCTCTTAACCGCTAAAGCAGATCGGCGAGCTCGAGAATGAGCCGCTCGGTCTTTTCCCAGCCAAGGCAAGGGTCGGTGATGGAGCATCCGTAGATGTTCTCCCCGGCTTTCTGGGAGCCGTCCTCGATGTACGACTCTATCATCAGACCCTTCACCAGGCGGGCGATATCGGCAGAATGGCGCGCGCTGTGGAGGACTTCCTTGGCGATACGTCCCTGCTCGATGTATCGCTTGCCAGAATTGGAGTGGTTGCAATCTACAATTACTCCGGGATTCTGGAAATTGCCTGCGGCATACAGGTCCGCCAGGCGCCTGAGGTCTTCGTAATGATAATTGGGATGACTTGTGCCGTGGCTGTCAACATAGCCGCGCAGGATGGCGTGGGCGTAAGGATTGCCGCTGCTCTCCACATCCCAGTTGCGGTACACGAATGAATGGCCGTGCTGGGCGGCGAAGATAGAATTCATCATCACCGACAGGTCTCCGCCGGTGGGATTCTTCATTCCCACGGGGATATCGAGGCCGCTCGCCACCAGGCGGTGCTGCTGGTCCTCTACGCTGCGCGCTCCCACCGCCACATACGACAGCAGATCCGACAGGAACAGGTGATTCTCGGGGTACAGCATCTCGTCGGCACAGGAGAATCCGCTCTGTTCCAGAGCCTTAAGATGCAGGCGGCGTATCGACACCAGGCCCTTGAAAAGGTCGGGACTGGCAATGGGGTCGGGCTGATGCAGCATGCCCTTGTAGCCGGCGCCGGTAGTGCGGGGCTTATTGGTGTAGATGCGGGGCACTATCACAATCTTGTCCGCAACCTTGTCCTGAAGGGGACGCAGGCGGAGAATGTAATCGAGTACGGCATCCTCGCGGTCGGCCGAGCAGGGGCCCACTACAATCAGGAGTTTGGGGGACGAGCCATCCAGGACGGCCTTTATCTCTTTATCGTTCTGCTCTTTATGCGCGGCGCCCTCAGGGCTTACGCTGTACATTCTTTTAAGTTCCTGCGGGCTGAACAGCTCGCGGTTGAAACGCATATTCATATTACGGTCATTTATCAAACAGGGCCCGCTTGGATGTAGAAAGCCTCATAAGTGAGCGAAGCAGCTCAGAGTCGCCCTGGGCGATAGCTTTGCGCAGGATCTGCATCTGGGCTTCAAATAAGTCAATCTGCTCCAGCAGCTTGTCGCGGTTGAGCAGGAAAAGCTCGCTCCACATCTCGTCGTTGATACGTGCTATACGGGTAAGGTCGCGGAACGAGTCGCCGGTGTAGGCCGACAGGTGCTCCACGTCGCGGCAGGTCATAAGGACCACCGCTATGCAGTGCGTGAGCTGGCTCAGGAATCCTATCATCTCGTCGTGACGCTCGGGGCTGAGGCGCGAGATGCGGGCAAATCCAAGCAGCCTTCCAAGCTCCTCGGTAGCTTCCACAGCGGCGGGAGTATTGCTTTCGGTGGGAGTTACTATATAATTGGCTCCCTGGAAGATAGAGCAGTCGGCATTGCGCACGCCGTAGACCTCTCGGCCGGCCATGGGGTGGGCGCCTACGAATTCAAGGGCTGGGCGCAGCATGGCCTGTACCTTGTACACCACCGGTCCTTTGATGCCGGTTACGTCGGTGAGCAGGGCGCCGTCTTTAAGGTACTGCTGGTTGTCCTCCAGCCAGCGTAGGAGCACATTGGGGTAAAGGGCAAAGATCACAATGTCGCAGGTGCCCAGTTCCACGGGATCGACGGTGGTACTGCCCCAGTCGATCCATCCGCGCTCAAGGGCGTAGTCGATACTGCCTTGCGAGCGGGTTATAGCATCTACCGTGAAACCCTGGCGCTTCAGGGCCTGGGCGTAGCTGCCGCCCATCAGGCCAAGGCCCACAATGAGTATCTTCTTGTCTTTAGTCAACATAGGCTAAGAGTTGGGCAATGGTGTCCTCCAGAGGACCGTTGTTATCGATGCAAACTTCCGCGGCCCTAAGATAGGCGGCGCGGCGCGAGGTCCAGAGCGATTCGAGCTCGGCGCGGCTGCGCGAAAGGGGCCTGCCGGAGCCAGGCGAAAGCAGATGGAGGTCTCTCTCGATGAGGCAGATCAAGCCGTTGTGCCTGAGGAGTTTGACATTATGTTCCTTAAGCGGGGCTCCACCTCCGGTGGCTATCACCAGACCCTGCTCCGGAGCTATAGATTCGATGGCTATGGTCTCACGTGTGCGGAAGCCGGCCTCGCCTTCGAGTTCGAAAATGCGGGGTATGTCCATTCCGGCCTGCAGGGCTACTATCTCGTCGGTATCTACAAACCGGCGGCCGCAAGCATCGGCAAGGGCACGGCCCAGCGTGCTTTTGCCGCAGGAGGGCATGCCGCAGAGGACGATGTTGCGTTTGGAGTGGAGGAGGTGACGGTATTCGCGTTCGATTATCTCGTCGGGGAGAGCCTCTCCAGTGAATAGTTCACGCGCCCTTACGGCCTGCGCCACAAGCATATACAGCCCTCCTTCCGCCGCCGGACACCCTGGAACGCTTGGGAACTTCGCTTCGCTCATCCCTCCCGTCGCGAGCGACGGGCCCCTCCCGTTCACGCGACCACGGGCGGCCACGGTTCCCTGCGCGTCCGCAGGGCATCCGGCGGCATCAAGGACGAGGGATGTACGCAGCGGGTTGTAGATGCAGTCCAGCACAGCACGAAGGGGCCGCGAAGGGAGTTTTATGGGAGAGCCTTGCCAGCAGGGGAACATTCCCACGGGAGTGGCATTGACAATTATATCGCAATCTTCAAGAGAAGCAGGGTCGGAAAGCAACAGGTGTTCCGGCTCGGAAGGGTGCCTCACGGCATTCACCACCGACGCCGCACCCATTGCCAGAGAGGCCGCGCGCACCGCCTTGGCGGCTCCGCCGGCACCAAGGATCACCACCCTGGCGCCCGAGAAATCGGCTCCGGCGTGCTTTGCAAGGGCTATAAAGCCGTCATAATCGGTATTATAGCCATAGAGCTTGCCGCCACGGTTGACTATGGTATTGACGGCTCCCGCTCCCCTTGCCGACTCCCCTATCTCATCGAGATAAGGCATCACGGCCTGCTTGTAGGGAATGGTTACATTGATGCCGCGGAAGTCACGCCGCTGCAGAAAAGCGGGGAGCTGGTCGGGACTCAGTTCAAAAAGCTCGTACGAATCAGACGAGAGCCTCCCGTGAATCAAGCGGGAGAAACTATGTCCGAGCTTTTCGCCTATGAGTCCGTACTGCATTCTATTTGAGATAATCGGTTCCGAACCTAAGGGCAAGCAGGTCGCAGAGCACTATGGCCACAAGGCTGCTCACCACTATACAAACGCGCCTGACTATGGCAGGGTCGTGACGCCCGGTTATAGTCAGCTGCGCGGCCTCGCCGGTATTCATATCCACCGAATCCTGAGGCCTTGCGATGGAAGGGGTGGGTTTAACTACAGCGCTGAAAATCAGCGGCATGCCATTGGATATGCCGCCGTTTACACCGCCGCTGTGATTGGTCTTCGTGAGCACTTTGCCACCGCTCACGCTATAGGCGTCGTTGGCCTGTGAGCCCTTCATTGAGGCAAGGGCAAAGCCGCTGCCGAACTCCACTCCCTTAATGCCGCCGATAGAGAACAGGGCATTGGCGAGCACACCTTCGACCGAGCTGAACCAGGGTTCGCCTACTCCGGCGGGAAGGCCGCAGACCGCAGTCTGCACTATGCCGCCCACGGAATCAAGTTCCCCTTTGGCAGCAAGGATCCGTTCTTCCATGGCTTCGCGGACTGGCGAAAGGACGGGGAAATCCATCCCCTGAAGGGAGCGGACCTGCTCCGAGGTGTCGGTAGGATTGAAGGGTGTGTCTTTTACTCCGGCGCATTCAAGTATGTGAGTGCCAATGCTTATGCCTTTGGCTTCGAGTGCAGCCGCGGCAATGGCACCGGCCGCAACTATGCCTGCCGTTACCCGGCCGCTGAAATGGCCTCCGCCGCGCCAGTCTTCACAGCCGCCGTATTTGATATGGGCGGCGTAGTCGGCGTGCGAGGGGCGCGCCAGGGCGTGGGTGCGTTCGTAGTCGGCACTGCGTACATCTTCGTTGGGGATGAGTATGGTGATGGGGGCGCCGGTGGTGCGGCCTTCGAATACGCCGCTTACTATGCTGAATGCGTCTTTTTCGCGGCGGGCGGTGTCGGCGGGGCCTTTGGGGCGGCGGAGGGCGAGGCGCGATGCTATGAACTGCTCGTCTACGGGGATACCGGGAGCAAGGCCGTCGAGTATGGCGCAGAGCATGCTGCCGTGCGATTCGCCGGCGAGGGTGAGGATTACGCTGGTGCCTATGCTATTTTTCATTTTTGCGGGCTTGGATTAGCTGCAGTAGCTCGGTGTCGGTGAGGCTGCGGAAGTTGTATGTTCCTATGGTGCTGACGGTTACGATGCGGGTGGCGGCGGCGTTGCGTTTTTTGTCGGAGAGGGCGTAGTGGTGGAGTTCGGCGGCCGTGTAGGGGTCGGTGACGGGGAGGCCGTACTTTAGGAGGAGTTGTTGTATCCGCTGCCTGGCTTCTCCTTCTGAAGTGTATAGCATACCTACCGCTACCGCCTCACCATGATAATAGGTACCGCCAGCGATGTGGGACAGCTCCCGGACGTCGCTTCGCGACCCCTCCCGCTCCGCGGGCCCCTCCCTCTTACGGAGCCGAGGGTGGCTACGGTCCGGGAGCTGTCCCCCACCGCTAGCGGCCACGCATCCCGGGGCGTCAGCAGCCCCACCGCTGGCTCCCGCGCTTTCTATCGCGTGACCGATCGTGTGGCCGAAGTTAAGGACGGCGCGGAGGCCTTTCTCGCCGGGGTCGCGGGTGACGATGTCGAGTTTAATCTGCAGGGCGGCGGCTATGATTTCGGGGAGTACGGGCTTGATGTCCGTGACTTCTTCGAGGCGGCGGAAGAGGGGTTCGCTGCAGGTGGCTGCCATTTTGATTACTTCGGCAAGGCCTTCGGCGAAGAGGCGCGGAGGCAGGGTGTCCAGTACGGCGGAGTCGATAAGGACTCCCGAGGGGTGATGGAAGGCGCCGACCAAGTTTTTGATTCCGTTGAAGTTGACGGCGGTCTTGCCGCCCACCGAAGAATCTACCTGGCTGAGCAGCGTGGTGGGCACGTTGTAGTAGTCGATGCCCCGCTGGTAGCAGGCTGCGGCAAAGCCCGACACATCGCCTACCACTCCCCCGCCCACTGCCACGATGGCATCGCGCCGGGTAAAGCCACGCTCCTGCAAGGCCGAAAGTATGGTCTGAAGAGTGGCGAAACTCTTGGCTCCTTCGCCCTGCGGAATCACCAGGAGCGAAGCGTCGGGGCACTGGGGGAGGACAGCGTCCGCATACTGCGGGGGCACGCCCTCGTCGGTGATTACCAGCACTTTACGGTCAAACGCAAAAAGCTTTCCGGCATCGCCAAGGATGCCGGTGCCTATAGTAATGTCGTAGGAAAGCCCCGCGCTCCGGTACCGTAGAGTCATGGTTCAGATTTTTAAACTGTGGTACGACCCCACCATCTTGAGGCGGTCGCAGACGGTGTCAAGCTGGCGCAGAAGATCCTGCCCGTTCTCGCCGCTCACGCATCCTTCAAGCTCCGCAAAGAAATAATGGTGCCAGAGAGGACCCGCCACCGGACGGCTGTGCAGGCTGCTCATGTTGAAGCCGTGCGAGCCGATGATATTCAGTATCTTGGCCAGGGCGCCGGCCTCGTTGCGGACGGTAAAGACCAGTATAAAATGCTCCCCGTCGGTCTGCGGAAGGGTGGCTTTGTTGAGCGCCCTCGAGAACACGGCGAAGCGGGTAGTATTGACAATAGATGAGTTGATATTGGCCTCGAGTATCTCCAGCCCGTAAAGGGCGGCAGTATCGCGCGAGGAGATGGCGGCAACGGTCTTGTCGCCGGCAGCGGCAACCTGCTTGGCGGCCTCGGCGGTGTTGGAGCACTCCTTTGCCTCAAAGCCACGGTCGGTGATAAATTTGGCGCACTGGGCCAGGGCCTGTGGGTGGCTGATTACGGTGCGGATATCCTCGATACGGGCGCCCGGAACTCCCATAAGGTTCTGGGACACATCCATGTCGAGCATCAAGTTGATGTACAGTGTGCCGCCGAAGCAAAGGTCCATCACTCCTCCCACATCGCCGGCAAAGCTGTTCTCCACCGGCAATATGGCAGTATCGGCCTCTCCCGTCTCGCAAGCCTTATAGGCGCTTTCAAAGTCGGGATAAGGCACAATGTCGGCCTGAGGGAACACGCTGTGGGCGGCAATGTGGGCAAAAGCCCCGGGAGAGCCGCAGTAGGCTATTTTCATGCCGTCCATCAGGCGCGCCTGATAGGCCTTCGATATCTTCATCATATCCCGCAGGAAGAGCACATAGTACTCCTGGATAGCGGGATCGTTGATATTGGAAATATTATTGGCAATCACCCGCTCTTCCTGGGCAGCATCAAGAATCGGCAGGCCGTTGCCCTTCTTGTAGTCAAGAATACGCCCGGCCAGCCGCATGCGCTCCTCAAAAAGAGACGCTATTTTTTTGTCAACCGCGCCTATCTCCAGGCGGGCTTCCTCCAAATCATTCATCAGGCTCAAAAAGCTCTTTGCCTACCCCGCACAGAGGGCACACCCAATCGTCTGGGAGCTTGTCGAAAGGAACTCCCTCCACGGCCTCATCGTAAACATGGCCGCAAACAGTGCAAATGTACTTCATATCGCTGTTCAATTAAACGTTGTTTTGCAAATATAACGTATTAAGTTCTAATACCCAAGTTCAAATTCATCTACATACAGCACGCTGCCGGAGGCCCCGGTGCCGAAGCCGCCAAGGCGGCTGCTGGCAATGGAGAACATTATGTAGCGCGGAGTTTTGCCACTGCGGTACTCAAAAGGCACATCGAAATGAACATAGTCGGAAGTGCCTTTTTTAACAATTACCTGGGCTCGGCCAATGATGTGCGGATCTTTGTCAGAGTCGATGAATCCGTCCACGTGGCTCAGCTGCCTGCGGGGCTTGTCCCAGTCCATAAGGAGCACCTCAATGAGAGCCTCGTCGGTGCGGCCCTTGTATGCCTCGTGATCGTCATCGGTAAAGTTGATCTTGCCGGGCTTATAATGATAATATCCGCTCAGCTTCTTGGGCCGTGCGGTGAACGGAGTACCCAGTTCGGTCTCCACCCCGGCCATATCCACCAGCTTAATAAAATGCCCGTTGAACAGGCTGCCCGACACAAAGGCCCAAGCCACTTTCTTGCTCTCGATACGGGCTGCAGCCTTGCCCTCTCCTTTTACCGCAACGTGCTCATATTCAGGGGTGGTGCTGTTGATTCCCAACTTTCCGAGCCCGGGATTGGCAGTGTCCCAGATGCGTTTTGCAGCGGGAGCGTCTTTGTCATAGACGCGCCACACCCCGCCCTGCTTGGACCAGGCGTCGAGGCTCAGATTATAAAGCTGAGGCCCGCTTTGGGCACTCAGCGAGAAGGCCGCCAGCAAAGGCAGCAACAGGCAGATCAGTTTGGGTGAGAAGTGTTTCATATCGCAAAAATACGCAAAATCTTTAGTACATTTGCAATATGCTCAACAAACTATTGACGGCCGCAGCGTTGCTGCTCACTCTTAACCTGCAGGCGCAGGAAGAGCCGCTGCGCTTTGCCTTCCTCACCGACACGCACCTCGCCCTCGGATCACACTCCTTCAGCGACCTGCGCCTTTGTATCCAGGACATCAACAAGCAAGATTCGCTCGACTTTGTAATACTTGGAGGAGACATTACCGACTTCGGCACCGACGAGGAGATAGGAGCCGCCAAAGCCCTGCTCGACTCGCTCCGCAAGCCATATTACCTCGTTGCCGGCAACCACGACGCCAAGTGGTCCGAGAGCGGCTGCAACACATTCAAGAACGTGTTCGGATACGAGCATTTCGAGTTCGAGGCGGGCGGATGGAGGTTTCTTGGATGCAACTGCGGGCCCGACATGCGCATGGCCCCGGCGCTGCTCCCCCGCGAGAGCATGACCTGGCTGGAGGGCCTTTCGAGCGGGAAACCCAGCATCTTCATAAACCATTATCCGCAAGACACTTCGGTACTCAACTACTTCGATGTCACAAGAGCTCTCAAGAAGGCCGGCGTGCGCTTTGAGATAGGAGGCCACTGGCACCAGAACCGGCCTCTCAACTACGACGGCATACCGGCAGTGCTCGGACGCTCGTCGCTCGCCGACTCCCGCGTCCCTGCCGGGTATAATGTGTTCCGCCTGTGGAGAGACAGCGTAAGCGTGAGCGAACGCCGCCCCAACGCCGGAGGGGCCGAGGTAATCAATTGGTATTCAGCGCCCTTGCCGCCGGTGGTCGATACTACTAAATATGACCCCCACGGACTCCCCTCTTCTTACCCCTGGCTGCGCTACGATATTAACGAGCGCTATCCGCAGGTGCGCGAGCTCTGGAAGATACAGGAAGATGCCAACATTGTGTCGGGCTTTGCACGCAAAGGCGCGAGGGCCTGGTACGCCACCTCTTCGGGCAGCGTGCGCTGCATACGTTTGCGCGACGGCAAGCGCCTGTGGAGCAAAGACTTGCCGGGCAAGATCTTCTCCACCCCCGCCGTCAGCGGCAGCACCCTGGTGGTGGGATGCACCGACGGAGGCATATACGCCCTCAACGCACGCAACGGGCGCATCCGCTGGTGCGTACGCGCAGGCAAGTCGGTGCTCGCCTCGCCTGTTATCTACGACGGGAAAGTGTTTGCGGGCGCCTCCGACGGAGTGTTCAGGGCGCTGGACCTGCGCAGCGGAAAGACAGTGTGGGAATACGCAGGAGTGGAAGGATTCGTAGAGTGCCGCCCTATGGTCGACGCTCAGCAGGTAGTGTTCGGCAGCTGGAGCGGGAGGCTCTATTCGCTCGACACCGGCACCGGGGAGCTCCAGTGGGTATGGCGCTGCAGCCGGAGTTCACGTATGTATTCCCCCGCAGCGTGCTGGCCCGTCAAAGCGGCGGGGCGCATATTCTTTGCCAATCCCGACCGCAAAGTGTACGTCCTCGACGCTGCCAGCGGGCAGGAACTGTTCGTGCTCGACGGAGGGCGCGAGGCCATAGGGCTCTCGTCGGACGGCACAACGGTGCTCGTCAAGACCATGTTCAACAGTTCCTACGCCTTCAGGGCCGATGCAGCAGGGCCCGAACTGCTATGGAACGTGCCCAACGGCACCCATTACGAGATAGGCCCCACGCAGATAATAGAAATCGGCGGGCAAGTTCTCACGCCCACCGATAAAGGCAATCTGTTCTCGCTTTCGCTCAAGGACGGCTCGCTGCAATGGATTCACAAGTTCTCCGTCGCCCTCATCAACCCGCTCCAGGCGTGGACTCACAAGGGCCGCACCCGCATACTTGCGTCCGCTATGGACGGAACGATAGTCCTGCTGGAAGTCAGTCCCGTTTGAGCGCCGCCAGCGCACATTTGATACGGTCAACCGCCTCCATGATATTCTCGTCAGAGGTGGCGTATGAGAAGCGCAGGCAGTCGGGAGCGCCGAAGGCCGAACCGGGCACAGTGGCCACATGTCCCTCTTCGAGCAAATACATGGCAAGGTCGGTAGAGTTCTCAATCACCCTGTCTCCCGCTCTGGTGCCATAGTAGCCGGAGCACTTGGGCAGCAGATAGAAAGCGCCCTGCGGCTCGTTAACCTCCAGGCCCGGGATCTCACGCATCAGTTTCACCAGCAAGTTGCGCCGGCGCAGGAACGACAGGCGCATCTGCTCGACGCATTCCTGCGGCCCCATCCAAGCCGCCTCGGCGGCCTTCTGGCTAATCGAGCAAGGACCGCTGGTATATTGGCCCTGAAGTATGTCGCAAGCCGAAATAATCCACTTGGGAGCCGCCAGGAAGCCTATTCTCCAGCCCGTCATGGCGTAGGCCTTGGACACGCCGTTCACCACCAGGGTCCTATCACGCATACCGGGCACCGCGGCAATGGAAGCGTGGCTTCCGATGTAATTGATGTGCTCGTAAATCTCGTCCGAGAGCACCAGCAAGTCGTCGTGCTCCTTAACAACTTCGGCAAGAGCCTCGAGCTCCGCGGCCGAATATACGGCGCCCGACGGATTGCAGGGCGAGCAAATAATAATCAGGCGCGTCTTAGGAGTAATGGCGGCGCGCAGCTGGGCGGGAGTGATTCGGAAGCCCTGCTCGATGGGGGCATCCACAAACACCGGCACACCCCCGGCGAGCTTGACCATCTGCGGATAGCTCACCCAGTAGGGAGCGGGGATTATCACTTCGTCCCCGGTATCCACCAGGGCCTGTATGGCGTTGCAGATGCTCTGCTTAGCCCCGGAAGATATCACAATCTCCGATGGAGAGTATGTTAAACCGTTCTCTACCTGCAGCTTATGCACCACCGCCTCCTTGAGCGAGCCGAAGCCCGACACGGGCGAGTACTTGGTAAAATTATCCTCTATGGCGGCCTCTGCCGCTTCTTTTATAAACTGGGGCGTGTGCAAGTCGGGCTCACCCACAGCCAAATCGATAACCGAAACACCCCGCGAGGTCAACTCACGGCTCCTGCGCGACATTTCAAAAGTCGCCGACGGAGACAAACTCCTGATTCTTGAAGATAAAACCTGATTCATTAACTATATTCCTTAAGCGCCTTCACCACCTTGGGCGACAGGCGGAAAACTGCATACATAGTGGGGACCGACATAAGGGCGAACGCCAGGTCCATTATACTCACCACAACATCGAGGGTCACCACACTGGCTATCAGCAACATAAGCAGATAGAACCAGTTGTAGTAACGGGCCTTGTCCTTACCGAACAGATACTCGGCGCAGGTGCGCCCGTAGTACGAATACGAGAACATGGTGGAGAATGCGAACACGGTAACCAGCGCCATCAGGAGGTACTTACCTGCCACGGGGATCAGCGCATCGAACGACCCGAGCGCTATGGACAGCCCCTGTATGGCCTCCACATTGTAATTACCAGCAATGATTATGGGAATGGCGCTCAGCGTGCACACCAGGCCCGAATCGATGGCCGGTCCCAGCATGGCCACAAAGCCCTCGCGCACAGGCTCGGCATTGCGTGAAGCACCGTGCATCATCATGGCCGTACCCACGCCCGCCTCGTTGACGTACATAGCACGCCGCGCCCCGGTAATGGCTACCCCGGCAAGCCCTCCCAGGCCGGCCTTGAGGCTGAACGCGCCGCTTACGATAGACGCGAATACGCGCGGTATCTCCCTGATATTCAATACTATAATCACAAACACCAAGATAAAGTACACCGCTACCATGGCGGGCACTATCTTGGACGCAACCTTGGAGATGCGGTTAAGGCCGCCTACCACCACGAGCGACACGATTGCCGTAACGGCCACTCCTATCATAAGCTTCACCCACCATAGCCCGGCAGATCCGGGCAGGAAGACCGTAGTAACGGCCTCCACAAACTGGTTGGCCTGCATAATGCACAGGCACCCGATGAGTCCGGCGCAGGCAAAGAACACCGCCAGCGGCTTGTACTTCCGCCCCAGGCCTTCGGTGATGACGTACATCGGCCCGCCCTTGGCCTCCCCCTTCTCGTTGCGCCCCTTGTACATTATGGCAAGGGTGCCTTCGAAGAACTTGGTGGCCATGCCCAGCAGGGCGCTAACCCACATCCAGAATATGGCGCCGGGGCCTCCCACCACCAGCGCAATGGCCACGCCTGCAATGTTGCCCATGCCCACGGTGGCGCTGATGGCGCTCATAAGCGCCTGGAACGAGCTAATCTCCCCCGCCCCGGTCTTGCGGGTGCGAAGCGAGCGCACCGCAGTTCCGAAGCGGCGCAGAGGCACGGCGCGGGAGTAGATAAACAAGAACAGCCCGCCGCCTATGAGCCAGCAAAACAGCGGATAACCGCAGATGAAATTGGTAACACCAACAATAATATCACGCATAACTACTAACTATCGCCTTGTCGCGCCCCCGCCTGATCTTCAGGCGGTAAAAATTGGTCTCCCGCCTTTCGAATCCAAGCGACTGATAGAGCGCATTGGCCGCCACCCGCTGCGGGCGCGACGTAAGGTGCAGGTCCACATCGCCAAGCTCATTGCCGGCAAAGTCGATGATGGCTTCCAACAGTTTACGCCCGAGCCCCTGTCCGCGGTGGGTCTGCGCCACCACCACATCCTCCACTGCGCCCTTGTAGCCCGTGGGCGAGCAGTAAACGCCAAGAGTTGCGCAGCCCACAATGCGTCCCGCATTGTCAACTGCCGCAAAAAGATGCGTCCCTGGAGTTTCGACCGTTCGCCGTAGCATCTCCGCGGTGACTTTGGTTTCCGCCGTCAGTTCTCGCATCAAGCCCAGCAGATCTGCAATCTGGGCCTCGCTAAGGGTATGGAGTTGAGTGATGTCCATTTGATTACAAAGATAAACTTTTATACAGTATCTCAATAGGATGAAGCGTTTTAACTCCTGTTCCGTCGAGAATTTGCTGGCGGCAGGAGGTTCCGGGGGCGGCCACAAGCACCTTTTTCTGCTTGTCTGAGGTGGCCTTGCGAACGGCCGGGAAAAGGACCATCTCGCCTATTGCCATGGAGGTTTCGTAGTGCTCCTTCTCGTAGCCGAACGAGCCTGCCATGCCGCAGCAGCCACTGGGAATCACATTCACCTTAGCTCCGGGAATGAGCCTGAGCATCTCGGCACACTTCCCCACCCCTATCAACGATTTCTGGTGGCAATGGCCGTGAAGGTAAATCTCGCCGTCAAAGGCCCTGAACGCATCGGCGCTTATCCTTCCCGCCTCATACTCCCGCACAATGAACTCATCAAAGAGCAAGCAGCCTGCCGCCAGCTTCTTTGCCTTTTCTCTCATCTGCGGCGGCACCAGGTCGGGATATTCGTCTCGGAAAGAGAGGATGCACGAGGGCTCGATGCCCACGAGGGGCACGTCTTCCGTAACGAGGCCCGAGAGCAGCTCAACGTTACGCACGGCGTACTTACGGGCTAGCTTCAGGCAGCCCTTGGACAAAGCTGCACGGCCGCTCTCGGCGTGCTTGGGCACCTCTACGCAGTAGCCGAGCTTGATAAGCAAGCGCGCAAACGTGAGCCCAAGTTCGGCCTCCTGATGATTGGTGAACTCATCGGCGAACAGGTACACTTTCCTGCCGCCGGCGGGATTCTTACGGCTCTCCATCTCAACCAGTTTACGCATGCTGTAGCGGCTCAGGGTGGGGATGTTGCGGTGGATGGAGAAACGTATGATCTTCTTTATAAGCCGGGCAGACGGCTGCCAGGTGGCAAAGAAATTATAGAGCGGGCGCAGCTTTGCCCCCAGCGCCTCCACGCTTGCCATACGCGCCACCATCCAGGAGCGGAACGGAGTGCCGTGGCGGTCGTATTTCTGCTGCAGGACTTCGCTCCGCAGCTTGGTCATATCCACATTGGAGGGGCACTCGGAGAGGCATCCCTTGCAGGCAAGGCAGCTGTCAAGCACCTCGGAGAGTTCGGGGATGTCAAAAACGCTCCTGCCCCCGCTGACGCTTGCAAACGCTTCGCTCTCAAAGCCCCGCGTCAGTATCTCCCGGAGCACATTTGCCCGGGTGCGGGTTGACCGGGTCTCGTCGCCAGACACCTTGTAGGCCGGGCACATCGTGCCTCCTATCAGGTTCGACTTGAGGCACGCTCCGGCGCCGTTGCACTGCTCGATGGAGCACATAAGGGCGTGCGCCTGACTGCGCACCCCACTAGCGCCTTCCACCTTGCATTCGTCGAAGGCCGCCCGCCAATTGTAGTACGTATTATCGGCGCGGAGTTCCTCCTCCACGGAGTACTTCAGCCCCACCGCAAAGCGGAGCCATTCGTCCATCGGAGGAGTGTCGACTATCTTGTTCACGTTGAACACCCCGTCAGGGTCCCAGGCCTTCTTGACCTCCCGCATAAGGGAGTAAACCTCGGCGCCGTACATCAGCGGGATGAATTCGCCCCGCAGGCGCCCGTCGCCGTGCTCGCCGCTCAGGCTCCCCTTGTGCTTGCGGACGAGTTTTGCAGTTTCTTCCGCTATCTCGCGGAACAGCTTGCGGCCTTCCGGAGTCTTGATGTTGAGGATAGGCCGCAGGTGCAGCTCGCCGGTGCTGATATGGCCGTAATAAACGCAGGAAGTATGCAGCCCCCGGAGCATTGCGCCAAAGTCCTCCATATACGCGGGCAGACGCTCGGGGGCTACGGCAGTATCTTCTATCACACCTATGGGCTTGGCGTCGCCCTTCATGCCGCTGAGCACGCCGAGGCCCGCCTTGCGCAGGTCCCACACCTTGGCCACGTCGGCGCCGTACACGCGGGTGTTGGTATATACCAGGCCCGACGCCAGGGCATCCTTTTCGAATGCATCAGCCTGAGTATCAACGGCTTCCCTGCTATCGCCCCAGAATTCGGCAATCAGAAGCGCCGCCGGGGAGCCGTCCACGAAGAAGGAGTTGCGCTTCTGCTCTATGTTCTGGAAGCTCAGCTCCAGTATCTTTCCGTCCATCAGTTCCACGGCGGCGGGCTTGTGCTTCAGGGCAATGAGGTTGGCCCGGAAGCTGCCCTCCAGAGTATTGCAATGCGCGCAGACCACCATCTTCTCTTTGGGCGGAAGAGGGTCGAGGGAGACTTTGATTTCGGTGATGAACGCCAGGGTGCCCTCGGAGCCGGCAAGCAGCTTGCACAGGGCAAGGCCCGGGTTATTCTTGACAATCTCTATGGCCTCGTCAATAGCGTAACCGCAGCTGCGGCGCTTCAGAGCTTTGTCGGGGTAGTTATCTTCGATTTGGGCCCTGGTCCGGGCATCTGAGGCCCATGCTTCCAGCTGCTTCAGAATGGCATCCAGCAGCGGGTTAGCATCCCTGGCCGCGGCTTGCTCCGTATCGAACTCCGAGCCGTCGGAGAGCACCCCCTTGCAAGAGAGCACGTGATGGCGGGTGCTGCCGTAGATCAGCGAATGCGTGCCGCAGGAATTGTTGCCGAACATTCCGCCTATGCAGCAGCGGTTGCTGGTGGATGTCTCCGGGCTGAAATGCAGCCCGTACGGCTTGAGGGCAAGGTTGAGCTCGTCCCTCACCACGCCCGGCTGCACGCGTGCCCACCGCTCTTGCTGGTTGATCTCCAGGATCTTGTTCCACCCTTTGATGTCAACCACAATCCCCTTGCCCACGACCTGTCCGGCCACGGAAGTCCCGGCCGCACGTGGGATGAGGCAGGTGTTCAGGCGCCGGGCTTCCTTCACCAGTTCAACTATATCCTGCGTGCTTTCGGGATACGCCACGCCCCGCGGCACCTCCCGATAGATGGAGGCATCCGTCGAGTAGGCAATCTTATGGATTCGGTCTGTATGAATGACAGGCATTGAGCACATATAGTATCAGCGACTCACCAAGTAGCGGGAGCCGCTTACTCTGAGCGCCAGCGCTTGAGCATTGGGAAGTTCTGACGCATGGACTCTATGTATTGCTCCTTGGTAACAGGCTGCGGCAGGTTTTTGTTCACCTCGTCCACGAATTGGGCGCAGAACTGTATCATTTCCTCCATAGTGCACTCTTGCGTGAACTTGCCATCCTTGAAGCAATAGATGCAATAGTCCTCGTTCTTAGATCCGTCTTCGTTCGTACCTTTCAGCTCTTCAGTGAGCGGCATGCCACAGCTCTGGCAAAAATTCGGTTCCATATTGTTGTGATTTGCATGTAAAAATACGAAAAAAATAAATATTTAACCATGGTCCCATAAAATGACTCCAGGGTCTTATGCCAGGATACGAAAAAGGCGTCCCGATGGACGCCCTGATTCATTTTGTATTCTTCAAAAGATCTTCGAATTCTTTTTTTGAGATTCCAATCGTACGAAGATTGTTCAAAATAATATCTTCAGGGATTGGTTCTTCATGAGTCTGGAAAACTGCATTTCTCAACATACCTTCCTTATACCACATTTCATGGTCTCCTCGTGTCCGCACACATGATAAACCCAACGCAATAAGCAACCTGCGAAACCTAGCAACAGATATGTTACTAAAACGGCCCATCAACAAGCAGTAACGGTATGATTAACGGGAACTGAAAGCTTCCGAAAATCATAATTAAAAATGTCTTGAAACTTCTTGTTAGACTTGATAAGCTGAGGATTTTTAGGAGGCACAAATCCAAGCCGTGTCTGATTTGCCACCCATGCGTGCGTCAATAAATACTCATCCAACTTACCATTCTTTATAGCACAATCAAAGAAGTCTTCAACAACAACTTCAAAAGAGGCCTTTGCATCCTTGATGGTTCTACCATAGCCCATAAGATCCAAAGCAGGAGAATAAGCAATCTGAAAGCCATCATTTTTATAGATATAAACATCCAGTTTTGCTTCAATTACTCCGTTCCGGATTGTGATGAAATTTGTGGCCATAGTTCTCATAATTCTTAATACGCACTGCAAATATATAAACAATTTGTAAAATCATAACAAGCGTTTCCTAAACATCCCTCGTCACCAACTCCTCCACCGGCTTCCGCACACCGTGCATGGCCGAAGGCTTGCTATCCGGGGCGGGATAACCCACATTGATCATTGCCACCAGCTCATACCCCTCAGCCCCCGGGAGAATCTCCCGCAACAGGGCCGGATCGAAAGAGCCAACCCAGAGCGTAGCCAGCCCCTCGTTCTCCGCCGCCAGCATCAGATACGTGGCGACGATGGCGGCGTCCACCTCAGCGCCGTTCTTGCCGTCGTAGCGTCTCACCCACGCGTCGGCAAGCCGACAGCCCACAACGAGCAGCAGCGGAGCGCCATAGTTAGACCGCGTGACGCCCTTGATGGCCTCCAGCGTCTCCGGACGGGAGACCGCCCAGATATGCACCGGCTGCTTGTTCACCGCCGTTGGCGCTATCCGCCCAGCTTCCAGGATGCGGTCCACCTTCTCCTGCTCAACACTACGCACCGCAAACGCACGGCAGGAGTAGCGGCGATTCAGTACGTCATTGAATTCCATAGGCTAATCACCATTCTAATACAATCAAGCAGAAAAAAGGGGCAGAAGAAATCCTTCCACCCCTATTCTATCAGAACTTCCTCCAAACCATTTTGTTGACCACGCCGACGTAGCTCTGGATGATGCGGACGACCTTGGTGGAGACGTTTTCGTCCACGTAGTCGGGCACGGGGATGCCGGGGTTGCCGTCGCGGATGAGCTCCACGGCCACATCGACGCTCTGCAGGAGCCCCTGGGTGTCGATGCCGCTGAGCACGAAGCAACCCTTGTCGAGGGCCTCGGGGCGCTCGGTACTGGTGCGGATGCAGACGGCGGGGAAAGGATGGCCGATGGAAGTGAAGAACGATGATTCTTCAGGCAAGGTGCCGCTATCGCTAACCACGCAGAATGCGTTCATCTGCAGGCAGTTGTAGTCGTGGAAACCGAGAGGTTCGTGCTGGATGACGCGAGGGTCCAGCTTAAAGCCGGAGGCCTCCAAACGCTTGCGTGAACGCGGATGGCAGGAATACAGGATAGGCATATCGTACTTCTCCGCCATCTTGTTAATAGCGTTGAACAGCGAGAGGAAGTTCTTCTCCGTGTCGATATTCTCCTCGCGGTGCGCCGAAAGAAGGATATACTTACCCATCTCCAGGCCAAGGCGCTTATGGATGTCGCTTGCCTCAATCTCCGCAAGGTTATTATGCAGCACCTCAGCCATGGGCGAACCGGTCACATACGTGCGCTCCTTGGGCAGTCCGGTATCCGCCAAATACCTGCGCGCATGCTCGCTGTAGGCCATATTCACATCGGAGATGATGTCCACGATGCGGCGGTTGGTCTCCTCCGGCAGGCATTCGTCCTTACAGCGATTGCCCGCTTCCATGTGGAAGATAGGAATATGGAGCCTCTTGGCGCCAATCACCGAAAGACACGAATTAGTGTCCCCAAGCACCAGCACGGCATCGGGCTTTACTTCCACCATCAGCTGATAGCTCTTGGCGATGATGTTGCCCATGGTCTCACCGAGGTCAACGCCCACGGCATCCATGTACACGTCGGGATCAGCTAGCTTCAAGTCTTTGAAGAACACACCATTAAGATTATAGTCGTAGTTCTGCCCGGTGTGCGCCAGCAGACAGTCGAAGTACTCGCGGCATTTGTTAATCACTGCCGCCAGGCGGATAATCTCCGGCCTTGTACCCACGATAATCAGAAGCTTAAGCTTCCCGTTATTTTTGAATTGTGCCATATCGTTTACTTTACAGGTTCAAAATAAGTATCCGGTTTGTCGGGGTTGAAGACCTCGTTGCAGTACATCACCGTCACCAGTTCTTCGGTGTCGGATAGGTTGATAATGTTGTGCGTGTAGCCGGGGAGCATGTGGACGGCCTGGATGTGGTCGCCGGAGACTTCCCATTCGAGCACCTTGCCGTCGGGGTCGTTGAGGTTCCTCTGCTGGATGAGCCCGTGGCCCTTGACCACTATGAACTGCTCGAACTTGGTGTTGTGCCAGTGCTGGCCCTTGGTCACTCCGGGCTTGGAAATATTGATCGAAACCTGACCGGCGCCATGCGTATGCACAAGCTCCGTAAACGACCCCCGCTCGTCCACTTTCATAGTCAGCGGGAACGCCACTTTGTCTTTGGGAAGGTAGCTGAGATAGGTGCTGTAGAGCTTCTTGGCAAACGATCCTGCGGGAATGTCCGGAATCATCAGTGTCTTGGGCTGGGCGGCAAAGCTGTCCAGCAGATTCACAATCTCGCCAAGCGTGGCGTGGTGCGTAGTGGGAACGTAGCAATAGCGGCCGTCAGCCATCGGGAACACTCCCAGCCCGTCGAACTCGCAGCGGTGCTCCTTCCCCTTGAGCGCGGCAATCATCTCGTCCACCAGATCATCGATGTACAACAGTTCCAGCTCCACCGACGGGTCGTTGACCGTGTAGGGCAGGTCGTTAGCCACGGCGTTACAGAAGGTAGCCACGGCAGAGTTATAATTGGGCCGGCACCATTTGCCGAAGAGGTTAAGGAACCGGTACACCAGCACGCGTGCGCCAGTGTCGTCGCCGTACTTGAGGAACAGGTCCTCCCCCGCCTTCTTGCTGCGGCCGTACTCAGAATTGCCGAAGCGCCCCGCGAGGCTGGCCTGCTGGCTGCTGGAGAGCATAACCGGGCAGCGGTTGCCGTGCTTCTTGAGCGTGTCGAGAAGCGTGGATGCAAAGCCGAAGTTGCCTGCCATAAACTCTTCCTGGTTCTGCGGACGATTCACTCCAGCCAGGTTGAACACGAAGTCCGCCGCAGCGCACCACGCATCCAGCTCCGCCGGAGTCGAATCCAGGTCATACTCGAAAATCTCCGACACTGTAACGCCATAATTCCGCGCCTTGCCGTCGCGAATGTTCTTCAATTGCGCACACAGGTTCTTACCCACGAACCCCTTTGCACCGGTAACAAGTATCTTCATTATTTCACGATATTCGGCACGCCGTTGAGCTCATTCTGGATGTATTCCAGCGATGCAATCTTGGCCTTGGTCTCTTCTAGGTTGAGCCTGCGGGTGTTGTCGGAGTTGAACTCGTCGATTGTGGCACGCTTGGCGTCGCCCTCCTTGAAATACTTGTCGTAATTGAGGTCGCGGTTGTCTGCCGGCACGCGGTAGAAGTTGCCCATATCCACGGCTTTGGCCGCCTCCTCCTTGGTGAGCAGCGTCTCGTACATCTTCTCGCCGTGGCGGATGCCGATGACCTTGATTTGAGACTTATTGCCGCCGAAGAGCTCGCACACCGCCTCTGCCTGGGTGCCGATGGTGCAGGCTGGAGCCTTCTGCACGAGGATATCGCCGTTCTGTCCGTTCTCGAAGGCGAAGAGCACAAGGTCCACTGCCTCTTCGAGGCTCATGATGAACCGCGTCATCTTGGGCTCCGTCAGCGTGATAGGGTTGCCCTTGCGGATCTGGTCGATCCACAGAGGGATGACGCTTCCGCGGGAGCACATCACGTTGCCGTAACGGGTGCAGCAGATCTTCGTTTCGCCGGAGTATCTTGATTTGGCAATCGCCACTTTCTCCTCGATGGCCTTGGTGATGCCCATCGCGTTGATGGGATAAGCGGCCTTGTCGGTGGAGAGGCAAATCACGCACTTCACGCCGGCATCAATTGCAGCATCCAGCGTGTTGTCCGTACCGATAACGTTGGTCTTCACGGCCTCCATCGGGAAGAACTCGCAGCTGGGTACCTGCTTCAGCGCTGCCGCATGGAACACATAATCAACGCCTTGCATGGCATAATGCAGCGTGCTGCGGTTGCGGACGTCGCCGATGTAGAACTTGATCTTGCCCGCCACCTCCGGCATCCGAGCCTGGAAGTCGTGACGCATGTCGTCCTGCTTCTTCTCGTCGCGGCTGAAGATGCGGATTTCGCCTATGTCGGTACGCAGGAACCTGTTCAGAACCGCATTGCCGAAGCTGCCGGTACCGCCCGTAATCAGCAGCGTCTTGTCTTTGAAAACACTCATATAGTTAATTCTTTATTGCTATTGTCCTTAAATCCTACAAATTTAGTCATTTTCGGGGATATTATTAACTTCGCGCTATGAAAGTATTACTCATCAACGGAAGTCCGCGCCAGAATGGCAATACCGCCACCGCGCTGGGAGAAGTAGCGGCGCAGCTGAAGAAAAACGGTATAGAAAGTGAAATAGCGTGGACCGGGATGAAAACGATGCGCATGCGCAGAATCAGTTAAGGAGCCCTTTCAGATAACGTTGGCGGTATGGAAGAGCTTGTGTCCTATGCCTGTTCGATGGGGCACCGGAGAATTGCTTTCATCTATGGCGAGCCTACCGCAGTAACCCAGAACCGGAAAATCGGTTTTCACCGGGCATGCGAAGCAAACGGTCTTCAGATTTCCAAGGAATATGTGGCGGAATCACGATTCTATGATCCGGATACATGCTATTCCGTTACAAAAAAGATTCTGTCTCTACCGGAAAGACCCACCTGCATTCTCTTCCCCGATGACTTTTCGCTTGCCGGCGGCGTCCGAGCTATTCAGGAAGCCGGGCTTCGAATTCCGGATGATATCTCGGTGATCGGATACGACGGCATTATCGTCTCCCAGCTGATGAGCCCAAAAATCACCACAATGCAGCAGGATACGGATCGTCTCGGAAAGGAAGCTGCGGTCAAGCTCATAGAACTGATCGAGCGTCCGAACACTACGCTGCTGGATCGTATTATCGTCCCGGGTAAGCTGCTGAAAGGTGACTCAGTCAAAAAACTGGTGTGATTAGCGGCAAAGCCGCAATAAAATATAATCACAAATTATTTAAGGAGGATATTCCAAAATGAAGAAAGTTCTCGCACTTGCTCTTGCTCTTTGCATGGTATTCAGCTTTTGTGCAATGAGCGCATCCGCTGATGGCAAAGCCACCATCAACGT
>CADBAY010000011.1 GCA_902792815.1 uncultured Bacteroidia bacterium
CGACCCCTCCCGGCCAAGCCGGGCCCCTCCCTCTTACGGAGCCGAGGGCGGCTACGGGTCACCGTCAGTTTGCTGACACCCGGGCGCTGTTACAAGCAAAAATAACGATTATTTGGAGATTCAACAAATAATTGCGATTATTGCTTTACTAATACAAAACAGAATGAAGACCAATAAATTGTTATTTGCCGCTGCGGCTGCGGCTGCATGTGGATGCACTGGAGGGCAGAAAGTTCCGGAGAAGCCAAACATTATCTACTTGATGTTCGACGACCTTGGCTACGGCGACCTCGGATGTTATGGGCAAACCAAGATAGAAACTCCCAACATCGATGCGCTTGCCTCCCGCGGAATCTTGTTTACCGACATGTATTCGGCAGCACCCCTGTCAGCGCCGTCACGCTGCTGCATAGTAACGGGTAAACACATGGGACACAGCCAGATACGCAATAACGAGGAGCATTTTGTACCCACTGACGGCAGGGGCTGGAACAGCCTTTTCCTCGACGATACCATGGAGGGCCAGCAGCCTATGCTTGCAGGCACACCCACAATAGCCCGCATGATGCAGGATGCTGGATACAAAACCGCTATGGTAGGCAAATGGGGTCTGGGATTCCCGTCAAGCGAGTCAACTCCCAATAAAATGGGATTCGATTATTTTTACGGTTTCAACTGCCAGGCTCTCGCCCACTCTTACTATCCTACCCATCTGTGGGAAAATGATGTAAAGATCGAAACGGGCAACGAAACGGTCATACAGGGAGAGCCGCTCCCAGAGGGGCTCGACCCTCTCGATCCCGCCAATTACGACCGCTACGGGGGAAAGTTTTACAGCCCCGACCTTATGTACGACAAGCTGGAGAAGTTTATTGTGGATAATGCAGGCGGTCCTTTCTTTGCCATGTGGACTACCACAGTGCCGCACAGCGCCGTGCAGGCCCCTTCTGAAGAAGTTATGCACTATGTCGAGAAACTTGGCGACGAGGAGCCCCGCGTTGACGGCGGTATGTATCTGCCCAGCCGTTATCCTCACGCCACGTATGCCGCCATGGTGACCCACATCGACACCCAGGTGGGCCGCCTGGTTGCAAAACTCAAGGAACTGGGCGTCTGGGACAATACCATCTTCATAGTCACCTCCGACAACGGCCCTGCCCACAACGGCAATTCTCCCATGGAGTATTTCCAGAGCGGCGGTCCTTTCAGCTGCGCTGCCGGATGGGGCAAGAGTTCGCTGCACGAGGGAGGTATCAGGATGCCGTTCGTGGTTGCCTGGGGAGACAGGCTCAAGGCGTCCAAGAGTTCGCACATTGCTTATTTCGCCGACCTGATGCCCACTTTTGCCGAACTCGCAGGAGTGGAAGCGCCCGACAACGACGGTGTTTCATTTGCCCCTATCTTGCTGGGACAGAACGACAAACAGCAGGAGCACCCGTATCTGTACTGGGAATTCCCCGGCGCCAAGGGCTGGGTTGCCGTACGCACAGGCGAGTGGAAAGGGCTTCTCCAGAAGGCGGCAAAGGGCAACAGCGATATGGAGCTGTACAATCTGGTCTCCGACCCGCGTGAGAGCACGAATGTGGCAGCGGAGCACCCTGATATTGTCAAGCAGATGTGGGAGATCGTGCGGGAGAGTCACGAGGCTCCGGTTTACGATATTCCCAAGTTCAATCTGGATATCCAGTTCCCCGAGTAGACTCTGCTGACGCTGTCAGCGGACTACGGCCTATCCCTCCCGCAGCGCTTCGCTTGCGGGCCCCTCCCACTTTCCCCCTATAGTCCCCCAGGGGACACTTGCCCAATGGGGCGGCTGCGTGGGCGCAGACGGTCCGCTTGACAGCGGCAGCAGAGTCTACTGAATGCTATCAGTCCAGTCCAGGGATCGGGAACCGTCGGGAAGGACGGAAATAGATACACGGAGGGTCTCGTCGGGAAGGAGATCCTCTATGTTTTCGGGCCACTCCATAAGGCACAGGAAACCGCTGTCGAGGTACTCGTAAAGACCTATATCGAGGGCCTCGGCCTGTTTGTTGATACGGTAGAAATCAAAATGATATATCGGCTCTCCCGAAGCGGAGCGGTACTCATTGACTATGGCAAAGGTGGGCGAACTCACCGCATCTTCACTCACTCCCAGAACTTTGCACACGGAAGTAGTGAAGGTGGTTTTGCCGGCTCCCATGGGAGCGAAAAAGGCTACCAGTTTATTGTCCCCTATCTCTGAAAGGAACTCCCGTGCCGCCCTCTCAAGGTCGGAAAGACCGTTGATAATTATTGTATGATGCATCTCTTTACCGAATGGCCATTTGTACAGCCCGGATTTGCCGCACGCACAGCTGCCTCACCATGAATGTCGGGTGTTAAACGAAGTACTAATCTGCCGCTCTTACTCATTGCAAAGATACTAAAAATAGTATAACTTTCAAATCACCAGTCACCAGCCGGGGCCGTTCTGGCGGTCGAGGAAGCGGTATGCGGCAGCCTCGGAAATGTGTTCGGGCCTGATATCCCGGCAGAGTGCCAGGTCGGCGATGGTGCGGGCCACTTTGATAATACGGAAGTACGCCCTCATGGAGAGTCCGAGTTTTTCCATGATGGAAATCAGCAGTTGGCTGCATTCATCGCTCAGCGGGCAGAATCGCTCTATGAGTTTATTATCCATCTCGGCGTTGGTAAAAATACCAGTCCCCTTAAGACGCCGCTGCTGTATTTCACGGGCCGAAGCCACCCTCGCCGCAACCACGGCACTCGACTCCGCCGGACGCTGCTCCAAAGCCTTGAGGCGAGAGAGCTCAAGAGCCGACAAGCATGGCACAAGTAGCTGTATATCAATGCGATCCATTATCGGCCCACTCAAGCGGGCGAGGTAATTGAGGCGCTGCGTAGGAGTGCAGGTGCAACGGTCCCCGACTCCCCAATATCCGCAAGGGCAAGGGTTCGAGGCCAGCACGAGCATGAACGACGAGGGGTATTCCACCTTGGCCTTAAGTCTCGAAATAACCACTTTACGGTCTTCGATGGGTCCGCGCAGCGCCTCAATCACGCTCCGCGGCATTTGCGCCGCCTCGTCGCAGAAAAGCACCCCGTTATGCGCCAGGCTCACCTCCCCGGGGATTATATTGTCCCCTGCTCCCCCGCCGATTATAGCAGCCAGCGAGGCAGAATAATGCGGCGCCCTGAAAGGCCTGGAATTCATAAGGCCGAAGCGAAGGTTCCCCTTTCCGGCAATGCTGAATATCTTGGACGTCATCAGGCTCTCTTCCCTTGTCATAGGAGGTAAAATGCCCGCCAGAGCCTTTGCAAGCGAGCTTTTTCCACTCCCGGGAGGACCTATCATAGCCAGGTTGTGAGCCCCGGCGGCGGCTATTTCCATGCCGCGCTTGGCTCCTTCCTGACCGATTATATCAGCAAAATCGGGAATACCGTGCAGGGAACCCCCTCCCTGCGATCCCTCTCCGGAAGTCAGATCACGGTAAGACTGGCTGTTCCAGATGAGCAGATCGTCGCTTTCGCCCCCGGACAAGATGCGCACCACATCGTCCAGAGTCTTTACTCCATATATACGGTTCTGATGCAGTTCCGCCGCTTCAAGCGCCGAGGCTTCCGGAAGCACTATGCCTTCCAGGCCCTCCTGGTCGGATAATTCCGCAAACGGAAGCGCCCCGGGGATATCCCTCACGCTCCCGTCAAGGCCCAACTCGCCCATCAGCATATATCGCTCGCACAGTGGAAGATCCACCTGCCCCGACGCCGCGATTATGCCTATTGCAATGGGCAGGTCGTACCCACTGCCGTTCTTGTGCAGGTCGGCAGGCGCCAGGTTTATAACTATACGCTTGCCGGGGATATGATATCCCAGCGACTGAAGGGCCGTGGTGGTGCGCAGCAGGCTCTCTTTTACGGCCACATCGGCAAGACCCACCAGATGGATACCGATTCCACGGTCGATGTTTACCTCCACCGTCACTTTGACCGCCTCCACACCCACACATTTGGCGCCTATTATCCTGATAAGCATTTTAGTTGTTTATTTTAACGGACACCCCCGACAGGAAGCCGTACAAGTTATACCTGAGAGTATCTTTGCCGAACGCCAGAAACGGCAAGTCCGTCCCCTGCCCCCTCGGAGTCAGGACCGCGGCAAGATTTGACCCCACCATGCAGGCGCAGTGGCGGTTGAAGAAATAGTAGCCTTCCCACCCTGGGCGAGGCTGGTTGAAAGACAGCAACTCATTCTCGTCCCGTCCGTAATAAAAGAAGTCGGAGCCCCCTTGAAGATTCTTGTTGAAACCTTCCCCTCCCACTCCGTAGTTCAGCCTTGTATTCAATGGACGATTGAAATGTCCAACCACCGACGGGCTGCCAGAGAGCGAGAGTATTTCACCGTCAACCCATATTATCCTGCCGCCCCAATAGATATCCACCGGCTTGCCCCTGAAACTCAACACGGCATTTGACTTCTCGCGGTAAAAGAGTGCCGCGCCACCGCCAATCTGCTTTACGTCAAGCACCTGCACGGACGGGGTGCCAAGCATCATTTCCGGCACCCCGTCCCTTACCAGATATGCCCTCTGGACGCCTCCGGTAGAGGTTTTATATGCAAAGCACACAGCCCCGCCGTCTTCATATATCGCTCCCGTAGGGCCGCAAGTACAGCTGTCAAATCCGCCGAAAACCTCACCGCCCTCAACCTTCATCAAAGGCACACCGTCGCGCCGGTAAGTAAACCACAGCGACGAAGGCCCCCGGCCAAGGGTGTGCAGCACTCCGTCTTTATGCAATATACCAAGCAAAGATTCACTTCCGCTCCACTCAGCTACCGTTTCGCCGTTACATTTTACCGTAGTCCCGTGAGAGTCAAAGTATTCAGAGTACAGTTTTCCGTCTATTATATGATGCCGGTCGGGATGGGCGCTGATGCGCTTCGAGGGCCCTGCGCATACAGAGAGCAGTTGCTCCGTGCCGCGGAAAAACTTGAGAGTGCAAGCCGTCGCCCCGAAAGCAGTATCCTTCTGCCAGTCGTAAGTGGGAGGAAAACTTATTGCCGAGACGTAAAACGCAGTATCCGGATGCGGCCCTGCAGAGACATCATCCTGCGATAAACCCCGGCTCCGGGAGTGCTCCCACGCCCGCGGATAACCCATGGGCAATGCCGGCTCAAGCAGCACACAAGAGGAAAAAAGAATAAGCAACAGTAGTGACGAAGCTCTCATAGCGGTGTTTTTTGAGAGCAAAGGAAAACAATTCCCGGCGGTATCCGGCAACTCCCGGCGCGCCATTCGTCACATTTTTACGATTTTTAAAGAAATTGCTGATTTTTACTGCCCGTAGGTGGCTCCGGGGCCGTGCTTACGGAAGAAATGCTTGTCTTCGAGGGCCTGGCCGCAACTTGCAGAGGGATTTATCTGAAGGGTAAGGTAAGCCATCTTTGCTATCTCCTCAAGGACTTTGGCGTTGTATGCTGCCTCGGCGGGTGTAGCGCCCCAGCTGAATGGGCCGTGATTACGCACCAGAGCTCCGGGAGTAAAAACCGGATCCAGCCCCTCAAAGCGGCTTATTATGACCTTGCCGGTTTCTTTTTCATATTCGCCGTTTATCTGCTCTTCTGTCAGAGCCGCCGTGCAGGGTACAGGACCCCGGAAAGCATCGGCGTGAGTGGTGCCCAGGCAAGGGATGTCGCGCCCGGCCTGAGCCCAGGCCGTGGCATACGCAGAATGGGTGTGGACTATACCGCCTATCTGAGGGAAGGCCTTGTAAAGAGCAAGGTGAGTGGGGGTGTCCGAAGAAGGTTTGAGGTGACCGTCAACGATATTGCCGTCAAGGTCAAGCACAACCATATCGTCCTCCGTCATAGTGTCATAACTGACTCCGCTGGGCTTGATGACCACCAGTCCGCGGTCGCGGTCTATCCCGGAAGCATTGCCCCAGGTATAAATCACAAGGCCCTGGCGTACCAACTCCAGGTTCGCCTCGAGAACCTTTTTCTTTAATTCTTGCATAATGCAAATATACTGATTTTTCGCTGTATTATCAGTCCAAAATAAAAACGAAAATAAATAGTTGCACATATGAAGAAAATTAGTTTACTTTGCGGTATCAACACTAAAATCACCGATTGTTATGAGAAATCTTACCAATAAAGAAGAGCAGATAATGGAGCTCTACTGGGACAAAGGTCCTATGTTCATTCACGAGTTGCAGGCTCTTTACGACGAGCCCAGGCCGCATTTCAACACTCTGTCAACCCAGGTGCGTACCCTTGAAAAGGACGGATTCATAGCCCACCGTACCTTCGGCGGCTCTTACCAGTATTTCGCGGCCATCACCAGAGAGGAATATGGCAAAGGCGGTATTGAGGGCATGGTAAAGAACTACCTGGGCAATTCGTACCGCGACCTTGTATCGGCTTTTGTACAAGACGAGCACCTGTCGCTGGGCGAGCTCAAAGAACTTGTCGCCACTATTGAAGCCGCAGAGGGCACGGAAACTTTATAACTAATGTATTAATCCTCAGTATGGTTAAGTTTCACCGATTCTCCGCCGCCGGAGCGGCGCTTCTCTCTCTTGGCGCCTGCACTTCACCCGAGGGGCAGCGGCCAAATGTTGTAATACTCCTTTTCGACGACCTGGGTTACGGCGACCTGGGCTGCTACGGGCAGAAACTCATCGAAACGCCCAACATCGACGCACTAGCTCGCAACGGCATAGTGTTCACTGACATGTACACTGCCGCCCCCCTGTCGGCTCCTTCACGATGCAGCATTATGACCGGCCTTCACAGCGGCCACAGCCAGATAAGGTCCAACGACGAGAGAGTCCCTCGTCCGGAAGGTCTTGTACCCGCCAACGCAGATGAGTATTTTGAACGTATTCATGAGAATCCGCAGCTCGAAGGACAGTGGCCTCTTGAAAAAGGCACCCCGACGCTGGCCAGCATGATGCACGATGCGGGCTATACCACCGCCATGGTGGGCAAATGGGGACTCGGCGGGCCGGAATCCGGCTCCGATCCCCGCGACTGCGGTTTCGATTACTTCTATGGTTTCAACTGCCAGATGCTTGCCCATTCCTACTACCCCGACTACCTTTGGGAGAACGAAACCAAGGTATTCACAAGAAACGCCTACATGCCCGTCAACAGGCGTCTGGACCCGGGTGCAGACCCTTATGACCCACGCAGTTACGACAAATTCAACCAGCAGGATTACTCCTGCGACCTGATGTACGAGAGGCTTGAAAACTGGGTGTGCGAGGCGGCCGGTGGCGATAAACCTTTCTTCCTTATGTGGACCACCACAGTGCCGCATTCCACCGTACAGGCGCCGGAGGACGAAGTAATGTACTACGTAAATAAACTCGGCGAGGAAAAGACTCCCATTACCGACGGGGGATGGTACTACCCGGTGCTATATCCGCATTCAGCCTATGCTGCAATGATCACTCATATTGACAATCAGCTGGGACGTCTGACTTCAAAGCTAAAAGAGCTGGGAGTTTATGATAACACCCTGATAATCATTACATCAGATAACGGACCCGCTTGCAATTCCAACTCTCCCATGGAGTATTTCAACAGCGGCGGCCCGTTCAAGTGCGGCAAAGGCTGGGGCAAACGCACCCTGCACGAAGGGGGAATAAGAATGCCGTTTATCGTAAGCTGGAACGGACGGCTTAAACCTGGCAAAAGCAGCTATATGGGCAATTTCACCGATCTTATGCCCACCCTTGCCGAGCTTGCCGGAGCGCAAGCCCCTCAAAACGACGGCATATCTTTCGTCCCCGCCCTCACGGGAGGAAAACAGCCGCAGCATGACTTTCTGTATTGGGAATTCCCGGCTGCGAAAGGCTGGATAGCAGTGCGTGAAGGCCCCTGGAAAGGGCTGGTGCAGAATGTGGTGCTCGGAGAATCCCAAATGGAGCTTTACAACCTCGAAGATGATCCCCGCGAGAGCCTTGACGTTGCCTCTCAGCATCCCGACATAATAGAGCGTATGTGGAAGCATATAGAGGCCTCACACGCCCCCGTGCCCGGCGGGAACCCCAATTTCGAACTTGAAATAACCTACCCATGACAACACTAAAGCACGTTTCAATCATCCTCGCTGCCCTGTCCCTCAGCCTTTCGGCAGCTGCCCAGCTGCCCGGCGAAGATGAAATAGTAGTCCCCGACTACAGCGCATATATCCTCACCCCCAAGGCTCCTGACACCCCCCGTATCAACGGCCCGAAGGTTTACGGCGCCCGCCCGAAGGCGGATTTCCTGTACCGAATCCCTACTACCGGAGTACGGCCTATGCGCTTCAGCGTCAAGGGTTTGCCCCGAGGTCTCAAGCTCGATGCAGATAAAGGAATCATAAGCGGCAAGGCCCGCCGCCGCGGCAGCTACCGCGTGCAGATTACAGCCACCAACGCCTTGGGAAGCGACTCCAGGGAGCTCCGCATCGAGATAGGCGACCGCATCGCCCTTACTCCCCCGCTGGGGTGGAATTCCTGGAACTGCTGGGGCATCTCCATCAGCCAGGAGCGCATTCTCGAATCGGCCCGCGCCCTGGTGGAAAGCGGCCTTGCCGACTATGGCTGGAGCTACGTCAACATCGACGACGGATGGCAGGGGCTGCGCGGCGGGCAGTGGAATGCGATTCAGCCCAACAAGAAGTTCCACGATATGAAAGAGCTTGGCGACTCACTGCATGCCCGGGGACTTAAGTTCGGCATTTATTCGGGGCCCTGGTGCTCCACCTACGCATCTCATATCGGATCTTCGTGCGACAATGCCGACGGCACTTACTGGTGGGTTCAGCAGGGCCTTGTGGACGAAAACTGCCGCCTCGACCGCAGCAAGCTGGGTAAAGAAGAGATACGCAATTTCGGCAAATACTCCTTCGCCACCGCCGATGCCCGCCAGTGGGCTGCCTGGGGCGTTGACTATTTGAAATACGATTGGAATCCCAACGACGAATGGTGGATGAGGGATATGCGTGAGGCCATCGACGCTACCGGACGGGATATCCTGTACAGCATCTCCAACAGCTCGCGCGTCACCATCGCTCAGGCGCTTCTTAAGTACGCCCAATGTTGGCGCACCACGAACGATATCCGCGACACCTGGGAGAGCATGTCCACTATAGGCTTCGAAGGGCAGGACCGATGGGCGGCCTTCCGCGGCCCGGGACATTGGCCCGATGCAGACATGCTCGTGCTCGGAAAGGTCGGCTGGGGGCGCAAAATGCACTGGACCCAGCTGACGCCCTGGGAACAGTACACCCACATAACTCTCTGGTCTATACTTGCTTCACCCATGCTGCTGGGATGCGATATGGCTATGCTTGACCCCTTTACCCTCAGTCTTTTGTGCAACAGTGAGGTGCTCGACGTCAACCAGGATCCGCTGGGACTTCAGGGGGTGCGTTTCGCTTCCGGAGAGGGGCATCTCACATATGTCAAGCCTCTTGAAGACGGAACCATAGCCGTGGCCTTGTTCAACCTGTCCGAAGAGGAACAGGTACTGGGGTTCGCGCCCAAGAAACTCGGGGTGTTCGGCGACCAGACCGTTCGTGACCTGTGGCGTCAGAAAGACGTGGGAACGGTGGCCTACAAAGACCGCTGGGAAGTGGCTGTTCCTCCTCACGGCTGCGCATTCTACCGCATCAGTCCGGGCCATACTTCAGACAAACTCGTAGGCTTTTACCGTTAATACGAAAGATTTGTGTTTCGGTTTTTTTATACTATATTTACATCTTGATGAAAAAACTAATACCGCTTGTACTATTGCTAGGTCTTGTCGCGTGCGCGCCCGCGGGAAGGTTGAGCCTCCGGAAACCGGGCGAATTGGACATCCATTGCATTAATACCGGAAGAGGCGAGAGCAGTTTTCTTATCCTGCCCGACGGCACTACCCTCCTTGTCGATGCCGCCGGCTCCAATCTGAAGAAGCACAAGTATATGCCCACTCCGCCCAAGCCGGACAGCACCGTCAGTTCCGGTCAGGCCATCATAAATTACATCAGGCATTTCGCCCCCAGGACCGACACCCTCGACTACTTCATCCTCACCCATTATCACGTCGACCACATGGGCGACCCCGCAAAGGACGCCCCCATCCACCCCGAGGGCGGCTTCGGCATGTCGAGTATCTGTGAGGTGGGCTCCGCCCTTCCCTTCCGGAACCTCCTTACCCGCGGAAATCCCGCAGAAGTCAAGTCATCCAACTGCACCAACGACCGCAACATGGCCAATTTTGCCAAGTTCGTAGACTGGACGGTAAAGGCCAACGGCACCCGGTACGCCTACTTCGATCCGAGCTCCGACAGCCAGATAGTTCCCCTGCACAAGAGCGTCAAGAACTTCAAGGTCAGCAACCTGGCGGCCAACGGATACTACCGCACTCCCGAGGGCACAGTCGCCACCGACATCCCTTCCAAAGCCCTGCTCGACGCCCAGGGCGACCCCAAAGCTTACCCGGGCGAGAATGCCCTAAGCTGCACGTTCATCCTCAGCTACGGTCCTTTCGATTACTTTGCCGGCGGAGACCTGCAGTGGGCGCACAAAGAATTGCACGATTACTTCGATATCGAACTCCCCGTCAGCCGGGTATGCCGCAAGGTTGAAGTAATGAAGGCCAGCCACCACTGCACCAAGGGAGCCAACGGGCCCGACATCCTGGGAGCGCTCAAGCCCGATGTGGTACTGGCCCACGTCTGGAGGGACGTCCAGCCCAACCCCGAGACCCTGCAGAACATCTACGATGCAAGTCCTGGCTGCAAAGTGTTCCTGACCAACCTGGCACCCAAGAACGAACCCGTAATCGCCGACTACCTCGACCGCATCGCCTCCAAACAGGGGCACATAGTAATCCGCGTGTCCAAAGGCGGCACCCGGTACACCATATACACACTCGACGACAGCGACCCCGCCTACCGTATCACCGGCAAGTGGGGCCCTTTTGTTTGTAATTGATATGTTAATGATTAGCGACAGTACAGCAGCACCCTGCTTGCAGACCGTCTGCGCCCACGCAGCCGTGAGTGGGAGGGGCCCGCTTGCGGGAGGGATAGGCCGAAGGCCGTAGTCTGCAAGCAAGGCGCAGCTGTACTGTCGCTAAACGATACAAATATGAAACGTAGAGACTTTTTAAAGACAAGCGGAGCCGCAGTTGCAGGAGGCCTGCTGCTGGGGGGAGCCCCGGCACTTAGCAGCTGCAGTAGCGCCGCCCAAAGCAACGACCGCGACTGGGGCAGCACCGACGTACTCGTAGTAGGCGGAGGCCCCGCAGGCGTCTGCGCAGCCATAGCAGCAGCACGCACCGGAGCCAAAGTAACCCTCGTAGCCCCCTTTATGACCTGCTACGACACAACAGGCGAAGTAATGGTAATACGCGGCCTGTTCGAAGAAGTGGTTGACAGGATGGTAGCCCTGGGCGGCGCCATTCACCCCTCGCAGGTCCGCGCCGGAACGCCATTCAGCGCCTGGATAACCACAGGCCACGACCACCTCACCCCCTTCGACCCCGAAACCCTGAAGTTTGTACTCGACCAGATGTGCACCGAAGCCGGAGTCAAGATTCTCTACCACACCTCCCTTGTCGACCCTATACTTAAAGGCGGCGCCGTCGCCGGCCTGCGCATTCTCACACGCGAAGGCCTTGGCCGCATAGGAGCCAAAGTAACCATCGACGCCACCGGCGACGGAGACGTAGCAGCCAGGGCCGGAGTCCCCTGCACCTTCGGCAATCCCGAGATTGGCAAGGTGCAACCTTCCACCCTGTTCTTCCACATCAACAACGTAGATACCCCCAAACTTATCAAAGACGTCGAAGCCCACCTGCACGAGTTCCGCAAAGTCAACGGAGTGAGCTACAGGGCCCTGCACTGGAGAGTGGAAGAGGCCGAGGCTGCCGGCGAATGGGACATAGCACGCAAGAGCGTCAACATCTACCGCGGCGTAAGGGAAGATGAATGGGCGGTCAACTGCACCCGCATAGCCAATGTAGACGCCACCAGCACCGAGAGCCTCTCGGCCGCCGAAACCGAAGGCCGCCGCCAGGTGCAGGAGCTGATGAACTTCTTCCACAAATACGTCCCCGGCTGCAAAGACGCCACAATCAAGAGTTCCGCATCCACCCTCGGAATCCGCGAATCGCGCCACGTACAGGGCGAATATCTGCTTACCGCAGACGACCTGCTGCAAGGCGTAGTTCCGGACGACAGCATACTCTGCGCATCAAATTCTGTTGACGTACACGGCCGCAACGGAGCCAATACCACCGAATACAAGACCGTCGAGAAGGGACAGTGGTACGGACTCCCGCTCCGCAGCCTGATTCCCCTGCAGATAGACGGATTGATAGTAGCAGGCAGGGCCATCAGCGCCAGTTCCGACGCCGCAGGCGCAGTGCGCGTCATGCCTCCCTGCATGGCTATGGGGCACGCCGCCGGCATCACCGCGGCACTTGCGGCGGGCAAAGGCGCGGCGCCCAGGAGCATAGACCCCGCTGACGTGCGCGCCTTGCTAAAGCAGCAGAAAGCTTTCCTCGGATAATTACAACCAACACTAATAACAATCAAATGAAAAAACACATTTTCACAACATTCCTCGCCCTGATCTGCGCAGCCGCAGCGCTTAACGCGCAGGTCAAGGTCTCCGGAACCGTTCTCGACAAGGACGGAGCTCCCGTGATCGGAGCTGGTGTAGTGGAGCAAGGAACGCTCAACGGCACCACCACCGGCGCGGACGGAACTTACATCCTGTCGGTAGCCTCCGACAAGTCGGTGCTGGAATTCTCCTGCATCGGCTTTGAGACAGTCCAACAGACTGTCGGCAACCGCCAGGTGATCGACATCCAGATGCAGGAAGACAGCAAGCTTCTCGACGAAGTCGTGGTCATCGGCTACGGCACCGTCAAGAAGAAAGACCTCACCGGCGCTGTAGCGGCGGTGGACGGCGGCAAGCTTTCTGCCATACAGGGCGTAGGTCTTAGCCAGGCCCTGCAAGGATCCATGCCCGGCGTACAGGTTACGCGTACCAGCGGCCTGCCCGGAGCCGGCGCCACCATCCGCGTGCGCGGTATCACCACTATCGGCGACTCCGACCCTCTGGTGATCGTTGACGGCGTGCCCGTGAGCACCATCAACGACGTCGACGTAGATGCCATCGAGAACATCACCGTCCTGAAGGATGCGGCTTCCGCATCAATCTACGGTGCCCGTGCTTCGGCAGGCGTCATCCTCATCACCACCAAGAGGGCCAAGGAAGGCAACCTGAGCATCGACTACAACGGATCGTTCAGCGTCCTTACCCGTACCCGCCATCCCGAGCAGGTCAGCCCAAAGCGCTTCATGGAGCTTCAGAACGAGGCCAACTGGAACGATGCAGGCAACCCCGAAGGCCGTGACTACTTCACCTACGAAGAGGACTTCGTGAACAACTACATGGACAACCACGCTCTCGATCCAGATGCATACCCTCTTACCGACTGGGATGCCCTGATGATTGCCAAGTGGGCGCCCCAGCACAAGCACCGCGTAGGCATCAGCTACGGTAACAAGAACATCAAGTCACGCGCCATGCTCTCCTACGAGAACGAGGACGCACTCTATGTGGGACGCAACGTGGAGCAGTACACCGCACGTCTGAACAACGACATCAAGATCAACAACTTCATCAGTGCGTCGTTCGACATGACCTTCAACCACAAGTTGTCCAACAACAACCAGGTCAACCCCGTTCAGGCTGCATTCAAGTACAACCCCATCTACTGCGCCGTGTGGTCCGACGGCACCATGGGCCCCGGTAACAACGGAACCAACACCTACGCCCGAATCCACGCAGGCGGCTTCGACAACACCGCGCGAGACGCCTTCTACGGCAAGGCCTCCCTTACCATCACTCCGTTCAAGAACTTCACAATCACCGGAGTGTTCGCCCCGTCGCTGCGCCACAGCGCCGAGAAGGACTACGTGCAGCAGGCCTACTACTACCGCGAGCCCGGCGTGCTCAGCGCCACTCCTCTGAGCGGATGTACCTACAACACCCTCACCGAGAGCCGCACCGACGCCAAGACCATCACCAAGCAGTTGCTGATCAACTACAGCGCCGATTTCGGCAAGAATCACCACACCACTTACCTGCTCGGTTACGAGGACAGCTACAACTTCTCCGAGTCCATGAGCGGCAGTTCCGACCAAATGGAACTTGCCGGATATCCATATCTGAACCTTGCCAACAAAAATTACTTGACCGTCTCCGGCAATGCCTCGGACAACGCATACCGCTCTTTCTTCGGCCGCATAACCTACGACTTCAAAGGCCGTTACCTCCTGCAGGTCAATGCCCGTTACGACCAGTCGTCACGTTTTGCCAAGGAATACAGGGGAGGTTTCTTCCCCTCCGTATCGCTTGGCTGGGTAGTAACCGAGGAGCCCTGGATGAAGAACATCGTTGGCGGCGCACTCAACTTCGCCAAGATCCGCGCATCGTACGGTACCCTTGGTAACGAGCGCATCGGCAACTATCCTTACCAGAGCCTCATAGCTTTCGGCAGCGTGCCTATGTACACATCTCCTACCACAATTTCGTCAGTAATGACGGCCGCCCAGACTGCATATGCTATCTACGACATAACCTGGGAGACCACCAAGACCTGGGATGTCGGTATTGACCTGAGCATGTTCAACAATAGGCTGTCCTTCACCGGTGACATCTACCGCAAGAACACCTACAACATGCTCCTCAGCCGCAAGATTCCCGATGTGCTCGGTTATTCCGACCCTGAGGACAACATCGGCCAGATGCACACCAACGGTTGGGAAATCCAGATCGGCTGGCAGGACCGCAAGGGCGACTTCACCTACGCCATCAACGCCAACCTCTCCGACTACACCTCAATAATGGGCGACCTGGGCGGCTACCAGAGCCTCGGAGGCAACATCATCAAGGAGGGAGTGGAATACAACGCCTGGTACGGTTACCGCTCCAACGGCCTGTATCTCACCGACGAGCAGCTTGCAAACTCCGCCAAACTTTATCCCAGCGTGGGCCTTGGCAACATCGAGTACAAAGACCTTGACGGTCCAGACGGTACTCCCGGCAACCCGGTTCCCGACGGAATCGTGAACGCAACTTACGACCGCGTAGTCCTTGGAAGCTCATCTCCCCACTACCAGTACGGCGGCAACATCCTGCTGGGCTGGAAGAACTGGGATCTGTCGATGACTTTCCAGGGAATCGGCAAGGTGCTGGCCTGGAAGGGCCAGGCAATGGTTTACCGCGACGGCGACGCCTACACCTTCCCCGTAGAGTATGACAAGCACTACTGGAGCCGCTACAAGAGCGACGAGGAGAACGCCAAGGCCCTGTACCCCCGCGCCACCCTCACCAACTCCGCCAAGAACGACTACGAACAGACCTCCGACTACTGGCTCTTCAACGGCGGCTACTTCCGTATGAAGAACATTACCCTGAGCTACTCTCTTCCCGAGAAGTTCACCAAGGCCATCAAGATGCAGAAAATCCGCTTCTACGCCAGCGCCACCGATCCGTTCTCCATCGACCGCTTCCCCCAGGGCTGGGATCCGGAATCCTACACCAACCTCAGTGCCTACATGACAAGGACTTTCACCGTCGGTGCACAGCTCACATTCTAAAAAATGAACAAGATGAAAAAGTATATAAGTCTTTTCCTCTGCGCCGCTATAGCATTGACAGCCTGCCAGAATCTCACTCCCGAGAAGATCGTTCCCAACGAGGAGTATGCAGGCAGCCGCGCATCCGTGGAGCTTTCGAGCGCCGATCCCATCCCCGCCGAAGGTGGCACCATTACGGCCAAGGTTCACCGCAGCCCCGCTTTCGAAGTCTCTCTGCCCAAGACGGCCGACTGGGTCACAGTCAGCCAGTCCGACAGCACTTTGAGCATCACCGCCAAAGCCAACCCTTCGGCAGTTACCCGTTTCGCTCACGTGAGCATCATCGACAAGGAGCTCCAGATTTCCGTTACCAGCTTTGACGTAGTGCAGGCAGGTACCGACAAAGATGTAAAGCCTATCACATACAAAGACTTCAGCGCAGGCCCCGAGACCATCAGCGTAGCAGCCAAGGAAACCTCTGCGATAATTAGCGTTACCGCCGAAGATGTGCCTTGGACCATCACCAGCAACAACCCGGCCTTTACTGCCGATCCCGCCTCCGGCAACTCAAATGCCTCAGTTACTATCAGTTTCCCTGCCAATACCGCCAAGGAAGAAGTAAGTGCCGTTATAACTGTAAGCACCACATCCGAAGAGGTTAACACCCAGTCATTCACGATTACTATCACCCAGGAAGCTGCTAAGGATGAGAAAGAAGCGGTCAAGCCCGCTCCCGGAACCGTACTGGCAGAGTGGTATTTTGCCACTTCACAGGTGGACGCTCTGGCAGCACATTTCAGTGAAGCGGTGACCGACGATCTGGCCGACGCCCCCGGCAACGGCGGCTTGTGGGTAGAGCCCAATGTGTCAGGAAACGGCCGTCTGGAGTACTACAACGGAATTGACAAGGCAGCGGCAGGCATAGTGGACAAGGCCCACAAGCGTTGCAAGAGGGCAATCGGAAGTTATGGCGAACCAGTGGTGTACGGAACCTACAAAGGCGATTACATCCTGTGGACCGCCTATGCCGAGAATGAGTCTCCTCTCGCCGCAGGCACCAAACTCTCTCTCAACTTCGTGCTCAGGCCCAACAACTTCCTGATTATGAAGTATTGGCTTGTAGAGTATCTCGACGGCGACGAGTGGAAAGTTGCCGGAACCGCCAAAGAAGCGGACGGATTCAAGTACAACGTTGAACTTACATTTGCCGAAGGATCCGGGAACCAGACCAACACCGTAATTAATCCCGTAGTCACTTTGAGCAAAGATACCGAGGCTGCGATATTCCGAATCACCGCTACATCCGACGCCGGATGTATGGACGGAGCACCCGTGACCCTTATCAATGCATCCCACGCCCTGCGTTTTGCCGGTGAGGATTGCAATGCCAACACTCCCCATTACTCAGTTAAGGAGCATCCTATTATCAAGGTCGTTGAATAATTAATGGCAATGAAAATGAAAAAATCAATATTTGCAGCACTTGCCGCGGCGGCACTCCTCACCGCCTGCGTAGACCTGGACCTCAGCCCCAAGAGCCAGGGTTCCAGCGAAAACTGGTACTCTACTGCGCAGGAGCTTCAGTTCTCGCTAAATGCTCTGTATACACCAAATATGTGGTATACAGAGGCTTGGCGGGCATGGACCACCGACCGCTGGACAGACGACTGGAACCAGCGCACCCAGACTTATGACTGGCTTGGCGGCACCATCAGCACCACATGGAGCGAAGGCGCCAATACCTGGTCAAATTACTACAAGGGCATAGCCCGCGCCAACACCGTTATTCAGAGCATCGCTAAACAAAAAGATGTTCTTGGTGAGGAAATCGCCACCCAATATACAGGCGAGGCAAAGTTCTTCCGTGCATCGTTCTACACCTATCTCATCACTCTCTTCGGGGACGTACCATATTACACGGAATATATGACGCTGGAGGAAGCATATAATATAGGACGCATTGACCGCAACTACATCCTGGAGCAGATCTACAAGGATTTCGACGACGCAGCCAAGGCACTCCCCATATCTTATTCCGGCGCACAGCGCGTAACAAAGGGAGCAGCTCTGGCCATGAAGGCCCGCGCCGCCCTGTTCATGAACGACTGGAATACATGCGCCAAGGCCTGCAAGGACTGCATGGACCTTGGCGTTTACTCCCTACATCCCGATTATAGGGAACTTTTTCTTTCCAAGACCAAGGAAAGTCCTGAATACATCTTTGTCCTGCCAGCTTCAACTGAGTTAAAAGTTTTTTCCTACAACAACAATAATAACGACGCGGATAAAGCCGGCATAAAGAGTTTCCTTCCCCGCAACAACGGAGGCACTTCGGTGGCCCAGCCTACCTGGCACCTGTTCTTCGCTTACACCTGCACGGACGGCAAAAATGTGGAAGATTCTCCTCTTTATGACGCCGCTAATCCGTTCAAGAACAGGGATCCCCGCCTAAGCGAACTGACTGCTCCTTTCGACGAGGAATTCATGGACTACATCTATAACCCGCGTCCCAGCGCCACCACTACCCTGCAGGTATCTACCGGCAAGCAGGTCAAGAACAACGACACCAAGGTCGTTTCCAAGGACTGCTCGTACAACGGCTTGGTAATAAAGAAGTTTATTGACGAAGAGTGGACTGACGATTTAAAGACGGACACACCTATGCGTATTATTCGCTATGGTGATGTACTGCTTATGTACGCCGAGTCCAAGATGGAAATGAACCAGATCGATGATTCCGTGTTCGAGGCCCTCAACTCCATCCGCGCCCGTGCCTACAAGTGCGGAGTCGGAGAGACGGGCAAGTACCCCGCCATCACCGAGACCAACCAGACCGCACTGCGCCGCATCATCCGCAACGAGCGCCGCTGCGAACTTGCGTGGGAAGGACGCCGCTGGTTCGACATTATCCGCTGGAGGATTGCCGAAGAGGTCCTTGGCAACAACGCTCCGATCTACGGTCTGCCCGGCAACAGTCAGGTCGCTGAGAACGAAAAGAGCGGCTACTGGATCTTCCCCAAGGATTTCCGTCCGCACATGAGGGCGAGTTCTTCTATCGATATGTCTGATATGCAGAACTATCCTAAATACTTCACCGAGAACCAGCACTGCAGTTTCGTTCCCCGCCAGTATCTCTTCCCCATTCCCGAGAATGAAAGGGTCGTGTGCCGTAAACTGACTCAGAACCCTGGTTATTAATGAGAAGAACAACACTTTTATGAAAAAGCATTTATATGTTTTAATAGCTCTTGCCGCGGCGGTATTTACCGCCTGCGGCGAGAAGAGCGGCCCTGAAAAGCCCGAACCCGCAAAGCTCGAGGTCAAGCCCGGAGTCATTAATGTAAAAGGAGGCGACCAGTCCGCCAGTTTTACCGTTTCGGGCGCCGCATGGCAAGCCGTGAGCGACAATAAGGACTTTGTTCTTAATCCCGCTTCCGGTGACGGCAAGAACAACACCGTTAACGTGTCTTTCCCTTACAACACCACCGACGCTACCATTTCTGTCCAGATTACTGTGACGAACAAAGAAAATACTAGTGATGTTCATTACGTGACTCTCAACCAGACCGGCGGATTCGTTGTCGATCCTGTAGAGCCCGAGCAGCCCGACCAGCCTGACCAGCCCGACAATCCTCAGCCCGTCGAGCCTAAGGTTCTGGCAGAATGGGAGTTCGCAACCGAGCATCTGGAGTTCTTTGAGAAACATTTCGCTTATGAGCTGGCCAAGGTTGACGGAAAGCCCAACCCCGATGCACATCTGCCCGGTTACGCTTCCGACGACCATTACTGCGAGTCCAATATCGTCAGCGGCGGCAAGATACGCTTCAAGAACGGCTCCGACAAGACCGCTCTCGACGACAACGGACGCTGCAAGAGAGGCACCGGCAACTACGGAGAGCCTTGCTGGTACGGAGCCTGGAAGGGCGACGTGGCCGAAATGACGGCCGAGACCGCGGAAGCCCTGCCCGCCGGCACCAAGCTGCATATTTACTATGTTCTCCGCCCCAACACGCAGAACACCCTTAAGTACTGGCTGCTTGAAATCAAGGACGGCGAGAACTGGGTACCTGTAGGCGAGGTCAAGAATGCAGCCGCAGGCGGTGAAGAGGTAAAATACAACGTCGAACTTATCTATGACCCGTCAGGCAGCAAGGATATAGGCACCGACCCTGTGACAGGAGACCCTGTATATCCCGACAATCCCCAGCAGATCAACACCGTTGTGGACTATACCTACACACTCACATCTACCGTGAGCGGCCTGGTAGAGTACCGCATGACCTGCCAGTCACTGATGATAGCCGACGGCTCCATGGTTGTATCGACCATAGGTGAAACCTCTGCCAGCAAAGCCCAGAACTCCGTGGTCCGTTACGCCGGCAAAGACTCCAACAGCGGCGGCTCCCGCCCCGTCCAGGAGCATATGAAGATTGAAATCGTTAAATGAGAAGAAAGTATTTGAGTATGGCTATCCTGGCAGCCGCCCTGTTCGGCTGCCAGGAGCCTTATACTCCTCCCACACCTGGAGGTAAAAAAGAACCTGAAAGTGTTGACCCGCCAATCGATGTCAAGGTGGGTCAGGTACTGCCTGCCTGGCAGGACGGATATCTTGACATCCACAGCATCAACGGTGGCCGCGGAGAGGCGTTCTATTACATCTTCCCCGACGGCACAACCATGCTTTGCGACGCAGCAGGAGCCCCTCCCGCAGAACTTCACGACTACGGCAGCGACTCGCAGGGCGTCCCCTCCAAACCTTCTGTATCGGTGAGCAGCGGCGGCGTTATAGTCAATTATATCAAGCATTTTGCTCCTGCAGTTGCAGGAGGGCGCCTGGACTACTTCTACACTTCACATTACCACGGCGACCATATCGGCGCTTGGAGGGACAATTATGCCTCCTACGGCTGGACGCCGTTCAACAAGGAGGGAGAACAAGTATCGTCGGTGAACCTCAACGACGGCGGGTTCTACCTCAACGGCATAGCCGAGGTGGGCCTCGCCATCCCCATCGACAAGGTTCTTGACCGCGGCGACTGGGCATCGCGCCCTTCGGCCGATTATTTCGACTCCGGGGGCCAGAAGCGTTACCAGCTCTATGTCAATTACCTCGACTACGCCAAGCGCAAACAAGGCACCGTGCGAGAGACTCTTAAGATCGGCCACGACGACCAGGTGGTGCTCAAGCACGACGCCGGCAAGTATTCCACTTTCCGCGTGCTCAACGTTGCGGCCGGCGGAGATATCTGGACTGGCAAAGGAACAGAAGTCAATACTACCTATGTTCCTTCAACAGCTGAGTGCAGCAAGAACCACACCGCGTGGGCCATCAGCGAGAACATCTTCTCCAACGTGTTCCTGCTCAGCTATGGAAGCTTCGACTTTTTCAGCGGCGGCGATATCCAGTACAGCGGAAGAAGCAACTACAGCTGGAAAGACATCGAGAAACCTATATCGGTGGTTATGAAGAAGGTGGAGGGCATGAAAGCCAGCCATCACAGCACCGCCAATACCAACAGCGCCGAACTGCTGGGTGTGCTCAAGCCCGACTTCTACATAGCCGGAGTATGGCGTGACGTTCAGCCCAACCCCGCTACGCTAAAGCGTGTACTCAGCGCCAATCCTTCTACCCGAATATTCACTACCAATCTGGTACAGAGCAACATAACTACACTCAAGGCCGAAGGTGTCGACCCTTCCACCTTTGCCGCCACTGGAGGACACGTGGTGGTAAGAGTGCTGCCGGGAGGAGTCAAATACTACATCTACGTCCTCGACGACAGCAACCTGGAGTACAAGGTCAAGGCCAAGTTCGGGCCTTTTACTGCAAGATAATAGCAAGCAAAATGAGCTTCTACAATTATCAAACTAGTGAAGGTTTCATTAAATGAAAGAATATAGTTTATTGATTCTTTATTCACTGATTCTGGCCTCCTGCGAGCAGCCGTATGTTCCGCCGACTCCGGGGGGAAAGACTGAGCCGGAGGTGAAAGAGCCGGCGTTTGAAGTGAAGGTCGGGGAGGCTCTGCCCTCATGGCAGGAAGGGCTGCTGGACATTCATTTCATCAATACTTCCACCGGCGAATGCTGCTTTATGATCTTCCCCGACGGAACGCAGATGCTGGTGGATGCCGCCGGGTCGCATAACCCGACCGGCCCTGTGGGCAGTACGACAAATGTCGGGATACGCTCGCGCTGGGACCCTATGAAGGATTCCGGTTTCAGGGCTGGCGAATTCATTGCGGATTACATCCAGAAATGCATGGCATGGACCGGGAACAACAAACTTGACTATGTGCTCAACACCCATTTCCACGGGGACCATTTCGGCAGTACCACCGGCATGCCTGTCTCCGACAAATCGCCAAGCTACGTTAAGCAGAGTCTGCCTGAGGTGCTTGACCTGCTGCCCGCAGGCTTGCTGCTGGACCGCGGATGGCCCTCGTACGACTATCCTGTGGATATGCAGACAAAGGCATCCAATGCCTCCATCGTCAAGAATTATGTAACTGCCGTAAAATGGCACGTAGCTAATACCGGGCTCAAGGTCGAGCGCTTCAAGGCCGGCGCGTCCGACCAGATTGTTATGCTTCGTTCCGCTGCCGGCTACCCCGATTTCAAGGTTCAGAATGTTGCGGTGAACGGTGACATATGGGACGGCCCGGGCACGACCACCGCGACTGCTACTTTCCCCGCCCTGAAGGATATTCAGGTTGCAGATCCCAAGAATATCGGCAACGCCGATAACTGTCCGGAAGAGAACCATTGCACCACTGTTTTCAAACTAAGCTACGGCAAGTTCGATTTCTTCCACGGGGGCGACGCCCAGTACGACGGCTGTTCCACTTTTGTATGGAAGGATATGGAGACTCCCTGCGCCAAGGTTTGCGGAGCAGTGGATGTCATGAAGGCCGACCATCACGGCGTTACCAACACTAACGGATATGGCTTCGTTGCCAAGAACAAGCACGTCTGCGAGGCAATGAAGTACCTCACTCCCCGGTGCTGGATAATCAACAGCTGGACCGACGGGCACCCGCGCCAGCCTGTATATGAAGGGGTTACGGGAATGAATCAGAGCCTGGACATCTTCATCACCAACACCTGTGACGCAATGCGTTCATACGGACGTTTCGGCCAGGTCAAAGGTTCAGACGGCCACATAGTAGTACGCGTCGAGAAGGGCGGTGCTCACTATTATGTGTATGTTCTTTCCGATTCGGACGGAAAAAGGACCGTACGTACAATCGCCGGTCCTTATACTTCAAAATAGCTGTCCGGGACTCCCGAAGCTATTTTTTCAAACTTAACCCGTTGGAATGGATATCTCCGCTGCCTGAAACTCTGGAATTAAGGCTGCGGGCGCTGCCCAGAAGGGTTATGTCGCCGCTGCCGCTTATCTTTGCGGAAACATCCCCCGCTCCGGAGAGTTCCATCGCAATGTCACCGCTACCGCTGATTGTAAGGCTCATATCCTCTGCAGTTACGGGGCCGGCATCGATGTCTCCGCTTCCGGACACCTTAACGGCAAACTTCTTACAAGCAACTGCGCCAGCATCGATATCGCCGCTACCTGTTACGGAAAAGCCCAACGGTCCGTCCACTCTCAAATCGCCCTTAAACACTAAATCTCCGCTGCCGGTGATTGACGCCTCGCGAAGCACCGGAGCGCTCACGCTCACATAGCTTAGCGCCTTGGGGCTGACTGAAACCCCGGGTTTGGTGCTGATCACCAGCACATCGCCCTTTACTTCAATGCGATAGTCGTCTATAAGGTTCTCGTCGGTGTGGAGGACTACGGAATGATCCTCATCGCTTTGGGCGAATATGACATCGAGCGATCCGACCAAAGATACAGAATTGAATTCCCCGACTTCGAAAGTCTTCTCCGCAGCCGTTCCGTTGCCTCGGACAATGTTAACAGGGAGAGAAAAAGTGCACGAAGCCGCCAGCAGAGCAACCCCGAGCAAAAGTGATAAGTGCTTCATATCCATCATTTTTCAAGTCTAACTACAATCGAGAGCGGCAGTACTTTGCCAAAACTGTCGTTAAGGGCCAGCTCGCCCGAAGTAATCCGGGGTGCCGCAACGGCCGGCAAACCGGGAATACCGAAGGCCTCGCGGACCAAAGTCTCGCCGAGGGCGGCACTGTAGCCGTTGGAATACAAATTCAGCACCACAAAACCATGCGGCGCAAGAATGGTCGCCACCGTACGGAGCATCTCGAAAAGACACTCGTCAAGCTTCCACTTCTCCCCGTCGGGGCCGTGCCCGTATGCCGGAGGATCAAGAATTATCCCGTCGTAAAGATGCCCGCGGCGGCACTCCCTGGCCGCAAACTTCATAGCATCTTCAACCACCCAGCGAACCCCGTCAAGGCCGCTGCGCTCCATATTTCCCCTCGCCCAGGTAACCACCTGCCTGACAGAATCAAGATGCGTAACTTCGGCTCCGGCAGCCCTCGCGGCGAGCGAAGCGGCTCCGGTGTAAGCAAACAAATTGAGCACCTTTGGGCTCTCCATCGAGCGGCATTTACGATATATGAAATCCCAGTTCGGCGCCTGCTCCGGGAACACCCCCACGTGCTTGAAACTCGTCAGCCCCAGCCGCAACGAAACACTCGCCTCCGAAGCAGGCAGAGCATAGCGGATCCACCACTGATCGTCCATCGCCCGAAGCCGCTCCCAAGTACCGCTGTCCTCCTTGCCGGCACGCCCGAACCCCGCCCCCGGCTTAAAATGCGTATGACTCAACCTCGCCCACTCACTCTGGGGCAAAGACTTCGTCCAAAGGGCCTTGGGCTCCGGACGCGACAGCACATAAGAGCCAAAACGCTCCAACTTTTCGCCGTCGCCGCTGTCAAGCAGCTCATAATCCTTCCAACTAATATCAGGAAACTCTATCATAACGCAAAGATATCGATATTTTTGTTAAATTTGTGGGATTTATCAAATACGATTATGCAACAGCACATTGATTCTTACAATTTCAACGGCAAAAAGGCCATAGTCCGCGTGGACTTCAACGTCCCCCTCAACGAGAATTTCGAGATCACCGACGACACCCGCATCCGCGCAGCGATGCCCACCCTAAAGAAGGTGCTCGCTGGCGGCGGCGCCCTTATCATCATGTCTCACCTCGGCCGTCCCAAGGGAGTAGCCGACAAGTTCTCCTTAAAGCACATCCTAGCGCACGTATCCGAGTGCCTCGGAGTGAACGTTAAGTTCGCCCCCGACTGCCAGAAGGCCCAGGCCGAAGTGGCCGCCCTCAAGCCCGGCGAGGCTCTCCTGCTCGAGAACCTCCGCTTCTACGCCGAGGAAGAAGGCAAACCCCGCGGGCTCGCCGAAGACGCCTCCGACGAGGAGAAGAAAGCCGCCAAGGCAGCTGTCAAGGCATCCCAGAAAGAATTCGTAAAGACCCTCGCTTCATACGCCGACTGCTACATCAACGACGCATTCGGCACCGCACACCGCGCACACGCATCCACCGCCCTCATCGCCGACTACTTCCCCAACGACAAGATGTTCGGTTACCTCATGGAAGGCGAGATCAAGGCCATCGACAATGTGCTCCGCAACGCACAGCACCCCTTCACCGCCATCATCGGCGGCAGCAAGGTATCCAGCAAGCTCGCAGTGCTCGAGAACATGCTCGAAAAGGTTGACAACCTCATCATCGGCGGCGGCATGGGTTACACCTTCATCAAAGCGGAAGGCGGCAAGATAGGCAACTCCCTCCACGAAGACGAACTCATGCCCCAGGCACTGGAAATCATGGCAAAGGCCAAGGAGAAGGGCGTAAACATCTACCTTTCTGTCCAGACCCTGGTAGCCGACGCATTCAGCGCAGACGCCAATACCAAGATCGTCCCCTCTCACGAGATTCCAGACGGATTCGAGGGCGTAGATGCAGGTCCCGAGTCGCTCGAGCGCTGGGGCAAGGTCATCCTCGACTCCAAGACCATCCTCTGGAACGGTCCCGTGGGCGTATTCGAGATCGCTCCTTTCGCCAAGGGAACCCTCAAGATAGCCGAACTCCTTGCCCAGGCCACCGAGAAGGGCGCCTATACCCTTGTTGGCGGCGGTGACTCCGTAGCAGCCGTGACCCAGATGGGATTTGCAAACAAGGTGAGCTACGTAAGCACCGGCGGCGGCGCAATGCTCGAGGCCCTCGAGGGCAAAGAGCTCCCCGGTATCGCAGCTATCAAAGGATAATTCCTGTATCCGGAATAAGATCAGCCCGCGCCATTGACGCGGGCTTATTTATTATTTCTCAAACAAATAACCTATGCTTTCGCCCGCATTGCACACGGTGACGTTGTCAACTATGCCCCTACGGCACACAAGTGCAACGCAACGCAGGTTCCCGCTCCCAGCCGCCAGGGAGAACGACGCCTCAAATACTTCTCCTCCACCTCTGAAAACAACAGGACTCTCCTCCCAGAAGCGCAGCACATCGTTATGCACATAGTCGCCGGAGGCCCCTGTCTGCGGAGCGACAATCCCATCTTCGAGCACCAGCAGGGCCAAGTTGTACTCTCCGTTGCGAACGGCGGTAGCCTCCACCTCCACATTCAGCACGGCGTCTTCCAGTGTGCTTTGGATCTTCAGTCCCGCCGCCTTGCCCCGCACCTTGAGCAAGCGGTCGCAGTGCGAGAGCAGCAGATCCGGCGAAGATGTGGTAATGAGCGATGAACCATCAAGGTCAACAACCGCCGAAGGATAGGCGGTAATGCCAAAACGCGAGACAAGAGAGCTGCTCCACGGTTCAAGGCTCATAGCATCGAGGCAATGCACGCCCACGCTCACGATGCGCCCGGGACGCAGTTGCTGCGCCTGTACTACGGCCGCCTGCATCTTGGGACAATGGACGCACCAGGTACCCGTAAAATCCAGCACCAGCGAGCGGCGGAAGTATTCATCACCCTCTCCCGCCCAAGGATCGGGGGAAGGATTGTCGGGATTATCGATGGGAACGGGTTCAGGATCGTCCTTCTGGCCCACGCAGGAGAGCATGGGCAGCAGGCAGCAGAGTATGATAATCCACTTTTTCATCAGAATGACCATTGAATACGGAGCACTCCACCGGTAAACGCCGGCTGCCATCGGCAAACTCCGCCCGAGCAAATCATGCCCTCGCGGTTGCGGCCCGCAAGCAGCGAAATGTTTAAAGCATCCAGCGAGTAGGAAGCTCCAATGTTGTAGTAATGTACCTTCGAGCTGCCATGATTGTACATGTCGCTGAGCGTAAAACTCCAGTGAGGCGAGAAGGTAAACTCCACCAGCGCCGCCATCCAGTCGCGGCTAAGCTCCTGGGAATAAAGATATTGCAGTTCAAGACGGGCGGCCACATCAGACGAAATCCTATACTGTCCGTCCAGCACGAAGACATTTTGCGCATTGGTGGCCTTGCGGTTGCCGTGAGTAGGCGAATTCTCCTGGATGGACACGAATGCAATGGTCTTGAAAGCGCGGCTCCACCGCCTTTCAAGTTCGATGTTTACGTCGCGGTAGGCAAGGTGCGATTCCGTCCGGTCGGGAAGGGCGCAAGGCAGAGCCTCTATCCAGCTGCCGGCAACGTGCAGCTTCATTCCGTACCGCCCGCCAAGCGCGCTCCCGCGGCGGAAAGTCCAGAACAGGTCGCCCTGCACCCCGGCCTCGCCGTCGGCATAAGTCACGTAAGGGTTGAGCCCCGCCAGCATATAAGATTGCTGCATACAGAGCGACGGAAGATAGTTGAGCGTATTGGTAAGCGATGGCGCCGAAGTGGTAAGGAATATATGCTCCGCCATATTCTCAAGGCGCCTCAGGGTAATTGTCCCCGAAAAAGGCCCCGCAGCCGCTGTGACCTCTATAAGCTGGGCATTCCCGCCCTTGAGGCGGTAGCGCTCTTTGGCGCCGCTCAGCTGCTCGGCATAAAAATCGGCCCCCTTGCCCACATACTCAGCCTTAAGCGAAAAGCCTTCCCAGGCATATTGCGCCCGGGCCGACCAACCGGGGAGATGCAGCGGAACGCTGAAGCCAGAACCGGAGGCAAGATAAGCTATGCCCTCATCTGTTTTTAAAGCGATGCGGTCGGTAAAACTGCCCTCCAGCTTAAGCGTGTGGACCGACTCTACGCCAAGAGAGCGGAGCACATCGAGCGAAAGGTCCGCCCCGGCAAGGGCCGAAGCGCCCGTAGGCCAGAGGCCGTACTTGGGAAATCCGCCCAGCAGTTTGAATTCCAGTTCCCTGCCCCCTGTACGGACGGAGGCCCAGCCTCCGTCGATACAGTTGTTAAGGCCAAGGTCCCTGTCTTCCCAGCTGCGGAGCAGCAAGCCGCTTCCCAGCTGCTCGTGGAAGCTGCCGCCGTGAAGATGCAGCAGGCCGTGTGTCCAGTCGATGTAAAGCCCTGTCAGACCCGCTCCTTTAAGCTCCGAAGGATAGCCGGCAAGTGCCTGCGGATACCATTCAGCCTGCACTCCGGCCGAGAGCGAGTCTCTCTGCCAGTCAAGCTTAAGATAATTGTTGGAGCCCCATCTGTGCGCCGCCGGCCCCAGGGCGGGATCATCAAAATATACCGCTGAATTACTTTCAATAGCGCCTCTGAAAGACTGTCCCGCCGCAAGCAGCGGAAGGAAGACGGCTGTTAAAATAGCGATCAGCGGAGCGAGTCTCATTTACCCGCGCATTTGCGGAGAGCGGCGAGCAGCTGCAGCTCATCTCCGGGACGATATCCTATGTGGGTGTGGTAAAGATTGCCGTCTTTGTCGTACACAAATACTTGCGGAACGGCAGACACGTTAAGGGCACGGCGCAGGTCCCCGTTTGGGTCGAAGAGCGGAGTAACCCCTTCCCAGGCCTTTGTCATGGCCACAGCCCTCTGGAGAGAGCGGCTGTCGTCAACCGAAACGGCATACACGCGAAGCGGGAAATCTCCGTTCCAGCCGGCGGCCTCGTCCATCACGGCCTCAAGCTCCTTGAGACAAGGCTTGCAGGTGGTCATCCACATACTGATCACAAAGGGCGTTTTATGATCGATAAGCGAAGAGGTTGTAACGGTCCGGCCTGAAGCGTCGGAGAGTTTGACTCCGGGAATATCCTGCCCCTTTAAGGATAAAGCAGCAATGCAGCAAAGCAGGAGTAGTGTCACCAGGCGTTTCATATTGCAAATATAAAATAAATTGGGTCAATAACCGTACCGCACTTGTAAATTGCTAAAAAATAACTACCTTTGCAGTCCGCTCTCGGGTAGGGCGGACATTTAGGTTCAATTTAAACAAACAGATTCACAATGGCTGTTAAGATTCGTTTACAGCGCCACGGTAAGAAGAATTTCGCATTCTTCCACATTGTAGTGGCAGACTCACGCTCCCCGCGTGACGGTCGTTACATCGAGGAACTCGGTGTGTATAACCCCAACACCAACCCCGCTACCATCGATCTCAATTTCGAGCGCGCACTGGCATGGGTTAAGGTCGGTGCAGAGCCTACTCTGACCGCCCGCCGCATTCTCTCCTACGAGGGTGTTCTCCTTAGGCATCACCTTGACGGTGGTATCGAGAAAGGCGCTCTCACCCAGGAAGTTGCTGACAAGAAGTGGAACGACTGGAAGGCTGGCAGGGATGCCAAGATCGAGGCCAAGAAGACCGGTCTGAAGAACGCTGCCATCGAGGCCCGCAAGGCCGCCAAGGCCGAAGAGGCCAAGGTAAATGAGGCACGCGCCGAGGCTATCGCCAAGAAGGCCGCCGAGCTTGCCGCCGCCCAGGCTGCAGCAAAGGCCGCCGCCGAGGCACCCGCCGAGGAGGCTCCCGCAGCAGAGGAAGCACCCGCCGAGGCATAGGATGCTCTCTGTAGCCAAAATCATTAAGTCCAACGGCACGAGTGGAGATGTCCTCATCGGACTTCTGGACTGCGAGCTTTCGGACCTTACAAACGAGGAACCGGTATACATCGAATTCGATGGACTGCCGGTTCCATTTTTTGTAGAAAGCATCTCCCCCAAGGGGTCCACACGCGCCATAGTGCACCTTACCGACGTCGATTCCCTTCAGGACGCCGAAGAGCTTGTGGGCCGGGAGATTTACATCGAGGGCGAATATGAAGACGACGGCCCGGAGGATTTCACCGGCTGGACCCTGTACGACGGCGAGCGTCCGGTAGGCACCGTAGAAGGCCTGGAAGATATTCCCGGCAACCCTTGCCTGATTGTCGGAGGCGCCCTTATCCCCCTTCACGAAGATCTTATCCAATCTGCAGACCCTTCCACCCGTACTCTGGTGATGAACCTCCCGGAGGGACTGCTGTAAATTCATCAGTATGACTCTGTCCAACACCACTTCCGAGCGCATAGAGGCCCTCGCAGGGGGCCAGCGCGCATTTTTTGCCACAGGCGTCACCCGCGATATACGCTTCCGCAAGCAGCAGCTCAAGGCCCTGCGCAGCGCCCTTCAAAAATGGGAAAAGCCCCTTTGCGATGCGCTGTGGACCGATCTTCATAAATCCTATGAGGAGGCCTTCATGACAGAGATCGGCCTGGTGTTCGGCGAGATTTCCGACGCTCTCAAGCACGTAGGCAAATGGGCGCGCAGGCGTAAATGTCCTACGCCCATTACGGGCATACCCTCAAGCAGTTACATCATCAGGGAGCCCCTCGGGTGCACTCTCATAGTCTCTCCGTGGAACTATCCTGTGCAGCTGCTGCTGAGCCCCCTTGTGGGCGCCATCGCCGCGGGCTGCACCGCCATCCTCAAGCCCTCGCCATATGTTCCGAACGTGTCCGCCGCACTCCAGCAGATGATCGAAGAGACCTTCGAGCCCGGCTACATTGCCGTGGTGCAGGGCAACCGCGAGGTCAACACCGCCTTGTTCGGCACCCGCTTCGACCTGGTGTTCTTCACCGGCAGCCCGGCCCTGGGCAAAGTGGTGATGGAGGCCCAGTCCAAATATCTTACGCCGCTGGTGCTGGAACTAGGCGGCAAGAGCCCCTGCATAGTGGACAAAGATGCCGACATACAGATCGCCGCCCGCCGCATCGTCTGGGGAAAGTGCCTCAACAGCGGCCAGACCTGCATAGCTCCCGACTACCTTTTCTTGCACGAAGACATCAAGGACGCCTTCATAGAGGCGTTCAAAAAGGAACTCGCCGGCTTGTATCCCGAGGGCACGAAGGATGCAAAACACTACGTGCACATAGTCCGTGACCGCGCATTCGCCCGCCTCACTTCTTACCTGCAGGACGGTACCGTGATTGCCGGAGGGCATTTTGACCCCGCCACACGCTGGATAGAGCCCACCCTGCTTGACGGCGTGAGCCCACAGGCCCCAGTGATGCAGGAAGAAATCTTCGGCCCCATCTTCCCGATACTCACCTTCCGCGAGCGCAAAGAGGTGGAGCAATTTGTCTGCAGCAGGGAGAAGCCACTTGCCTTCTACTACTTTGGCAAGAAGGCCGACGGCTGGAGCATACTCTCTCATACCACTTCCGGCGGTGCCTGCATCAACGATGTCATAATGCACATCGCTAACAGCAAGATTCCTTTCGGCGGCGTGGGCAATTCCGGAATGGGAAGCTACCACAGCGAACGCAGCTTCCTCGCTTTCAGCCACGAGCGTTCGGTATTCGTCACTCCCACAAGCATCGATCTCAAGTTCCGCTACATGCCCTACGGAATGTTCAAGCTGGTCAGGAAGATGCTGAAGGGGTAAAACTGGCCCGGGCGTGGCGTCCCCAAGGATTGCCGGGATACGGACGTTTCGGGATATGGTATGACCTGCCGTTTGCCCTCTGCTGAAGCAACCACCAAATGATGCTACCGACAGCCCCAGCGGGCAAGGTCTGATTTCATTGCCGACACCTTGCCCGGCAATCGGCCTCTGAGGTGCGTAGGAGCCATATTCAGCGGCAAGGTCTGCCATCTGTTTTGAGACCTTGCCCGCTGGGGCAGGCTTTTTCCTGAGTCTTCTTGGTCCTTCTTAGAACCGCACTTCCATGCCAAGGTTGATGGTCCACAGGCGGCGGGCGGGAACCATTGTGCCGTCAGGCCCGGGTACGGTGGTATGGGTGATGCGGCGTACGTAATCGACGCGGAAAAGGCGGAAGATATTGGACACGCCGATACCAAGTTCCACATAGGGCACGCCTCCCATAGGCTGGGTCATATAACTGAACGTCTTGCCGCCCTTCAGGGAATAAACATTCGTGGGGAACTTGGTCATGGCTCCGTACGCAGGATCGGTGCCGTTGTTGGCGTCGGTAAGCATACCGTACGCTATCTTGGCGCTGAACTCCTCGCGCAGCTGTAGCTTGCGCAGCAGAGGTATCTTACCCAGGATGAATCCGTTGAGGTTGTGGTACCAGATGAGCTGCGCCCAGCGGTCGGAGGCGAACTCGAAATACTCCATACAGGAGAATGCGCTCTTGTCCAGAATGTTGGTGGTATTGCCCGGGAACAGGTTAAGCATGGTCCAGGGCACCCGCCCTATGATGGCCCCGGCATTGAAATGCATATCCGACATTCCGAAGGGAGGAATTCTGAACTTCCAGTCCACATAGAGCTGAGGCTTGAAATAGCCCACGTCGCCCGGGCGCAGACCAGGTATCGATCCGCCGAGGTCGATAGACACTATAGGGAAGAAAGTGTGGACGAAAGCCTTGTTGAAGTAGCCCCGGTTGACCGTCTCCTCTTTTGAGAAACGCAGCTGGATACGGGCTTCGTTAGTGGCAACGCTGGGCAGCGATACCGGCAGGCCGTCCGGGCCAAGCTCCCAGGTATCCATAGGCACGAACATATTGGAATAGTACCTGCGTGCAGCTATCTCGGCAAAGAAGTTGAAATTCATCGAGAACTCGTGCTCGAAGAAGGCCGAGAAGTTGCTGCGCGGAGCCAGCCTCGAGGTTCCTCCCCAGATGGAAGCCAGCAGGTTGCCGCTGGTGAGGTTGCTGCTGCCCTTGCCAAGCTGGAAAACGTCATATGACGCATCAAGGGTAAGCTTGCTGAACGGCTCCTTGCGGAAAAGATGCTCGTATGTAAGGCCTCCTTTGACTTGTTTGTCCTTGAATCCGTAGGCCACGAAGCCTGTAAAGCGGAACTTCTGGCTCAGATCTTTTGATGTATGTAGGCCGAGCCTCGGCTTGAAGCCTTCCAGATTGTTGTTGCTTATCAGCTGCATGTAGGGGCCTATACCTATGGGACCTATGTCATAGTATTCTGTGACAAGGGTATAAACGGTACGGTAGGCCGTTTTATAGAGCGGGGCATCCTGTACCTGGTCCACCATTTTATAGATGTCCTGTTCTTTGCGCGTAAGCTCATAGGGCCGCGCCTGATTCCAATATGCGTCGTCCTTGTGATTGGCATCTTCAAGCACCTTTACTTTACCGTCCGCCACCTGCATGTCTTCAATCGCGATGGGGCTGAAGTCGATATCGGAATAATTGAGCTGCCTGGTGCCGATGACCGACATCACCCTCGAAGAATCACCCAGGGCGATAGAAAAGTCGGCGTATAGCTTGTCCTGCTTGTAAAACCAGGTGGAGTCCGGGAGCCTCTGGTAATCGGTCTCAAGCACTATGTCGCGGAGCCAGTTGACGTTACCGCCCTTGACCATCTTGGCCCTTATGCTCTTGAGGGCGAATTCTTCGGCGTCGATACGCATTTCTCCATCCAGAGCCGGGGTTGAAATGCCCCTCTTGGGATGGTAGCGCACCACGTAAGTCTTGCGTCCGTCCATCTGAAGCGAGTCCACGATGAAGTAATTGTAGTACAGCAATCCGCCGTTCTGGATGGGCGAAGGGAACTCCACGTCGAAACTGTTGATGAAGGGACGGTAGAAGTTGACCCTAAGGTGCATGCTGCCGGTAAACTGGCTCAGCATGTTATGGTTAGGGTTGATACCTGAGATACGGTTGGCAAGCACCGTTTCGTTGTCGATGTCGGGTGTACGCGTATGGCGCCGCTCCACTACAGACTCGGATATCATGGCCGGAAGGTATGGAACGCCGCTCACCACGGAGGTGTCGATATAGTCGAACACGAAGCCGAAGTCGCGAAGGAAAGCATTGCCGCGGAGCTGCTCGCGGGGATGCGTGATATCCAGCTCCATCTTGTTGTAAATAGTACACTTATACTGTTCCCGCAGATCCGGATCGTTACGGTCGCGATGCTTGTCGATGTTGCGAAGCAGGCGCTTGATAAGGCGGTTGTCGGCCTTGACAAACGCTCCCGAGAGCTGGTTGTCGGTGAGTTTGAGGCGGAAGTTCACCTCGGTAAAAGCTCCGCGCTTGACCGCCTTTTCCTGGGTATCGTAGCCAAGGAGCTGGCACACCAGAATCTGTGCCGCAGGGTCACGGGTCTCAAGAGTATATTTGCCGTCGATATCTGCGGTAAGGCCAATTGTGGTGCCTTTGAAGAATATGCCCGCAAAAGGTATGGGCTCGCCCGTATCTGCATCCGTCACGGTGCCGCGGACCTTGGTGGTCTGGGCAAGCAAAGATGCACCGGCGAGGAGCATACACAAAACAAGAGCAAATCTCCGCATAAGGGTGCAAATATAGCAATTTCCCACGGAGATTTGCTCAAAAAGAAGAATAATCGGTATTACTTAAACAGCGAAAGTGTCTCTTTGTAAATCTTTTCGGCCATATACGCGTGGCCTGCGGCATTGGGATGCAGTTCGCTGTAGACAGTCACCTTTTGGTCACCCCTGAAGTCAACCACCGGCAGCTTGAAGTGCTCTGCGATGGTCTTTACGGAGTTGCCGTACTCGCCGTCGATATGGTTGCCCACTATGCAGATAAGCTGCGCATCTGGATAATTCTTCTGCAGAGTCTTGATTACCCAGATGTAAGACTCGCGGAAGCGGGCGTGCTTGTTGAGGGCTTCGGGAGCGGAATTGAAATCAAATTCGCCCAAGGCTATCTGGCGTGCAGGCTGGCTGTCGTTTGTCCCGCCGAAAAGGATGATTACGTCGGGATTCTTGAACAGGCTGCAACGCTTCACAAAGGGAGTACGCACCACAGTCGGGTCGCCGTCGGCAACGCAGCTTCCGCTCCAGGAGGAGTTCACATCCAACTCACACTTCCAGTAATCCTTGACCAGATGCCCCCAGTAGGTCTTTTCCCACGATGTCACATCGGAGCAGGCGGCATTGGTGGAAGGATAATATGGCCTGTGGTCGGAAGGAATGATGCCATTGAAGGTGGAGATAGAGTCGCCCAGGATGCCGAGGCGCGTTGGCATATGCTTGAGGCCCTCCACTTCGGCGTTTGCCATGTCAAGGCTGATGTGGTTCACCACCCCAGCCTTGAGCGTCTGGTCGACCGTAAAGGTGGCCTTGACTCCCCCTTCGCACTCTACGGTTACCGTGCCTTTGAAAGCGCTGGGCAGCACCATTGCGCCAAGGCTTGCGGGAGCACTTGAGCTTCCCACCTTGAAAGCGCCTCCGGAGCAGTCGAAGCTGATGCCGGAGGAGCTGTTTGACAGTTCTCCTATGCGGGACTCCTCGGGATAGATCTTAATATCGGCAGTAAGCGCAGCCGTTCCCGAAGAAGTCAGTTTAACCGCACTGAAAGGCCTTCCGGCAAGCTTCCCTCCGGTATCGAAGATATCCAGAACTATGCCTGCGGTAAGTGGCCTTATTGTGCCGGTAACAGGCTCCCGGCCAAGCAGGATAGTGGTGGTACAGAACACCATCTCGCCCGTCTGTGCGGATGTTGACGGATTGTCCTTGACCAGGTAGGAAGGAAGGGAGAATATATTGCCCGGTTCGCCCGTAAAGCACCAGAGGCTGGTAGCGGAGCCGCTCACCTTAAAGGTACCGGACAGCTTATCCGAACCCAGAGCAGTTAACGTCCCGGTGCCCGAGTCGCCGCCATCGGTTATATAAGACACCAGGCAGGGCTGGATGGAGGTATTGTCAAGGGACAGCTCCACCTGTACCGTTTTTTCCGGTGCAATCTTCTGGCAGGCAAAGGATACGAGAAGAGCCGCAGCAAACAAAAAGAGTCGTTTAGCTTTCATTTCTTTCAATATTCAAACTGGAAGAGCACAGGATTGTGGTCCGAAAGATACGGAAGGCCATAATTGGACCCTTCTACCCAATACTTCCCCGGCTTGAGGGACTTACAGCCGTAATAGATATGGTCTATTATGCTGCTGCTCTTGCCGAAACCGTTGAAAGTGGCGCTGTTCCGATCGGTGCCGGAGCCCGTCAGGCGGGCATACTCCATACTGTCGTTCAACGGCTTAAGTTCGCTTGAATCGGAGGTGGTGTTGAGGTCGCCCACATGGATTATCAACTTTGAAGAGTTCTTCAGGTCGGTCTCCTTGGTGAGGGCTTTCATCTGCGAGACCATAAGCTCAGCCGAATTCTTGCGGGCATCGGCACTCTTGTGATCGTAGTGGGTCGGGAAGAAATAGACAAGTGCATCGTTGTTCTTCTTGTCTTTAAGGACCACATAAACGGTGACCCTCCGGCAGGCCGAATTCCAGGCGCCGTATGTGCCGTCGGCATTCTTGGCGGGTATTTGGCGCGTAGAATTGTCGAGCCAGAAGAAGTCTTTCTGCACCAGTTCGAAACGGCTTTTCAGGTACATTATTCCAACACCTTCCCCGCCTGCATTTGCCACCGACGAGCCGGAAGAGCTGTCACGGCACACATCGTAATAACCGTATTCCGAATTGAAATACGACGACGAGAAGAAGTTGGACTGCTCCTTGCGCACTTCCTGCAAGCCTATCAGGTCGGGCTTGGCGGTATCGATGAACTGCTTCACCGCCGGAGCGCGAACCGACCAGGCCGCGCTGCTGCCATTTGGATAAGTGTCGGCGGTATTGGCATAACGGATGTTGAAAGTACATATCGTCATGCTTGCCGTACCGCCCGGAGTGTCGGGTTCTTCCGGTTCCGGGGTCACAGGAGCGGGAGGCGGGGTAACCGGATTCACTACATCCTTGGGCACGCAGGCAATAAAGGCTGCGTGCACCAGGATGAGCGATAAAAACAATCTAATGGATTTTGTCATTATTTTTATTCCATTTTACAAGTCTTGCGGGGATTACCGCCAAGCTGCGACCATCCGTCCGCGGGAGCGGCCACGCCCTTCACTGCCGAGAGAGTAGGTTTGCCGTCCTTGACTCCGTTGCAGTAGATGGTGCCGTCGGGAGCGATGGTAGGCGAAGTACAGACACTCTGACCGAGAGTGATTTCCGCAATCTTGACTCCGTCAGGCCCGAGCTTGACCAGTTTGCCGGCGCTTTGGTCGGTGGCTGTCTCGTTATAATAGACATTGCCATTCTTGTCAACGGCAGGGCTGCCCATAACCTCGCCGCCGGCGGGAGTGTACCACTTCTTGGTTCCGTCGGGATTGACGGCGGTGATACCGGTCGTGGTGCTCACGTAGATGGTTCCGTCTTCACCGATAACGGTACCGAGGCTGTAGTACTGCTTGTTCTTACCGTCGAGGTCAAGACGCCACTCGTGAGTCGCTCCGGCTTCCTTGTCATACTTGCCAAGGTCGTAGCACATAAGTACGGCATCCGCCTCCGAACCGCCGGCGCCCTCGGCCTTGCCGAAGAGGATGTACACCTTATTGCTGCCGTCGATGGCCATGTAGCTGGTGAAACCTATCTCGGTATTGGTCTGGCCGATGTAGCCGAGCATGAAGGCGTTCTGTCCTGCGGCTGCGCCGTAGTACTTCCAGCCGTCACCCTCTTTCCAGTACACACGGGTACCGTACTTGCTGTCGGTATGCACCATGAAGGTCTCTTCCTTGGTTGCGGCAAGTCCGCCGTGCGAACCACGCTTTACCTGGAGATATCCGGCGTACGAGCCGTCACCCTTGTAGAGCAGGAGTCCGTTGTCGCCGGAACCCGAAGGCCAGAGCTCAGGGAAGTCGGCAGGTGCAGGATTACGCTTGGTAGCAACGAAGATGTGGTCGTTCAGAACCAGAGGTATGACATTGCAGAACCAGCCATAGCCATAAGCATAGTACCATTTCTGCGTGCCGTCCGGATTGACTGCATAGATACCGGACTCATAGGTCCTGGTCTTGTCCTGGGTATCCTTGTTACCCACGATCACGAACACGGTACCGTCTGCATCTACCGAAGGAGTGCAGGAAGAGAAGTTCTTGGTGGTGCCGGGGTTGTGGCTGCCGGCATCGAAACTCCATTTCTTCTCTCCGTCCTTGCCGATTGCAACCAGATGCAGGCCGCTGGAGAAGGCGTAAATGGTATTTCCGTCGGGGCTTACGGCAGGTGAAGAGAATATCACGTCGCCGTCGCCGTCGTACGAATTGGACCACAGGAGTTCGATAGAGGCCTCGCTCTTTTCTACGTGGACGGTCTTTGTGACGGAGCCCTTGCCCCTCTGGTTGTCGGTTACGGTGAGAGTAACTTCGATGTCGCCGTACTCGTTGAACGTGAACTTGGGATTCTGCTCCATAACCGTGTTGGCGCCGATCCTCCACTCCCAGCCGATAATCTTGCCGTCAGGGTCGGTGGACTTGTCGGTGAACTGCACCTCGTCGCCTGCGGTGATGCCGCTGGACGGGCTGTAGTCGAAGTCAGCTATAGGACGTTTGTTGGTGTCCTGTACGGTGATGGTCTTGGTGCAGGTGCCGCTGACACCGCTGTTGGTGACGGCGGTGAGCTTGATTTCCTTCTCGCCCGGAGTATCGAACGACAAAGGAGTTTCCAGCTGCTTGCCCCACACATACTCGGAGCCCCATTCCCATTTGCACGCAACGATAATGTCGTTGGTGGCGGTGGAAACGTTGGTTATCTTGATATCCTCGTATATCTCGTACACATCCTTGTCGGTGGTAAAGTCGGCGTTGACCGACACCTTGGGCTTGTTCAGGCACGAGGCCGCAGCGAGCAAGGCTAGAGAAATGAGGAGTAATCTGTTAACTCTTTTCATAATCTTTTACTTTAAGGGTTACCAGCCGGGGTTCTGCTTGAGAGCTTCATTCTTCTGGATGACGTTCTCGGGAACCGGGTAAATGTACATATTGTCGTTCCACTTGCGGGGCATTTCATAACCCAGCAGGTAGCCGCCTGAAGGATCGTCGGCAATCTTGACAGCCTTCTGATGATCGTTAAGTGTCATGGCGATGGCCTTATATGTGCCGTTCTTCTGATAATTGGCATCAGCGGTCACGTACACGTCGTTCTCGCCGTCGCCGTTCAGGTCGACAGGAGTGTCGAGCCCCGGAATGTAAACGCCGTCCCAGGGAGCGTTCTGCCAATCGGCACCGCAAGCCCAGCGCTTAAGGTCGTCCATACGGAAGCCCTCGAGTATAAGTTCGATGGCCCTGTCGCGGCGCACCTCAAGAATGACGGGATTGGTCACGTTGGGGTAGAAAGTCTGCTGCAGATAGGTATCCACCACTGTGGGGAGCTTGTCAAGGTCTCCTCCGGAGATACCTGCCCTGCGGCGCAGGGCGCCGATAGTTTTGCTCCAGTCATCCGCGGTGATGGATCCCAGCTCGGCCTTGGCCTCGGCGTAGTTGAGCAGAACCTCGGCATAGCGCAGCAGCGGCACGTCGTTGTCGTTGGAACGGGCGTTGTCGTAGTTCACATCGTCCATGACATACTTGGTGTACTGGTAGCCGGTGAGCGAAAGGCTCATGTCGGGGCTGGTACGGACATACTTGCCGCTCTTGTCCTTGCGGGTGTAATCGGCTCCGCGTATGGTCTGGCAAAGGCGGGCGTCACGGCCGGTGGTCTCTTCGACGAAGGTCTTGTACGCGCCGTTGGCTTTCTTCTCGTTGTAGATGGAGCCGTCTTCGTTCAGGTAAGTCTTGGCGAAAGCACGGGTCATCGAGAGGTGAGGGCCGTAAGAAGTGGAATTGTAATACCAGTTGGCCTCGCCGAGCACCGAAAGGTCTTTGCTCTGCGTGTAGGCAAGCATCACTTCTTCGGTCACAGGGTTGTCGCTGATGAACAGGTCGCGGTAGGCCCCGCGGCCACCCGACTCATAAACAGTACCGGTGTGGAGCTTGTAAGGGCCTTCGTCCATAACCTTCTTGGCAGCCTCTGCAGCGGCCTTCAGCAGTTCATCGGCGGTGATGGTGCACCCCTCAAGGTACTGGGCGCCATACTTGCTTCCGTTTGCGTGATATTTGCGGAAAGTTCCTTCGAACAGGCAGATACGGCTCTTGATAGCAAGGGCGGTCCACTTGTTTACGGTATTGGAGTAAGGAGTGATGCCGGTTACCGTAATGTTATCCGCAGCAAAATCCAGGTCTTCGATGATGTTGGTAATGATAACATCACGGCTGTCCTGAGTCTTGTACAGATCTTCATCGACGGGGTCGAGAGGTTTACTGATCCAAGGCACTTTACCATAGGTAACGAGCTTGTCGTAGTAGAGCAGGGCGCGGAACAGACGGGCAATGCCGGTATAGTTGTTGCGCACCTCTTCAGGCACTGTAGGATCGGTATTGTACTGTATGAAGTAGTTTACGTTACGGATGCTGCCCCAGCTCCAGGACGTGGAAGTGCTGACGGTATATGCACCCTGCTCGTAGGTACCGATGTTCATCTTTGCCGAGTGGTCATGCATCACATTGATTCTGTGAGCATTGCTATAGTCGGGCAGATAGTTGTAGAAGCCGTAGACATAGTTGCGCAGACCTGACTCGTCGCCGAAGACTATAGCCCTTCCGGCCTCGGCCTGGGGCGCCTCGGTAAGGTCGCAGCCGACTGCTGTGAGGCCCAGTGCAACGAATGCTGTAAGAATGTAGAATATGTTTTTCATTGCTGTTCCTCCTTATTATTTGTCTATATGTCCGAAGGTAACTTTCACACCGACACTGATACTCTTCATCGTCGGGAAGTTGTATCCGTCACCGGTGGTTTCAAGCACGCCGTCGGCGCCGTAGATATTAGCGGTCACGTCAACATCGCGGGTCCACTTGTAAACCGGCGACCAGGTCCAGAGGTTCTCGCCCGCCACGAACACGGAGACCTTCTGAAGGCCGGCCTTGCGGGTAATCTTCTCGGGGATGTTGTAACCTATCTGGACGCTCTTGAGGCGTATGTAAGAAGCATCCTGCAGATACCTTGTATTGGCATTCACGCGGCCTTTGTAGAAAGGAGCGAAGTAACCGGTGTAAAGAGGCAGGTACGCGTTGGGATTCTCGGGAGTCCAGTAATTTCCCAGGTGCCAGGAAGGCATCTGGTTGTAAGGCCTGTTGTACATGCCCCAGAAAGCGGAAGACTCGTTGTCGGGATACCAGTCCTGTTTGCCCACGCCCTGGAAGAATGCGTTGGCGTAGATACCGGCCCACTCCACATCGAAACCGAAGGAATAGATGTAGCGGGGCTCGCTGTTACCGATGATTTTGCGGTCGCCCGGATCGTCGGCGGTGTTCTTGCCGCGGTCGATATATCCGTTCTTGTTAAGATCCACGAAGTGCATCTGGCCGGGAAGTATGTTATAGCTTTCGGTCTGCTGCATCAAGGGGTTGTAGTGAGCCTGTCCGGCTGCTGCCGCCATAGCTTCGTCGGCATCGATCTGGGCCTGGTTCTGATACAAGCCGTCGCACTCGAAGCCCCAAAGCTCTCCGAGCACCATACCCTCGTAGTATGAATTATTGTAGGCATTGTTGCTCAGCGACTTGAGGGCGTTGTTGTATTTGTCGATGACAGAATAATAGTCGGCCAGGGTGGCGTGGACGCCGTACTTGAAGGGATGTCCTCCAAGCTTTATGGCATCGTCCCAGCCGAGAGTGATTTCAAAGCCGCGGGTGGTCATTTCGGCAAAGTTGCCCTTAGGCGAACTGGCGCCGTATACATCGGGGAGGGTAGGTCCTACGGTGTACATATTCAGGGTCTTACGTACATACACGTCGCCGGTGAAATTCAGCCTGCCGGAGAACAAACTCAGGTCAATTCCTCCGTCAATGGTCTGGGCCGTTTCCCAGGTCAGAGACTCGGGGATAGGGGCGGGAGCGCTGGTGTAGCGTACCTTCTGGCCGTTGATAATGCGGCCGTTATCGAAATCGAAGGTTTCATCGTAAGCATAAACGCTGACGTTACTGTTGCCGAGCGAACCGTAGGATGCGCGGATCTTGAGGTTGGAAATGATGCTCTGGTCGATATTGAACCAAGGTTCCTGGCTCACCCTCCAACCGGCGCTCACCGAGGGGAAGAATGCCCAGCGCTGACGGGCGGGGAACTTGGACGAGCCATCGTAGCGGCCGTTGATCTCGAGCAGGTAGCGCTCCGCGAAGTTGTAATTGAAACGGAAGAAAGCACCGGCCGTACGCCATTTGCTGTAGTCGCTGGTAATGCTCTTGTTGTCAAGGCCGAGTGCCAGGTTGAGCTGGTCCACATTAGGGGCAAGCAGGCCGTCGTTGTACGCATAGACATTGCGGTATGTCTGCTGCTCGTAGTTGTAACCGAGCAGGGCCTTGAAGTTGTGCTTGCCCACCGTATCCTCCCACTCGATCCACTCGTTGGTGGCAAGGTAATCGTAAGTGCGGAGAGTTTCGCTGATGTAGTCGGCAAGGCCCTTGATTTCCGCGAGCGACTCTATAATGCCTTCATACCTTGAGAAGGGTGAAGGAAGACGGTGAACATGGGTATCGTACGAGCGGGCCCTGTAGGTAAAGTCGGCGTTCAGGCGCAGGCGCTTGTCGAAGAATGTGGCCTTGGCGGCCACGGTGTTCTGCGCCTGGCGGTTGGTGTAAGTACGGTTGCTGCCGCCGTAGAGGATATCACCTACCGAATACACGCCGCTGTAGGACAGGGTGCCGTCGGGGTTGATGATGGGCGAGCAGGGGTGCCCTTCGTCGGCGATGTTACGCCAGATGTTGCCGCCGGCCTCGCTCTGGGTCTCAGGCATCACGTACTTGCTGTAGGCGATGTCGGTGTTGGATGTGATCTTGAGCCAGGGAGTAACCTGGTAGCCCACCTTCACACGGCCGTTGTAGAGCTTATAGGAGTCGGGGTTCACCTGGCTGTCGAACAAACCGTTGTTGTCGTAGAGTCGGGCAGAGACATAGTAATCGAATTTGTCGTCCGCTCCCGAGATGGACAGGTTGTGGGTCTGGGTGAAGGTAAAGTCCTTGTACAGGGCGTCGTAGTAATCGGTTCCTTTATGGAAATACAGCCAGCGGCCTTTGGTGATAAGGGAGCCGTCGGAAACCAGGGTTTCGTAATTCCCGCTTTCATGCCTCAGGCGATATTCGTCGAGCCATGCCGTGGTGAAGTCCATGGTCTTGTTGATGGCGGTAGGATTACTGCCCTTGTAGTTGTACCATGCCTTGTAGAAGTGCTCGGCCCACACATAACCGTCTGACACCACGTCAGGCATTGCGGTCGGCCTTTCGAAAGAAAGGTTGGTCTGGTAGCTGACGGTGGCGGTGCCCTTCTTGGCGTTTTTGGTGGTGATGAGCACAACGCCGTAAGGAGCCCTGGATCCGTAGATAGCCGAAGAGGCGGCGTCTTTGAGCACCGACACGCTCTCGATATCGTTAGGGTTCAGGAGGCTGGCGTTGCCTTCCACACCGTCGATGAGCACAAGCGCGCTGCCGCCTTGTCCGATAGAGGTTCTTCCTCGGATGTTGAACGACGGCGAAGAGTTTGGACGGCCGTCGGTAAACTTGAGGTTGAGGTTGGCCACGCGGCCCTGGAGCATCTGCGCCAGGTTGGCGTTGGGACGGCCGTCAAAGGTTTCGGCCCCCACCTGGTCGACCGCACCGGTAAGGTTGGCCTTCTTTTGAGTACCGTAACCTACGACCACCACCTCGTCGAGCAGTTCGTCGTCGGAAGAGAGAGTAACATCAATCCTCGATCGGCCGCGTACCGGTATTACCACGGTCTTAAAACCGATGCTCTGAATTGAAAGGGAAGCGTTGGAAGGAACAGTGATGGTATAATTACCGTTCAGGTCGGTAGCCACACCGGTAGTTGTCCCCTCCACCATTACACCAGCACCTATAACCGGAGCCCCCTGATCGTCAAGGACCTTACCGGATACGGTGACCTTGCCGGTGCCCTGTCCCTGCCCCTGGGCAAATGCCGGAGCGGCGATGAACAGTAACACCAGCAGCAACAGTATGCTTTTGGCTTTCATAGGTTGGAGTTTGTAGCGTTATTATATATCACAAATATAAATACTCTGCCACCAAAATACAAGTGTTAATATATTAAAGTATTGCGTAGGGTTTCGGAAGTGCTTCCGGGGGTGCGGGAGGGGGGGAAGAGGGGGAGGCGGGGAGCAGGGGCGGGGGAGGCGGGAGCGGGAAGGGAGCGGGAGCGGCGGGCGAAGGGAAAACACTTTTTGTCGCAGGTCTGCCACTCCGGTAATGCTGGTTCCCCATCTGGTGTCGCAGGTCCGATTCTTTGCTGGGGACCGGCGACGGAAATCACTGCTGTATGGCATATAGCGTTGCCGGTCCTACATAGAAAAGCTGACTTGCGACGTGACAAGCCGTGACTTGCGACGTAGCGTCAGCTGACCTGCGACGTGATCGGCTTGCATAGTGCTATGGAGAAGAAAGGCCGGGGAGCCGGGGCGATTATTTGCGGAAGAGGCCGAAGACGGAGGAGCCGGAGCCGGACATGGCGGCGTAGGAGGCGCCGCGGCGGTAGAAGTCGGCAATGAGGGCGGGGATTTCGGGGTGGCGGGGGCAGACGGTGGCTTCGAAGTCGTTGACGACGAGGCCGCGCCATTGCTCGACAGGGAGTTTCAAGGCTTCCCGGAGGGGTAGGAGATTCTTCGACTCGCTTTGCTCGCTCAGAATGACAGCGGACGGAGACTCAGCGATGGCAGCAGTGCCGGCGGTTCCATACCGACCCTGGTCATTACGTGCCGGCACTTCCGGGCTCGCAGCAGCGGCGTCCTGCCGACTCTGGCCCTTACGAACAGGAGGCTGGATGCCGCTGCTGCAATCCAACCAACGCCAGCGATCGCGCGGAACTATGCCGCCGTAAGCCTCCCTGGTACTCACGGCCACAGGCTTGCCGTCCGGCCCGAGAGGAATCTCCACCCGGAGCTCATAGCCCGACAGGTCAATGTCGAAAGGTTCCAGCACCTCTCCCCTGCCGGTAGCGAACATCGGCCGGCAATAAAACAAAGCGTCAGCGACCGGGAGCGTCTGAGGGTTGGTAGTGCCGACAAAAAACGCGCAATCAGAACCAAGGCGCGCAGCATAGGCGGCGAGAGCGGCATCTGAAAGCCCCAGCTCCCCGATCTCATTAAGAGCACGAAGCATAAAGGCCGCATCGGCACTGCCGCCTCCGAGCCCGGCCCCCACAGGGGCGAACTTTTGCAAACCTATACGCACAGGAGGCAACTGCGGGAAATCGGCCTTCAGAAGCCGCCAGGCACGCACCGTCAGGTCGTCCATCGGGTCCCAGTCCACTCCTTCCGCCCGCTCAATCTCGATAGAAAGCTCCGCCGCGGGCTCCACATCCAGCACATCTGCCCAACCATAGTACGGCACGAACAGCGTCTCGATGTCGTGGAAGCCTTCGGGACGGCGGCGCAGGACATTGAGCCCGACGTTCACTTTGGTGCAGGTGCGCAGAATCATAAGGCTCGGTTAAGCACAGGCGCGAGGAAGGCCTCCACCTGCATTGCTCGCGCTTCATCCTCGGGAATGCCGCGGCTGCGCATATAAAACAGTTCTTCAGGATTGAGATATCCGGTAGTAGCGCCGTGCGAACACTGCACATCGTCGGCATAAATCTCCAGCTGCGGCCGGGCCTCGCAGAAAGCGCCCTCGGAGAGCAACAGAGAGTGGCACTGCTGGTGCGCATCGGTCTTGACGGCACCGGGAGCCACGTACACAAGACCGTCGAATTCGGCCCTCGCGCTCCCACTCACCACGCCCTTGAAAAGCTGCTCCGAATGGCACCCGGGAGCATTATGGCGCACAATTACCTGCAGCCGGACATTCTCCGAGCCGCTGCAGCGCCAGGCCCCCGCAAGGTCGAGCGAAGCCCCGGGACCGTCGAGATGGAACTCCAGCGCCCGCTCGCAGCTCACGCCCTCGGGAACGATGAGAGTCAGATGCAGCTGCTCGCCACTCTCCAGATGAGTCACCGCCGGGAGCGGATCGCGCCCGACTACGCACACCAATTTATCCGTTGATGCCATCGTACCCTTGTTTTTCGATCAGGTCAACAAGCTCGCGTCCGCCGGTACTGACGATGCGCCCGTCCTTGAGCACATGCACCACGTCCGGAACTATGTACTCCAGCAGGCGCTGGTAGTGAGTAATAACTATAGATGCAGTCTCGGCAGTGCGCAGACGGTTCACGCCGTCCGCCACTATGCGCAGGGCGTCCACATCGAGGCCGCTGTCGGTCTCGTCCAGAATACTCAGCACAGGCTCAAGCATCGCCATCTGGAAAATCTCGTTGCGCTTCTTTTCGCCGCCGGAAAAGCCCACGTTCACCTCTCTCTTGGCAAATTCGCCCTTCATCTGCACCAGGGCCATCTTTTCCTTCAGGAGCTTAAGGAACTCCGCGGGCTTTAGCTCGCTCTCGCCTGCAGCCTTGCGCCTGGCGTTGAGAGCGGCTTTCATAAAGTTGGTGATGCTCACCCCGGGAATCTCCACCGGATACTGGAAGCTCAGGAATATACCTGCCCAGGAGCGCTCCTCGGGAGGCATGGCGAGCAAGTCGCGGCCGGCATAAGTCACTGAGCCCGAGAGCACTCTGTAGTCCGGCCGTCCGGCCAGGACCGCGCTCAGGGTTGACTTTCCAGCCCCGTTGGGCCCCATAACTGCATGCACCTCGCCGCGGCGTATGGTAAGGTTCACGCCTTTGAGGATTTCACGTCCTTCGATTCCGGCGTGCAGGTCTTTTATTTCAAGTAGAATGTCTGACATAAATGCTTATTTAGAACCCCAGCACCGCTGCTATGGGATAATGGTCGGAGATATAGGGTTTACCCTCGAAGCTCCGGTCCACCACGTAGAACTCACGTGCTGAAGAGAAGCCTCGGTAGTAGATGTAATCGATTATTTTGGCGCGGGTTGCGCCATACCCGTTAAACGACGGCTTGTCGCTGGTGACGGGCGCCTGGAGACGCGCGTCAAGCATCTTGCCCTCAAGGCTAAGAAGGCACTCGTCCCCCGGCTCCACGTTAAAGTCGCCGGTAAAGATGAGAGGCACCCCGGGGGTCATTTCCTCAACACGGTCCACAACCATAGAGAGTCCGCGCTTGCGTGCTTCCACTCCCCTGTGGTCGAGATGGGTGTTGACGAAGTAAAACTCCCTGCCGCTGCTGCGCTCCCGCAGTTTAGCCCATGTGGCGGTACGGGGATACTTGGCATCCCAGCCCACCGAAGGCACGCCGGGAGTCTCCGAAAGCCACCAGGTGCCGCCGTCAAGCAGCTCAAGGACATCGGTACGGTAGAACACCGACATCCTCTCGCCCGCGTCCTTACCGTCGTCACGGCCCACGCCGAAGCCTTTGTATTCGGGGCAATTCTGCAGAATGAATGCTTCCTGCTCGGGATAGGCTTCCTGGATGCCGAAAACATCGGGCCTCTCGCTGCGCAGCATTGCGGCAACGGCCTCGCGCCTCTGAGGCCAGGAGTTCTCGCCGTCCTTGGCCCCGGCATTGCGGATGTTGAACGACATAACCTTCAGTCCTACAGCCTCCAGAAGCACTTTTTCAATCACTTTATACCCGGCAAGGTTGGGATGCACGGAGTCTAAAGCATAAGCGGGATCAAGAGCTCCGTCAGGGGTGCGGAGTGCTGAATGATAATCGGCGAGCGGAATGTTGTGCCCGGCCGCATAATCCTTGATCAAGCCGTTGAGCTGCTCTATCTGCGGCCTGGGGTCACCCAGTTGCTTGCGCCAGCCTATGGTGCCGGCGGGGCAAAGGGTGCAGAGAATCGGTTTGATGCCGTTGACGCGGGCAAGTTCCACCATCGACACGATATTGCCGAAGCAGTTCTCGACCGATATATAACCGTTGTTGCGTGCAATATCGTTGGTGCCTATGAGGAGTGCCATGTATTCCGGATGCAGGTCGATCACGTCCGGCCTGATACGCGAGAGCAGCTGAGCGGTGGTCTGCCCGCTGATACCGCGGCCCACGAAGCCGTGCTCCTCCAGCCACTGATGGTCAAGCCTCTCCCAGTTCCAGGTAATAGAGTCGCCGAACAGCACCATCTTGGGTGCGGAGGTCATTTCGGCATTTTGCTTTTCGTAAACTCCGTACTGGGGCCAGTCGGAATCGGTCTTCTGCCAAGGCTCGGGAGTGCTGCGCAAAATCGCCGCCCAGCCGCCGCCAGGGGCCATTTTGATACTGATTCTGCCCCCCTCGGGGAAATCAAGCCACTGGTGCTTGTAGTCCCTCGCCGCCCTGTGGGCGTTGGCCCCGTCGGCGAAGACTTCCAGCAGCGGCGTCCCCTCTATGAAGGAAAGGTCGAGGGTCATTTCCCTCTCGTTCCAGTCGGTAAGGGCGCCTATGTACCAAGTATCGCCCTTGCGGCGCGCAATAGCCACATATTCGCCCGCCTTGCCTTCAAGCGCACGGGTTTCATCCCACACAGTGGGCACTTCGGCAATGAATTTAAGGCACTCGCGCTCTTTTTTGTAATTGGACGGCGAGTCGCAAAGCATGGTGAGAGGCGCGTCGAAGATGACGTACTCGGCCAGCTGACGGCAGCGGGTCCCCTGCGACATAGCCTCCGAACTCACGTAGCGGAAATTACCCTTGGTGGCATTGCGCATAGCTCCCTGCGTATAGTCGCAAGGCCCGGCGACAAGGCGCACGAAGGGGATGCTCACCTCGTAAGTAACGAGATCAATATCGTAAGGCTTCTGGCCCTTGGCGTTCTCCAGGCCGTACACGCCCTCGAAGTTCACCACGTTGGGCCAGGTGCGCTGGAGTCCCGCTGGCTTGAAAGCTCCGTGGAAATCGACCATCAGGTGATAGCGCGCGGCGGTTTCGGCTGTACGGCGGTAGAAATCAACCATGGGCTGGTCGTCGCGGTCCATAAAGTCGACCTTGAAGCCCTTGACGCCCATCGCTGAATATTCGCGGCAAGCGCGCTCCATATCCTTTTCGAACGCCCAGTAGCCGGCCCAGAGTATGAGCCCCACGCCACGCTCTCCGGCATATCGGCAGAGCTCCGGAAGATCTATCTCGGGCACCACCTGGAACAGGTCGGCCTGTTTATTTACCGCCCATCCCTCGTCAAGAATAACGTATTCTATGCCGTTGCGGGAAGCAAAGTCGATATAGTATTTGTACGTGTCGTTGTTGACTCCGGACTTGAAATTAACTCCGTACACGTTCCAGGCGTTCCACCAGTCCCAGGCCACTTTGCCGGGCTTTACCCAGCTGAAATCGACTCCCGGATCCCTCTCGCGCCCGAGCAGCCAGGGAAGGTCGCAGGTCAGAAGGTCTTTATCTTCTTTGGAAACTACTACGATACGCCAAGGGAAAGCCTCGCCGGCATCAGCCTTGGCGATATAGTCCTCGCGCGAGCGCACAAGGCCCTGGAGCATATTGTGGCCGCCCTGCTCGATATCTTTTGGATATGGAGCGAACACGGCCTCGAGGCTAGTGTCGCCGTCCTCGTTGGAAAGATACATTCCGGGATAGTTCAGCAGGTCGCTCTCGGTGATGCAGATCTTCATTCCCCCGGGCCCGTCCAGAGTGACGGGAAGGAAGGCGAGGCGGCCCTTCTCCCATTTGCTTATTTCGGTGCGGGTATAAGTAGATTCGAAAGAGGTAAAGAACTGGCACTCAAAGCTATCGTTGCTTTTACGTGTATATGGCACGAATGCCTTGCAGTCGCGCCCGATATTGAATGCCGCCTGCTCGCCGTTAACCTTGAAGGGGGCTTTGCGGTCGGCCACAAAACGGTAAGCGGCACCCTCGTCGTAGGCGCGGAATACTATCGAATAGCCCTTACAGCGGAGCGTAAGTTCATTATATGCCTCCTTAACCTGAGCCTGGCGGTACACGACAGGCGCAAGAATGCTGTTTACGCTGCTCTTGACGGCCTTTTTAACTTTGACGTCCTTGCCGAACACGGTGCCGTCGTCAAGAGTCATGCTAAGCGGCGAGGGCTCGATGATGGCAGAGCCGCACATCTTCACCGACCAAAGGGTCTGCGGACCAGCCGAAATATCTATGGCAAGCTCTCCTGAAGGAGACAGGAGCTTGTACGTCTTGACAGCCGCCCCGGCAGGGAACGCCGTTAGCGCAAGGAGCAGGGCAGCTATTATTAAACGCCTGATTTTCATATCATTGACAATCTATTCGTTTTGGGAGTATTTGCGCCTCCAGCCAATAAGCGACCAAATGCCGTTGGCAAGGTAAAGGGCGCTGACTATAGGCATGACGTACAGGCCGGAGCTGATGTAGAGCACTATATTTGCCACATTCACCACAAGCCACACGATCCAGCACTCCCAGTACTTCCGGGCACTCAGGAACTGGGCCGTGAGGGTGAGCATCAGAATGAAAGAATCAAGCAGTGGCTGCGGGTCCGGGGCGAAAACTTCGGGCCATCTCTGGGGGAGCCACTGCAGGGCCTTGGCCCAAAGTATGCCGCACAGCACAACCAAGGTAAACATATTCACCCACTGCCAGGGCTTCATCTTGCCGATTTTCAAATCCCCCTTGGAGTTCTTCTCCTCCTCCTTGGGATGCGTCCAGCGCCAATGCCCGTAAAGGTTGATTCCGAAGGCCACCGGCTGCAGCAGCATTGCGCTGTACAGATGCTGCCGCCAGAACAGCACGAACAGGAACACATTGTAGATGTATCCCACCCAGAAGTTGTACTTGGAGCCGCGGCCCGCAAGGAACACGCAGCTAAGGCCGAGTATGGCCGACACTATCTCTACCCAGCTCATCCTACAGCCCCCTCCAAAGACACGCTCAGCAGCTTCTGAGCTTCGATTGCGAATTCCATGGGCAGACGGCTCAACACCTCTTTGGCGTAACCGCCTACTATAAGGGCCGTCGCATCTTCGGGACCTATACCCCTCTGGCCGCAGTAGAAGAGCTGGTCGTCGCTGATCTTGGAAGTGGTGGCCTCATGCTCCACTACCGCCTGCGGGCAGAAATTCTTGATCACCGGGAAGGTATGGGCTCCGCACTGAGAACCTATCAGCAGAGAATCGCAGGACGAGAAATTCCTTGCTCCCACCGCGCAGGGCCCCATACGCACGAGGCCTCGGTAGCTGTTCTCGCTGTGCCCGGCTGATATACCTTTTGAAACTATGCGGCTGCGGGTCCCGCGCCCGAGATGTATCATCTTGGTGCCGGTATCGGCCTGCTGGTAATTATTGGTCATGGCTACAGAATAGAATTCCGAAGAACTGTAGTCCCCTTTGAGCACGGTGCTAGGGTACTTCCAGGTAATGGCCGAGCCCGTCTCTACCTGAGTCCAGCTCAGGTGCGAGCCCTCGCCGCGGCAAAGCCCCCTCTTGGTCACCAGGTTAAGTATGCCGCCGCGGCCCTGCGCATCGCCGGGATACCAGTTCTGGACGGTGCTGTATTTCACGTCGGCGTCTTTTTCCACTATTATTTCGACCACCGCGGCATGCAGCTGGTTGGTGTCGCGCATAGGGGCGGTGCAGCCCTCCATATAGCTCAGCTTCGCCCCCTCGTCGGCCACTATGAGAGTACGCTCGAACTGCCCGGTGCCGGCCGCGTTGATGCGGAAGTAGCTGCTAAGTTCCATAGGGCATTCGACCCCCTTGGGAACATAGCAGAACGAGCCGTCCGAGAACACTGCCGAATTGAGCGCCGCAAAGAAATTGTCCCCCGCGGGCACCACGGTGGCAAGGTACTTTCGCACCAGGTCGGGATGCTCTTTTACCGCCTCGGAGAAGGAACAGAAGATTATTCCTTTGTCTGAGAGAGTCTTGCGGAAGGTGGTGGCAACGCTCACCGAATCGAATACGGCATCGACAGCAACCTCCTTGGATTTCACTCCGGCAAGCACTTCCCTCTCCTTAAGGGGAATGCCCAGCTTGTCGAAGGTTTCCATAAGGGCAGGGTCGATCTCGGTAGGGCGCTCGCTGTCTTTAATGGGGGCAGCGTAATAGATAATGTCTTGATAATCAATCTTTGGCATCTTGAGGTGCCCCCAACGGGGCTCCTTCATAGTCTGCCAGCGCCGGAAGGCGTCAAGCCGGAAGTCAAGCAGCCACCCGGGCTCCCCTTTCTTGGCCGATATGAGGCGGATGATATCTTCGTTCAGACCCTTGGGTACATACTCCTGCTCGACGTCAGTCACGAAGCCTTGTTTGTATTCTTGCTGCGCAAGGTCTTTAATCAGCTCGTCCATTTTTCAAATCGTTACTCGCACAAGCACTTGGCAGTGGCGGCTGCGAGGCGGGCGTTGTTCAGAACCAACTGTATGTTGGAAGCAAGGCTGTCCCCGCCGGTGATATCCTTTACCCTGGCAAGCAGGAAAGGTGTGGTTTCCTTGCCGCGAATGCCCTGCTCTGCGGCCTCAGCGAGAGCCTGCTCTATGGCGGCATTTATACGCTCCGGATCCATGGAATACTCCTCGGGGATGGGATTGGTAACCAGCATTCCGCCGCCAAGGCCCATGTCAAGCTTAGCGCGGAAAGCGGCTGCAAGCTCCTCGGGTGTATCGATGCGGTAGTCCACCTTGAAGCCGCTCCGACGCGTATAGAAAGCCGGAAGTTCGTCGGTCCCATAGCCTATTACGGGCACTCCGTGAGTCTCCAGATACTCCAGCGTAAGGCCCAGGTCCAGAATAGACTTGGCTCCTGCGCAAACCACCATTACGCTTGTGCGGGCAAGTTCTTCAAGGTCGGCGGATATGTCCATAGTAGTCTGCGCTCCGCGGTGCACTCCCCCGATTCCTCCGGTGGCGAATACCTTGATGCCGGCCATAGCGGCAATAATCATGGTTGTGGTGACGGTAGTTGCTCCGTCGGCTCCGCGAGCCACCAACACGGGGAGATCCCTGCGGGAGGCTTTGGCTACAGCCCTTCCGCTGCGGCCCAGGTGCTCAATCTCTTCCCGGCTCAGGCCGGCTTTCAAGCGCCCGCCTATTATGGCTATGGTGGCGGGTACCGCTCCGCAGTCACGTATTGTCTGCTCCACGCGGAGTGCCGTCTCCACATTCTGCGGATAAGGCATTCCGTGCGAGATAATGGTCGATTCCAAAGCCACCACGGGGCGAGAAGCGGCAAGCGCGGCACTCACCTCGGGGGCTATATCGAGATATTTATTCATATTTCAGATGCTTGATTTCTTCGTTTACAGCTTCTGAAGTTTGCATTGCAATGCGGGCGCACTCAAGTCCGAAGCGGGCGGCGTCAACCGCAGTAGCCTGCGGCCCTGCGTGCACTATTCCCGCCAGGAGGGCGTCTCCCGCACCCGTGGCATTGACTATGCCAGTAGCGGGAAGCGCGGGGAGAGCGGTCTCCTCTCCGTCTTCGCGCACCACAACCCCCTCGGAACCCTTGCTCAGATATATCCTGCCAACCTTCGAGCCCAGGGAACGGCCCGGCTCGAAAAGGCCCAGCACCTCGGCCTCGAGGCGGTTGCATTTGAGGGCGAACACAGGGTCGGAATGCAGGCGGTTCATTGCCAGGGCCTCGCGCAGGCGCATGGCCTTTGCGGACGAGACGGCATCGATATAAAGGGGTGGTTCACAGCAGCTTACCAGCATACCGAGAGTCTCCGCAGGCAGGTTGGTATCGGCCACTACGACGTCGAACTTATTGATCTTTGACAGACGTGACTCCAGCCATTCGGGAGTCATAAGCCCGGTCACGGCCATATCGGCAACGCCGCCCAGAAGTTCTCCGTCCGAGTCGTTCAAGCTCACGAAACAGGCGTTCCTGGCTCCTGACACAACCCGGCTGTACTTGGTGCCTATACCCACGGAGGCACAGTGCTCGCGCAGCATACGTCCGAAGCCGTCGTCACCGAACACCGTAATGAGTTGTACTTCATTTCCAAGCAGCACAAGATTGTGGGCTATGTTCCGGCCCACTCCGCCGGGTGCTGTACGCACCATTCCGGGATTGGAATCCCTTGCAACGAAAGGCACCGCAGTCGTTGCGCAGATGTCCATATTGGCTCCGCCGATAACGCAAATCTTCATAGATTGCAAATATAACAAAAATCGGCTATTTCCGGCAATAGTTCCTGAGGGCGCAGCCGCAGCATATTTCGGACCCTGCTCTCTTGCGGCGGTGCACCATAAAAGCCACCGCCGCAACAGCTGCCACAACAACAAACACCAAAACTATTATCGTCGCCAGATTCATACGAACAGAAGCGCAATCCTGTAAGCACCGAATGCAGCCACCCAGGCCACGGCGCACTGGAAGCCGATCATAAACAGGGCCCACTTGCCCCCGAGTTCACGCCTTACCGCCGCTATCGCAGCAACGCAGGGCGTATAAAGCAGGCAGAACACCAGCATAGGCACCGCCGTAGCCACGGTAAGAGTGCCCGCCACGCCAAGCACCTCCATGGTGGAAACGACGCTCTCCTTGGCGAGGAATCCGGAAATGAATGCCGTCACCACTCTCCAGTCGCCCAGTCCCAGCGGAGCAAACAGCGGAGCAAGGATGCCTGCAAGCCACGCCAGAATGCTACCCTCGCCGTTCTGTACCATATTGAAACGGAAGTCGAAGGTCTGCAGGAACCATATCACCAGCGTAGCCACGAAGATCACAGTAAAGGCTCTCTGTATAAAGTCCTTGGTCTTATCACACAGCAAGTGCCAGACGTTGCGCAGCTGTGGCAGGCGGTAATTGGGAAGCTCCATCACAAAGGGAGCCGCCTCCGACTTTCCCCGCCAGTACTTGCCAGCCAGAGCCACCAGGATGCCTATCACTATTGACAACAAGTATAGGCACACCAGCACCAGCCCGCCGCGTCCGGGGAAGAAAGCGCTGCTCAGGAAGGCATATATGGGCAATTTGGCCGAACAGCTCATGAACGGCGTGAGCATTATGGTCTTGCGGCGGTCGCGCGCCGAGGGAAGGGTGCGCGAAGCCATCACTCCGGGCACCGAGCATCCGAGTCCGATGAGGAGCGGCACGATACTGCGCCCCGACAAGCCTATCTTGCGCAGGAAGCCGTCGGTGACGTATGCCACGCGGGCCATGTAGCCGCTGTCTTCCAGCATCGACAGGAAGAAGAACAGAATAATGATAATGGGCACGAAGCTTATTACTGATCCCACTCCCCCGAAAATGGCATCGACAACCAGCGATTGCACGGCAGGGCTTACATTCCACCGTGCGAGCAAGTTGCCGACGCCTTGTCCGAGGGCTCCTATGCCGGCATCAAGCAGGGCTTGAAGAGGAGCTCCGAGCACATCTATAGTGAGCCATATCACCAGCGCCATAACAGCGATGAAGATAGGGATTGCCGTCCATTTTCCGGTAAGGACCTTGTCGATGCGGCGGCTGCGTATATACTCGCGGCTCTCTCGGGGCTTGACCACCGTCTGCGCGCAGAGTTTGCGGATGAAGGTATAGCGCATCTGGGCGATAGCTGCCGCGCGGTCCATCCCGCGCTCGCTCTCCATGGTGGTGATGATGCTCTCGATGGCGCTTTTTTCGTCGGCTGGGAGCTTGAGGGCCCTCTCCACCCAGTCGTCACCCTCGATAAGTTTTGTGGCGGCAAAACGCAGCGGAAGACCGGCCGCTGCAGCGTGGTCTTCTATCAGATGCATTACGCTATGTATGCAACGGTGCACGGAGCCCCCGTCATCGTCTTTGCCGCAGAAGTCGGTGCGGCCGGGGGTCTCGCGGTAGCGCGCCACGTGAACGGCGTGCTCCACAAGCTCGTCGATACCCTCGTTGCCCGCGGCCGAAATGCCCACCACAGGAATGCCCAGAATGCGTTCCATCTCGTTGATGCGGATGGAGCCCCCGTTCCCCCTTACTTCGTCCATCATATTGAGCGCCAGTACCATAGGCACATCGAGTTCCATCAGCTGAAGGGTCAGGTAGAGGTTGCGTTCGATGTTGGAAGCGTCAACTATGTTTATGAGTCCGCGAGTATCGGGGTCGAGGATAAACTCACGCGACACTATCTCTTCGGTGGTGTACGGCGAGAGGGAGTAAATGCCGGGCAGGTCGGTGATTACCGTGTCCGGCCAGTCGCGGATGGCGCCTTCCTTACGGTCAACCGTCACGCCGGGGAAGTTGCCCACATGCTGGCGGGAGCCTGTAAGAAGGTTGAAAAGAGTGGTCTTTCCGCAGTTCTGCTGGCCGGCAAGGGCAAAGCGGATCACGGTACCTTTGGGAATGGCGTTACGGTGGTCTTTGGAATGATATTTCCCTCCTTCGCCAAGGCCCGGGTGGGAATTGTGGTCGTGAAGATAAGCGTTGCGTCCTTCCTGTCCGGAGCCCTCCGAGGCTTGCACGTCGGGAGCGGAAAGGAGCGAAACGCTGATATCGGCGGCATCCGCTTGCCGAAGGGTGAGTGCGTATCCGTTGATCTGCAACTGGATAGGATCCCCCGTCGGGGCTCGGCCCACAACCTGGAAGGTGGCGCCGGGGATGAGTCCCATATCCAAAAAATGCATACGGGTTGCACCCTCGCCTCCGACCGAGACGATTGTTGCGTATTGATTTATTTCGAGTTTGTCGATTGTCAGCATTGCTGCGCAAAGTTACGCTTGGCGGCCTTGCCGGGCAATACCAATTTGTTATGATTGTATCTGGGGGGCGGAGGCCACGTGGCTGCGGTACAGCTCGTCTATTCCCACGAAGCCCTCGCCTGCAGGGTCTTCGAGGACGTTGATCCTGGTCTTGGGCCCGCACACTGCAACACGCAGTACATCAATTATTTGCCGCGACACCACAGGCTCCAGCCAATCGAACTCCTTGACCCGGCGATTGTCGATTTCAGCCTCAACCTCGGCACGAATGCTTTCCGTCATCTTGTGGGTAAAATCTTCCGCCACCTTGTCGTTAACAGGAGGAAGGCTTATGCCCAGCAGCGAGCGGCTCCGGAAAGTGTTGCTCAGGTCCCAAGTCAGGCGCTTACGGGAGTAAGAAATGATGCCGGGGTTGAATCCGGCCACGTAGAGAGTATCCGAATCGGGCTCATATTTGAACCTTACATCCTCTAGGCGCACCCCGTATTCGGCACAGATATCGGCCCGGAGCGCTCCGTTGAAAACGAGCGACCGCTCCTTGTCTTCACGGACGTAAGTGCGCGTGAACGAAGTATCTACGTTAAGTACAGAAAGGTGCAGCACGGGGGTCAGGGAGGCCACGTTGAGCGGGCTGTGGCGAAGGGTATCCAACTCGCGGCGCAGTTCCGAGAGCTGATTGGTCAGTTCGTCGTTGCGCTGCTCGCTTTTAAGCAGTTCTTCACGGCCGTTTTTAATGAAGGCTTTCCATACCAAATAGCCCAAGACAATGCCGGCTATGAGGATAACTCCATACTTGAGGGTCGGAGAGGTAAAAAGCAGCAAAACCCCCACTGCAAGCAGCAGGATGGCAACGATAATAACGGCTACCGTTCTGAATTTCACTTTACCTGACATCGGTGCAAAGCTACGCTTTATTTTTGGTTTTTTATGCATTAATCGTATCTTTGCTTAATTGTTGTTTTAAATAACACGGTTATGAAAATCAAGAATACACTTCTTTTGCTGGTGGTTGCAGCCGCAGCTGCCGTTTCCTGCAACTTGTTCAATAATTGGGATATGGATGTCCCCATGGGGGTTGACAAACACGCCAACCTTACTCCCGAGAAGCTTTTCGACGTTCAGTTTGACAACAATCTCGCCACTACTCCGGCCGGAGATATTTGCTTGAGCTTCGAGCCTTCCAAAGGCATCGAAAAAGAGTGCACCCTGGAGGCCGGCAAGAATACTTTACTCGGAGAGTTTACCGTTGTCGCCGACGACGGCCCCGCTATCAGCGGAGGTGCCGACTTTGATCCGGCACAGATATTCTTCACCTTCGACAACCCCTCGGACAAGACCGTCAAGTTCGATGTCGACGTAGAGGCCAGCACTTTAACTAAGGCCGTCCAGACAGTCACTTTCTCCATTCCTGTACCGGCAGGCAAGACCGGTTACACCGTGCTTATCAAGAGTTCCAACTCCGACGTTCCCGCCGCCAACTCAAATGCCACCGTCATAATGGACAACACTGCCAAGGACGTTTTCGTCGGCCACAAACTCAGCGGTCCCGTCAAGTTTAAGGTTATGGCCGGCGTGGGCACCACCAAGGCCGGCGTGGCTCCCGCGGCATCGGCATTCAAGTTAAGGGCAACCGCCAAGGTTTTCGTGCCGTTTACGCTCAGGAAAGGTTCTTCGTTTACCCTCATCAAGGCGTTCACCGACCTGGGCCTCAAGCTCTCGGACTATACCATTGAATCAAAGGAATACGATGTGATTGCCGATGTTACCAACAGCATGCCTTTTGAGATCTCCGGTACCGGCGAATCCGTCCAGGGCGTCACAGCTACCATCAACAATCCTATCGCCGCCGGCACAAAAGCCTCTCCCGCCAAGACCTCGATTATCGTGAGGGTAAATGACAACTCCGGCAACAGCTTGGTCCAGGATGCTTCCATCAAACTTAAGTTCACGGCCGCTGAGAATGGTGCCAGGATCAACAACGGCGGAACGCTCCAGATTCATTACACCGGAATCAAAGTTCATCAGTTCTAAGATGCTTTAAATAATTTTACCGCCGCTCCCGGGTGTGGGGCGGCGGTATTTTTATGCTTGCTTGGGCTTATGCGTTTATGCCGGTCAGGGCCGGGGCGGGGGCGGAGCCAGGCGGGGGCGACTGCGGCTTCAGGACGGCACTAAAGCAGTGAGAGGGCCACTTCCATCATATTTGTGAAAGTGGTTACGCGCTCCTCGGCTGTGGTATCTTCGCCGGTAATGACGTGATCGGATATGGTGCAGATAGCCAGGGCCTTGTTGCCGCTGCGGGCTGCATTCATATAAAGGGCCGACGCCTCCATCTCCACCGCCAGCACGCCCATCTTGATCCATCCGTTTATGTCCGGCGTGTCGGAGTAGAACACGTCGGTCGAGAGCACATTGCCCACTTTATAGTTGATGCCTCTGCGGGTGCATTCGTCAGCGGCGCGGCGGATGAGGTCGAAGTCGGCGATGGGGGCGAAAGTTCCCCTCAGGTGGTATTGGTCGCCGTAGCAGGAGTCGGTGCAGGCACCCTCGGCAATCACCAGGTCGCCCACGTGGAGGTCCATGCTGTATGCTCCGGCAGAACCCACGCGGATGATGGTTTTGACTCCATAGAAGTTATAAAGCTCGTAGGTATAGATGCCTATCGAGGGAATGCCCATGCCGTGGCCCATCACGCTGACGCGTTTGCCTTTGTAGGTGCCGGTGAAGCCCAGCATTCCGCGGACGTTATTGAATTGAACGGGATTATCGAGGAAATTTTCTGCCATGAATTGGACTCGCAGAGGGTCGCCCGCCATGATGACGGTCTCGGCTATCTCGCCGTACTGCGCTCCGATGTGAGGTGTAGGTGTACTTGCCATAATGTGATTATTTTGCACGAAAGTAAACATTTTTTAGCTTTTGAGCAAAAATTAGCGGCGGGCGGGGGCAGACAAGCACAAAAGCCGCTGTTTTGTGTCAGAATAGCCTATTGCCGAACCCAAAGCGCACAAAATCTTGGAAAATGTGGCAAAAGAGGCTCAGAACCTTCTGTTTTGACACGAAAAACCCATATTTGTGCGCTCTCGAAGGCCAAAGCGGACAAGGTCTCATTTCATTGGCGACACCTTGCCCGGGAAAAGCCGTTAGAGGCCCGCAGGAGCCAGGTATGCGGGCAAGGTCCCCGGCATATAATTAGACCTTGCCCGAAAGCTTCTTTCTCTTCCGCCGCGGGCCTCACACCACTACGCGCTAACTCATGTTTTCCAGCCTGACGGAGATGCTGCAGGAGGCTGGAAAGCAGGAATCTTCCTCCATGTCGCAGGTCAAGAGGCTTGGCGTCGCAGGTCAGTATTTCTACCGGGGACCTGCGACACAAATCAAAGCAATGTGCCATATAGCGTCGCCGGTCTCCCATCCTTTTTCCGACCTGCGACGATAAACAACCAGACCTGCGACGTCTGCCAGAGGGACTTTCTCGTGGATCTCCTGCCCGGCGTGGATGATAGCCGCTGCGGGCGGGGCCTGCGAGGCGGATGGGCGGGCAAGGTCTCCTTTCAGCGGCGACACCTTGCCCAAGGAAAGCCGTTAGAGGGCCGTCAGAGCCAGGTAAGCGGGCAAGGTCCCCGGCATATTATTAGACCTTGCCCGGCAGCTCATTTGGGCCCGAAACGCACAAAAACCTGTAAAATGTGTCAGAAGTTATGATCTACCCGATCACTTAATCCCCCAGTCGCTGAGCTTGACTTTGCCTTCGACTCTTTCTTCGATTTTGTCGTCGAGGGCGGGGAAGAAGTCGAAGCCGGTGAGGGCTTCGAGTTCATCGACGCTCATCAAGCAGTCCTTGAGGTAGTAGCGGGCGTCGTCATTGTCCATCACAAAGGCGATGGCGCTGTAAGATCCGTCGGGGCGGCGGGCAAGGACGGCTTTGTAGAACGAATCGGGCACCACTACGTCCCTCTCTCCGATGGTCCCGTAGCGGTTCTTCCCTACTATAGGTCCGGTGACAACCCACACGCTTCCGTAGCGCTTGGCCCAGGCGCGGACGCGCTTCTCAAGGTACTGCCAGTCGCCGGCATTGAGGACTTCGTTCTGCGGGCAGATATTGGTAAAGTAGAACGTCTCCGCCATGGCGGTGCTGCTGAAAGCGGCGTCGGCGGCCGGCATGAGGTGCCCCTTGGTCCATCCGGAGCCGCTGTAATCCTCCCGCATGGCCTGGGTGCAGCCCCGCAGGTCGGGATCCATCCGGAACTCTATACCGTCCCGGTCGCGGCGCCCCTCAGCCTCCTCGGCAGTGAGCTCATAAGCCACCCAGTCGGGAATGAGAGTGCTTGTATTGTAAGAAGTTACGTATGCACCATGCTTAACGATACGCCCTCCGGATACAGGCACCGGAAGTTCAAGGGCGCCACCGGAGCTGACATCAGTGCCCGGGGATGCCAGAACGCCCGGATCATCAGGAGTCACGGGCTCCTCGGCAGCCCCGCCTCCGCCTACAAAATAATAGACAAGAGCGGCAATGGCGAGCACTGCGAGCAACAAATATTTCTTGATTTTCTTCACCACTTATGCGGTTAGCGCACATGCAAAAATATGAATTTTTATCAATTATTATTCTCAGTAGCAATAAAAACTGTATCTTTGACAAAAACCGAAACGTATGAAAGCAATCAGTTCATCCAAGGCCCCGGCCGCCATAGGCCCATACAGCCAGGCCATCGACAGCGGTGCAGGACTCGTTTTTGTGTCCGGCCAGCTACCCATCGACCCTGCTACGGGAGCTTTCCCCGAGGGTGGCATAAAGGAGCAGACAGCCCAGTCGATCCGCAATGCAAAGGCCATTCTGGAGGAGGCCGGCAGCGGACTTGCCAAAGTGGTCAAGACAACCGTTTTCCTTGCCGACATGGCCGACTTCGGAGCAATGAACGAAGTGTATTCCAGCTACTTTACCTCTCCCTTCCCCGCCCGCAGCGCAGTGGCGGTCAAAGACCTGCCCAAGGGTGCTCTGGTTGAGATTGAATGCATCGCAAGGGTATGAAGAAAGTAGGGCGGACCATACTGTGGATCCTGCTCGTGCCGGTGCTCGCAGCGCTGGCGCTTATCTTCACGTGCGACGGTATCATCTCGCACGCGGCCAAAGGACGCTGCTACGAAAGCACCGATGACATCCCGCACAACAAAGCGGCTCTCGTGCTCGGCACCTCGTCCAAGCTCGCCGGAGGCCGTCCCAACGCCTACTTCACCTACAGGATAAGAGCCGCCGTCGAGCTTTACAACGCCGGCAAAGTGGATTGTATTGTGGTCAGCGGAGACAACCGCCACGCCTCGTACAACGAGCCCCGCGAGATGAAAAGGGCCCTTCTTGCCGCCGGCATCCCCGAAAGCAAGATTTTTATGGATTACGCCGGCTTCCGCACCCTCGATTCGGTGGTAAGGATGGACACCATATTCAGCCAAAACAGCTTCACGGTGGTCAGCCAGCGCTTCCACATCGAGCGAGCCCTGTACATCGCAAAGTCCAGGGGCCTTGACGCAATAGGCTACAGCGCAACTGACGTAAACCGCTTCTACGGCTTCAGAACCCGCTGCCGCGAATACCTTGCACGGGTGAAGATGTTCATCGACCTCCTCACCCACAAGGAGCCTCACTTCGGAGGCGAGAAAATAGAGCTTGACTGCTAATTCTCAAGCACACTGCCTTCCTCGCGGCTGAGCGGTCTAACTTCAGGAACGCCGCAAACATCATCCTTTTTCATCATAATCTACTTCAGATTAAAACAACTATTGCAAATGTGATGAAAACTTTACTGTCCAACATTTAGTTCGAGTTCAATTACCTTTGTCTTACCCGCGGCGGCTTTGTACGCCTCTCCAGCGGCCGCCCTGCGCATCTGTGCGGCTTCCAGTCGGGTGCTAAGAGTATTGCGTGTAATAGTATTGGATACATGCCAGAATCCGTCTTCGCCCTGCTCGACAATATTGCCGGCATCGTCGGTTGCCCAGTGGCCGAATTCGTCACCGTGCAGGTGTATGCCAATGGTAGAACCGTCTGGCTGGGTAACAACGATCCTGCCGGGATATGCAGGACCGGCAAAGGCAGTCAACGTGGCGCTTTCTCCTTGTCGTTAACTTCCTCAGCCTCACGCTGGCAGCAAGGGATTAGCACAGCAGCGGCACATATTGCCGCAATAAACTGGTAAATACGTTTCATAGGCATACGGAAAAACTAAAACTCGCCGAAATCTTATTCATGTACCGGCGCTATCTGGGAGTCCTCCAGAAGCGATTTTCTCAGCGATACCGTGACGACCTTCAGGGAAGGGGCGGTGTAACAGAACTGGAAATTCTGTGTCATAAATAAACCTTCTAAAATGTTAACACTTAACTAGTAATTACAAAGGAAAGTATTTTTTCAGAATAATCAAATAAATGAACTATTTTTGCAAACAACACCGCTTTGTTGTCATGAAAGTTTTTGTCAAGATTATCGCAGTAGCCGCCTTGCTGGCGGGCTCCGTTTGCGCTCAAGCCCAGAATGCTGTTTATACTTTTTTGTTCGACAGCATTAAAACATCAGAATCAGAAGACTTTGTCCCCGGAACAGGACGCGTTGTTATTTATGATAATCTAACAGTTTCCATCTCCGGTTCCAAGGCAAAAGGGAAACCAATTAATTACTCATTTAAATTCAACAGCTTGGTCCCGTTAAAAGGGGTGCTGGGTTTCAAATTATATTCTGACATTAATGTCGACGATAAAAAGCCCTACCTATTTGTTTCGTATGAAGGATGGATGGCTGACTACAACGATAAATCTTCCGGTCACTTTCTTGCGCTTTATGATGATAATAAACATAATATAGCCACCATGGAAGCCTGCTTGGATGCTATAAAAAACTCTACCGGCATTTTCAGGAATTTCTCAAGCGAAGCCGACCGTGAACTACCCCTGACCGTCAACGGCTACAATACCGGCAAAGTCTTTACCGTGCCGGCCAATGGAGGCGATACGGTATATCCTATCCGGACTAAAACGGGCAAGATGGTATGCGACACCAAGATAGGCGACTACACAGCCACTTCCGATTCCTACTGGTGCGAGATCAACACCAAGACCGATGCGGCTATACTTTTACGTACCAGTGCCAATACTACCGGCTATGAAAGGAAGGCGACCATAACCGTCGAAGCCGGAGGCAAGACCACTACGGTAAGGGTAAGCCAGCCGTCCTGCACGGCAGTGGTCAAAAATGTCTGGGTAGAACACAACAAATTTTCCGGCCTGGTGAAAGGCATGAGGATACATTTCGATTTCGAGACTTACAACATGCGCGGACGTACCGGGGAATGCGGGGCTTACTTCTTTTTCGCGAACGGCCAGAAGCTGATGGACTACAATTACCAGTACCGTGCTCTGGACGGCCAGGTGTGCGTTTGTACCAACTTTACTCCGGGATACGACAACACCTCCTACAACGACGTACAACTGTTCATGCCTTATTCCGAGTTGCACATCAACGGAAGCGCAACATGTAAATTTTATGTCCAAATAGCTATTGGCGGCCAGTACGCCATAAGCCAGGAATATTCTTTCACATACAATTAAGCTTAGCGCTGGACGTACTCTTTGAGTATCTCGTCAATACGCCCGTTGATAGCATCTGCAGTGGCTTTGCCCTTGACTCCGATGCCGGGGATGGAGTACAAGTCGCCTGCGGCGGCACGAAGCGCCCCCATCCCTATCTCGCCGTTATTAACAGCCGACAATAAAGTGGAAAGCAGGCCGTCGATATCGGCGGTGCTTACTTTGTAATTCCACTTCTGCGCCTTGGCATAGCTCACCGGGCGCGGACCCTGGTTACGGGTACAATCCACCGGGCGTATATCCACATCGGGGAACTCGCGGTGAAGGCCATCCAATTGGCCCTCGTTGGCGCGGTATGCCCTCACCAAGTCTCCCAGGCTGTTGTATCGGTTAGTAATACGGCCCTGGCTCAAACTGTTTTTCAGACAGGTCTGGATATCGTTGTAAACGGGTACGACGGTGATTTTATCCATCCCCAGCTCCCGTGCCCTGCGGATAATTGCGCCGATGGCCCCCTCGCCCGAAGGCACTCCGTCGCAAATAAGTCCGGCATTTTTAAGGTCCAGATGGCGCACGGCGGTCGATTTGCCAGAAGATGGCGGGCCCATGACAATCACCATGTCGCTCTTGCCCTCACGAAGGGCCTTTTGTATCATGTGCGAAAAGATATAATCGTAGAGGAGTTGCCCTGCGGCATCAAAATCGGAGGCGTTGGTACCGGTATAGCCAAGCGGGCGGAACAGCGCCCTTACCTCGTTGGGGTCAAGGGTGTTACCGGCGGCGCCAAGATACTTGTCCTTCAGTTGGTCCAGGCGCTCCCCTGCCCATTCCACCGCATCGGGCCCGGTAAGCTGAGGCTGAGGGGCCTCGATGGAGCAGGCGGAGGGATAGCGGTTCATACGGGTATGACGCCGGATATCCATCACCTTTTCTTCGGCAAAATAGGTGTCGCCCGGCAGCTGATAGCGGGCGTTCCCCTCCGGATCGGGCGTAAAAATCATCTGCGATGCCTCCCCCCGGTCAACATAGCGCACCCATCCACGCGGGGAGAGGTTGTATTCTCCGTCGCCCAGCACCGCATTGACCACGCAGTTGGTGTCCCACATTCGCTGTCCCACCTCGCAATCGAACTGGGTATAGACGGTCTTTATGGGATTCAGGTTGGTGTAGGACAGGTCGGTTAGTATATCCTTGGAGGTATAGTCCATCATTTCGCCCACATTGGTGGGAGACAGCACCAGGTCAACGTTACGAGGCAGCTTGTCGTAGAAAACGGCCGCCGCGGCGGAAGCGGTGCGCATGTTGTAGCCGCTCAGGTTGTCGTTCCCGTCAAAGTGGCCGGCCTGCACGTAAACAGCCTTGACTTTGAGGCCGAAAAGTTCCGTTCCATCAAGCGGGGAGAATTCGTCGGGGCCCGACTCAAAGAGCTGAGAGAGACATGTCATCATGCCAATTGCCACCACAACCACCGAATGGTCTTCAGCCTCCGAGAGCAGTTTACGGTAGAATTTATAGCCTTCCGGCAGTTTGGCCGGATCGATGGAACGCGGATACAGCCAGTCGCCGCCGGGCTTTTTGAAACCGACCAGACGGCTGTAGGGAATAAAATCGTACGGATCTTTTATGCCATTATGCTCCAGTGCGATGGGTATGTCGGGATGGCCATAGTACAGGTTGAAAATATCCACCAGGACAGCATTCCTGTCCCCTTCCCTGTCAACAATGACTCCTTTCAGGTCCACCAACCCGTCCTCTATGTAGTGATAGAGCATCACTATGGAAAACAAATCGTCGGTACAGCTGCCAAAGTCGGTATCGAGTATTATTGGAACAGGCTGCCTGAGAGGATGGGAAGTGCCGTAACTAATGTTCTGTGCCCGCCCGGGCATAAAGCTTAGGACGGCAAGAAGAAGAGCAAAGAAGAGTTTTTTCATATTCTGGCCATGTTTTCTTCAAAAATCGGCATTTTTTTTCAAATTACATTCGCTACTTGAGTTTTTAAGCCTACATTTGTAATATGAGCAAGAAACTATTATCCCTTCTTTTGATTCTCCCGGCACTGACCTTCTGCGCTCCCAAAGCATCCGAGAACGGCAGCCTGAAGGACATCCCGGAAATCCACTACGCCGACACGGTGCTGGCAACTAACGTAAATGTCGAAAAGTTCCTGACGGAAGTCTCCTACCCCGACACCGATTATTCATTCACCAAAATATTCGACTACTACGGCGGGTACAACGAATCCTGCACCGAAGAGCCCGACTCCGACCTTCCTCCGGTTTACTGCATCCGCTGGAATGCCGAGCCCGGCGCCGGAAAGCTGGTTTTCGAGCTCAAAGAGCCCGGCGCGGAGCGCACGGAAATCCTCAAGAGGGGCAGCAACTGCGTGTCATTCACGAACCTGCTTCCCAACACCGGATATACTTTCAAGGTAAGTTCCCAAAAGAGCGGTAAAGTGCTCACTGAAGGCAGCTTCTGCACTACCGGGCACCTTCACCAGGTATGGTTCAAAGACAATTGCCGCAACGCCAGAGACCTTGGCGGATGGACCACCACCGACGGAAAGACCGTTAAATACCGCAAGATTTACCGCGGCGGCCGCATGGAGAAATGGACCCTTAGCAAACTCGGCGGCAAGGAAGTGCTCCAGGAAGGAATCAAGGCCCAGCTTGACCTCCGCGGCCACTCTGACGTACTTTCAGCCCCTGCGGTACAGGGCCTGGAATTCTGCGCCCCCGTAATAGAACAGGGCGGCCCCACCATGCTCATCGACGATGCGGCCAAAACCAAGCAGTGCTTCGACTTCATCCTGAACTGCGTCAAGGAAGACAAGCCTGTGTACTACCACTGCTCCCTCGGGCGTGACCGCACAGGCACACTTACGATTCTTCTGCTTGGAGTGCTTGGAGTTGCGGAAGGCGACATTTCCAAAGAGTTCGAGCTCACCTACTTTGCCCCCAGAGGCTGGAGCATAGCATATTCTGAAGACAATTTGATTTTTGCCAACGACCGCACCAAATGGGCCTGCGAGCCCACTGCAAGCTACCTTCGCAGCCTTGCGGGCGACGAAGGCAGCATAGGCCAGGGGGCACAGAACTACCTCCTCTCAATCGGCGTAAGCCAGGAAGATATCGACTGCTTCCGCACCCTGATGCTGACGCAGTAAGCAAGGAAAGGCCTGCTTACCAGACCTTGCTGAATATCGTGGGGTTAATGATGAGCATAAGCCAGGCCCAGTGCAGGTCACCTTGGCTGGAAGCCCTCTTCAGGACCACCATGGTGTCGGTGCCTTTCATGAATGAATAACCGGCACTTATCGAGCAGTCGTTGAAGAATTTATACGATGCTTTCAGCTCCACCTCATGTCCAAGGGGCATCTTGGCGTTGTAGAGTTTGGTGGCAGTAGCAAGGAAGTGGTAAGAAGCATCCACGGCGACCTTCTTCCCGGGCATCCATTTGCCGCCGACATATGCATTTTGCAGTCCGGGGGTAAATCCGTTCACATACGTGGTGACGTAGAAAAAGTCCATTGCGCCGTAGAACTTGTTGTGCGAACCGTACAAAGAGCTGAATCCGCGTATTGTTTCGTGGCGCGTAAGGCCTATGGAGCCCTTGGGGGGAGTGGCAAAACTATGGTCGCCGCTAAGGAAGTCGTATCCGCCGTAAACAGACCAGTGCTCACCCGGATTGAAGGCGAATTTGGCACTCGCCATCCAGGCGTCGATAGGAATTCCCGTCTCGTCTTTACCCATCTGATGATAGTAAGCGGCCTCTGCCGACCATTTCTTGGGACGGTAAGACACGTACACGCCGGTAATCTGCTGATAGAAAGTATGCTCGACTTCATTATTGTCTCTGCCCTGCATTCCTGCATTCATGAACAGCAGGGAGGCACCCAGGCCGGTATTCGGAACGTCATAGTGATACCAAAGGGCCTCCATCGACTTATATGGCTGAAGGCCGCCCGTAAAATAGGTTCCCCCGGACATATTGGCCAGATTCTGGTTGTACGCCCCTACCAGATGGATCTTGTGCCCATGGCCCTCGTAACCAAGTTTGAGGGCATCGTGCGAAAGGCCCGTCATGGACCATTCGTCGGAACCGAAGATTCGCTGGTCGTCGTACGAGAGGTTCTGGCGTCCGAACTGGGCGAACAATCCACTTTTCGTAAAGAGCTTGGCCCACGCCTCGTAGACGTTGAATGACACGTTCTGGGCGCTCCCCCAAGTAGTGGCGTGCTGAGCGGTCAGCTTTGTCTGGAGCGAAGGCCTCTCGTACGAAATCCCGAGCCGGGAGCGTTCAAGGATAAAACTTGCGTTATCCGCAATATCATCATCTTCGGTGGCAAGTCCACCTATACGCAACTCGCCGCGGGTGAGAAGGTCGGCGTCTACGACAAGCTTATAATCTTGCGCCTTAAGGCCGCTCCCGGCGAGAAGCAGCAAAGCAACCCACAAAAGGCGTTTCATTCAAACTCAAATAACTTGATAAATCCCGTAAGTTCAAACACGTCGCGGATTACCTCGTTGACGTTTTTAAGCACCACACGGCCCCCATCGGCCTTAACCTTCTTAAGTATGCCCAGAAGTATGCGAAGGCCGCTGGACGCTATGTATTCGAGCTCGGTGCAGTCAATGACTACGTCGCGGCCCTCACTTCCCAGAAGGGGACGGAGATCAGCTTCAACCTCGGCCGCTGCCGCTGTATCCAGTTCCCCGGACAGGAACGCCACCAGCTTGCCGTCAATTTCCTGAATGCTTGTTTTCATATCAATGATTTCTTAAGTGTTAATACATTTTTGTCTCCCGCACGCTCATATCCCACATAATCCATCATGCTGCGTGCAAGTAATATTCCAAGGCCGCCCTGATCGCGATCTTCTGCGGCCAGGTCGGTATCAGGAGCCGCCACGGCGGTGGGATCGAACTCAATGCCTTCATCGCTGACCGTAAAGGTAAGCTCCTTTCCGTCGGAACAAGCCTCTATATCTACATACCCATCCTGGCCCTCAGGGTAGGCATAGGACATTACATTCACAACTATTTCCTCGAGCCCAAGCCTCAAGCGTGCAGCTGTCTTGCCATCAGCCGAAATGCGCTCGCAAACCGACTTTATGAACACGCCCAAGCGCTCCACATCCTTGACGTCAGTGGTGAGGGTAATCTTTTCTCTCAAGGCAACGCCCTCATCTTCACGCATATAGCGTATAGTCAGCAGGGTCATGTCGTCGCTTTGCGGCGCGCCCTTGGTGAAGTTGCCGACTTCATTTTCAAGAGCGCCCACCAACTGCTCCGCGCTCACATCGAGGCAGTTCGATACAACTTCTTTCACCCGTGAGAGGGTAAACTGCTGCCTCTGGGTATCCTTGGCCTCGGTCAGGCCGTCGGTATAAAGCACAATGCCCGTACCGGAGCGCAGGAGGCATTCCTGCTCGTCGAATTCGGTAGTGTCGAACACTCCCAGAGGAAGGTTGGACACGGCTTTCAGTTCCTCAACCGTATCGCCGACCACCAGAGGGCGGTCGTGACCGGCATTGCAAAAGCGCAGTTTGCCCGATTTGAGGTCCAGTACCCCGCTGAAGAAGGTAACGAACATATTGGCATCGTTATCCCTGCACAACTGTTTGTTGAGGGCCTGCATGATACGGCTGGGGCTGTCTTCGCTCTCGGATACCATCCTGAACAGAGAATGCATCACCGACATAAGCATTGCGGAAGGCACGCCCTTGCCGCTCACGTCCCCTACGCAGAAGAAGAGTTTTTCGTCCCTGATGAAGAAGTCGAAAAGGTCGCCGCCCACCTCGAGTGCCGGCACCAGGTGCCCATATATGTCAAGGTCTTTTCGCTCGGGATAAGGAGGGAATGTTTCGGGCAGCATCTCCATCTGTATCCTCTTGGCTACGGCAAGCTCGCCTCCAAGACGCGCCTGCTCTATGTTGACCGCCCGCAACTGACGTTCTTTATGCGCAAAGCGCTCTATCATAAAGAACATGATCAAAAGGCCGGCAAGGATCCAAAGGATCTGCTCCCTGCGCAGTTTCTGCAGGGGCGCGAACACCTCGGCGGTCGGATAGACCTGGACCAAAGTCCAGTATGGAGCCCGTCTCATCCTTGTCTGGCGGACGGTTATCTTCTTTTCGTCCAATGGAGGGCATTTGCCGTTTACCACTTCAGCCACTTGGTTCACTAACTCTGCGGAAGCCCGGCTCACGGGAGGCGAAGCCACAAGGTCACCCTCGTCGTTAAGCATGAAGGCAAATGAATCCGGATACGGCTGACGTGCATTAAGCGTGTCCCCTAACCACGAGAGATCCATATCCAAACCGCAAACGGCCACAATCTTCCCCGTCTCGTCTGAAATGGGGTAGGAATACGTGGTGAGGCTCATGGGCTCGTCGGCACCGTACATATAAGGATCCGACCATAATTGACGCTCAGTCTCCAGCACCTTGCGGAACGCCGGGGTCTGAGTATAATCGTGATCCTCGCCCGCAATCTGCTCCATTCTATAGCCATTATCGCCGGTTTTGGCCACGTATGGCTCAAAGAGCCGCCCTTTGGAGCGGTAGTAATCAGGCACGAAGCCAATGCATCCTCCCACCACATGCCGATTGTCGTCGATAAGCCGCACGATGGCATTGAACATCGAATCAGGATATGGCAGGTAGTGGCGGATCTCCCATTCGTTTTCCCTCATGGTAGTCTCGGTGAGTTCCAGCGTATGGCTTATGTTATCGGCCATACTGCCAAGCACGATGCGGGAGCGGACATCCATGTCGTGGTAGAACAATGAGCTTAGTTTATTGTACTGCACAATGGATATCATTTCCACCAACAGGGCGGCTATGATTATGATTCCGAGCCCGGCGCCGAACTCGCCACGGAAAAACTGCCGTATTTTGCCAGGAAAAGCCATTACAGGGTTACAAATCTAACTTACAAATATAAAGATTTTCCGTTATGCTCCAATGTTATGGTACTTAAAAGAAAAACGAGGGCGTTTCGCATAAAATGTGTAAATTCGCAAAGTCATATTATTGATTCAGGCATGAAACGCTTCATTCTTTTCATTCTTCTTGCTGTATCAGCTGCCGCATCGGCGCAGAGTTATGTTTATACGGAAGCCACTGAGCTTACCATTGTCGGGAAACTCATGCCCGGCAAAACTTCAAATCCATATCACCGGGTGGATACCACGCTCTACAAGGGCTTCACCAAGAGGGAGAATCAGCTGGTGCGCATGAGTTCCGGAATGGCCTGTGCATTCAAGACCGATTCACGCAGCATCAGCGTATGCACCGTGTACGGCGAGATGGACGACCCTGTCAACACCAACATCATTTCCGCTCGCGGATACGATTTGTACGTTAAGCAGGACGGCAAATGGATTTGGGCTTCGTCGGGCGTAAGCCCCCGCAAGAATCCTTCGGAGCCGCTGAAGCTTATTTCCGGCATGGACGGGAGCGAGCATGAATTTCTGCTGTATTTTCCCGCCTACAGTGAGGAGTATTCCATAAAGGTGGGAGTAGAGCAAGGGGCTGCTCTCGAGAGCGTGCCCAATCCGTTCAGGCACCGCATTGCCATCTGGGGCTCCAGTTATACTCATGGCTCAAGCACATCCCGCTCCGGAATGACCTACCCGGCCCAGTTCTCCCGCGCCACAGGGCTGCAGATGCTCTCCCTTGGATGCAGCGGCCGCTGCATGCTCCAGGATTATTTCTGCGACGTGCTGGTAGATGTCGACGCTGACGCTTTCGTCTTCGATTCTTTCTCCAATCCCAAGGCGGATATGATACGCGAGCGCCTCGTGCCGTTTATCGACCGTATGATTGCAGCGCACCCGGGCAAGCCTATGATTTTCCAGCAAACCATCTACAGGGAAAGGCGCAATTTCAACACCGCCGAGGACGAAAAGGAGCAAGCCAAGATGGACATGGCCTCACTAATTTTCAAGGAAATCAAATCCACCCCCGAAGGGCGCAAAAAGTATAAAGACGTCTATTTCATCACGCCCGACGCCTGCCCCCAGAGCCACGAAGCCACTGTTGACGGAGTTCATCCCGACAATTACGGTTACACCCTCTGGGCCAAGTCGATAGAAAAACCCGTCAAGAGAATACTCCGCAAGTACGGGATTAAATAGCACGGGAGGGCTCTTTTTCGTAAAAAAGCAGTACCTTTGAATATCCTTAACACTAAGACGCTATGGCAAGTTCATTCAAAGATCTGCGCATCGTAGACAATTTCTACCAGACGAGCGCTTTTTTCCCTATGCCCACGCTCCTGATATCCACTCTGGATGAAGAAGGCAATACCACCATGGGAGCTTATTCCCTTTGCTTCCCATATTACATAGCCGGCAAAGAGTATTATGCGATGATTCTGGAATGCAGGAACTCCAGCAATACAGCTCAAAACATCCTGCGCACCGGGAAGTGCGCCATCAACTTCCTTGAAGACGGTCCCAAGGACTTTGCTTCCATCGTCAAGCTCGGCTTCCCGGGAGAAACGTCCAAGGAGAAGATGGCAAAATGCAAGTTCGAACTGGAGCCCGGTCAAGCAGAGGGCGTGCGTCCCCTTGTCGTGAAAAAGGCATTCCAGGTGTTCGAATGCACGTGGGACGACTCCCTTGAGAACGCTTTCGAGGATCGTTCAAAAGTGGGACAGCTTGAAGGCATGGAAGGTCCGTACCGGAACTTCAACGGCGTCACCTCAAAGTTCGGCTGTCACTTCATTCTCAAGATAGACAAGATCCTCATGAAGGAGAAGTACTACGATGCCATTATCAACGGCGTCAAGGCGGGCAGTTTCCCAAACGTCCCGGTTGATTATGGATATCGCGACAGTACATATTTCTGGTACACCCGTTTCCGCAGGCCGCGCAAAGAGCCAATCCCGGCCGGAAAAGAAATGGCCGTGGACAGTGTCATCTTTGCCGCCAACAGGATAGACCCCGAAATCAAGTTCACCAAGGATGCTTGCCAGATGTGCGTGAAGATTCCGCGTGTATTCCTCAAAGCCGCCTTGACCCAGATGGTCGACTATGCCCGCGACAAAGGCTGGAAGCTCATCGATGTGCCCCAGTTAAAAGAGATTCAGGATAAGCGCAGCAAAGAAAAGAATCAACGGCGGCGCTGATGTTTCGGGCAGCATTGCCCGGGCGCAAGGCCTCATAGAGGGGTTCAGAAGAGGGAGTCGCCCCTATCGCATCGGCAAAACCTGCATCAAGAAGAGCTTCCCGGTTTTCGACCGCTCCGGAAAGCAGGACTACGGGAATGCCTGCCGGGGTGCGCTTAAGCACACCGTAGGGCGCTTTTCCCATAAGTGTCTGTGCATCCGACCGGCCCTCTCCAGTTATTACAACATTGGCATCCTTGACCAGGGCATCATACCCGATACAATCCAGAAAAGAATCCACTCCGGACAGGATGCGGGCGCCAAAATAAGCCGTCAGTGCCCCGGCAAGTCCTCCTGCAGCACCGGCGCCGGGCGTAGCGGAGATATCTTTCCCTGTTTCCCTCAAAATGACCTCCGCGCACTCCTGCATCCTGCGTTCAAGAGCCTCCACCATCGCCGGGTCCGCGCCTTTCTGGGGCCCGAATACGCGCGCCGCTCCATCAGGTCCGAGGAAGGGATTGGAGACATCGCAGTAGGCTTCAATCTCTATGGTTCCGGAGAGTTCGCGCAAGCCACGGACCGACATCATGCCCTCGCCTCCATCGCAGGTAGAAGAGCCTCCAAGGCCTATTATCAGCTTGCGGCAGCCGTCTTTGCAGGCACAAAGAATCATCTCCCCCACGCCGCGGCTGGTAGTCCGGAGGGGATTACGCCTGGAGGGGGGCACGAGCTGAAGCCCGCAAGCCGAGGCCACGTCCATAATGGCAGTATCTCCGTATCTTCCATAAAAAGCAGTTACCGACTCCCCGAGGGGGCCGGTAACATCCACCGGAACACGCTCTCCGCCAAGATGATCCGTGAGTATCCGGGCAAAGCCTTCCCCGCCGTCCGACAGGGGGCACGCCGCCACGCTCCAGTCCGGATGATGCAAGGCAATACGGTCAGCGATGATGCGGCAGACCTCGCCGGCAGGAAGGCAGTCCTTGAACGAATCCGGCGCGACCACCACTTTTACTGTGCCCGAACGCATCTTATATACAATCAGCCCAGTTTGACCGCAGTGCCTGAGATAACCTCTCCGAAAACGACACCTTTGTACTCGGTGATTGTCCTACCCTCGATGGCAGGGGTGGTAGTAAGAATCATAGCTATTCAGAGTTTAACTTTCGCTCTATTTTATTCAACGTGTCGAAGAAACGGTCCGTGGCGACGGCGGGGCCGAGCAGCAAAACGCCGAAAGTATTCCAGCCGAACATGTGCCACCAGGATGTATACGGGCCCTCGATTCCAAGCTCGATTGCCTTGGCTTTCAGTTCCTCTGCAATCCTGGCCATCCAGACAAGCGTGTAAATGAATGCCGTGGGAATGCCCAGAAGATACGCCACTCCGTAGCGCTGCGTTTTCCGCCCCAGGATATAGTCCAGCTCATCCTGCAGGCCGCTCAGAGGCATATAAAACAGGAAGAACAGTCCAAAAGTGCAGAAATCCACGAGTCCGAACCAGAACCCAGGTCTGTTTGTGTGCTGGAATGGCAATATCGAATCCATAGTGCGAAGATAGTGAAAACGCCGGATCTAAGGCTCGGCTTGCTTCATCTTTTCTGCGATGAGGGTCTCAAGGTCTTCGCGGTTCATCTTGCCGTCTAGGTAGATGAATGTAGATTCGTCCCCTTCATCGGCAATCATCACAAAGCCGTTGACTATCTTCTCGGAGCCAACCGTGTACATTCTTACTACTTCGCCCGAGTCCTTGGCCTCGAGCAGGAGCTCGTACCGGCCGGCATTGACAAACTTAGCGGCCTCGGCTTTGAGTTCGGCGTTGATGGCGGGGTTCTCGCTGTCGATCAGGTAAAGGCCTGAAAGCGACTGGATTATCGGAGCGAGGTTGACGTCTTCACCCTCGACGTGAAGGTCGGGAATCTTGCCGATGAGCCTGAACATGGCAGGAGAGATGTACACGGCGCTGACACCTTCGGCATCGGAATATTTTTGATAAATGCTTTTACCTGTCTGGGCAAAGGAGAATATGCTTGCGAGCAGCAGTGCTGCAATTATGGCTATACGTTTCATGATTATTTGATTTTATTGATTATTTCCATCGGCTTCTCGGCGGTCTGCTCCGCTTTGGCAGCTACGCCCACTCCGATGGCCATTTTGTCCGATATTTTTTGGAATGTCGCCTCAACCTGGGCGTATGCAAGATAGGGATCGTCGAAAGTATCTTGAAGCTTACCGGATCCATTGTGTCGAATTATGGCCACGGCGGCAAAGCCCGCAGCAACTGCGAGGGCAGCATAAGGTATCCACCGTACCGGTTCGGCCTTGGGCTTAACGGCCTCTTTTGCGGCAATCGCGGCCTTGAGGCGCTCTTCCAGACCGGCGGGAATCGTAATATCCTCGCCGAGAGCAGCCATTTCCAGGTCTTCCTCCTGCAGTTTTTCTATGTCTTGTATCCTTTTCATACTACGTGTTTTATTTTTGTCCGGGCCTGCGAAAGCAGTACGCGGCAGGTGAGATAATTCATTCCGGTCCGCTCGGCTATCTGCTCGTAAGACAAGCCGTCGACGGTCCGCAGGATAAGCACTTTACGCTGCCGCTCGGGCAGGGCCTTGACAGCCTCCAGAACCTTGTTAAGACGTGTCTTGGCATCGAAGGTATCATCAGGTGCCGGAGAGAATCCGGTCTGGGGAAGTTCTTCGGGGAAGCTCTCGTGCCCGGCTTTCCTTATCCTGTCTATACAAATATTCTTCAGCAGCCTGATGGCGTAGGCCTTCGGAAGCCTGATCCCGTCGAGGCTGTCCCTGGATTCCCACAGCTTAAGATACAACTCCTGTACGGCATCTTCGGCCTCCACCCCGGATTCCAGCATATAATAGGCAATCCGGTAAAGTGTTTCGGCAAGCGGCAGATAATCTTTATGGAACAGCGACTCAGTCATCGGATGCAATCTTGGCTATGGTTTCCATCGAAACGGAACCCTTTATGCAGATCAACGCAGATTCCGACGGAGCAAATATAACGAAGTCACTGACTTTGTCGGAACGCTCGTCATAGGAGCCATAGATTTTTACCTTCTCTCCGGAGTCGCTGACTTCCAACAGCACTTCCGAATCTGACAGGGCATTTGTCAGCTTGAGGTTTATGCTGGCCTTGTCTGCCTCTGAGCAATCATCGTAACTAAAGACAGTAAGGCCACGGATGCCGCTCAACAGGCCGACTGCCTCCCTGGCATCGGGATCGTCTATGCCGGCCACACGCACGACACCTTTTATGGCTCCAGTCGCAAAGTGCCCCAGCTTCAGATAATCTGCGCCTTCGTATTGACGGCACTCGGAAATGGTTGTGGAAATGCGGGGCTTGCTTGCCGCCTTACCTTGAGTCCCCATGCAGGACATACAAGGTATAATAATGCATAATAGCAGTAAAAAACGTTTCATAATCAATCCGTTAAATAACCTGCCGCTACAGCGCGCTCTCAAGCGGCACATCTGTAAGACGGATTACCCGCAGTTTTGTTAATGCAATTTTCTCCAGTAGCTTTGTTTGGGCCCAAAAATGTCATTTTCGGGCCCAGGAGATAGCAAAACCGCCTCCCCGGCCCAATATAACAAATTTCTGGCCCGGCTGGTGCGGGCAAGCTTACTTTTTGTGCCCTCCGAAGAAGGCCCAGCCCACGCTGATTGATAGTACGGACGGAGTCCCGCCAAAGAGCAGCCGGTACTCTGCTGTGATGCGCAGATGGTCCCAGAATTCGCAACCGCCACGGAATGATATGAACGCGTTACTAGCCTTGACGGTGATTCCATCATGCCCTAAAGCGTTACTCGGGTTTAAGTATTCACCGTTGTAATATCCGGCTCCGAGCCCTGCGAAAGGTGCAATATTGTTCCAGTTACGCCAATTATAATCTACATGAGCACTGTACATCGCACCGGAATTCAATTTTACGCCGTACTTTGGGCTGCTTACACCAAGAGCGGAGTATTGTAGTCCAAGGTCCCAAGGTGTTCCTACAATATTGTACCGGGCCTCGGCATCAAACTTAATCCCATATCCAATTTTCAGAGGAGTAGCGAAACCGACGCCCAAACCTATCTCGAAGTCCTGGACATCATCTCCTATTCTCTGGACAATTTGTTTTTCCGCCGGAAGATCCCAAGAGGCGTCCAGTTGCTGGGCCTTGGAAACTGATGAACTCAGCAGCAGGGAGATCACCACAAACAGCGGTAAAGATATTAGTCGGTTTTTCATATCAAGCTTCCGTCAACAATTAACTGCGTTCCATGATTGGAGAACAAAGATAATAATAATAATAATAATGCCGGGCAACAGGCATTTTTGTACGACTATAAACAAACTTCTCAGTAAGAATATGTCAACTGCACCACGAACACGCAAGAGGAGGCAGACCAAGTCTGGAGATAACTGATGGAAAAGCCGCTCTGGGCCCCAAAATGTCCTTTCCGGGCCCGGCCGGCAGCAAAATAGCCTCTCTGGGCCCAAATACGCCAACTCCGGGCCCGGCCGGCAGCAAAAGAGCTTCTGAGTCACGAAGCGACGACAGTGTGAGGGGTCGCAGAGTGATCGTGAAATGGCACTAATTGATTAATAAGTGGTTACATATACTGACCTGGTCATTTTTTACCAGGTGCTATTACGTAAACCACTAAGCGACAATCACTTACATTTTACGGCCAAACTAAGATCAGCCCATCCCTGGGAGTGCCGGGGTATAACAGGAGCTGCTGCGCAGCAGCCCGCTATGTCGCCCCCAGAGCGAACTAGAACGGCAGGTTGCATCAACAAGATATCGGAGGCGCTTGCGCCGACTAAGCCACCGCCCCGAGGGCGGGGGTTTGGGGGTGGGGTAACGTAGTAGCGCCCGGCGGGCGCGAGCAAGGCATGTATGGCGTCAGCAAGAGAGAAACCGTTCGCATCTTTCGGAAAAACGAAAAAGTACGAACGGTTTTTGCCTTGCTCGTGCCCCTAACGGAACCATTCTCGAACCTTTTGCTGGAGGGAATAGAGCGGCTGTGGGAAGTTCATGAGTTTTTGCCAAACCCAAAGCGTTTTCCTCTTGCACCAGAAGAAAGATGTTTGTAGATTTGTAGAACTAACATATTTGGATATGTCGAATATAGAACAAATACAATTATTTGGAGATAGGCAGATAAGAACGGCCTGGAACGATGCTGAGGAAAAATGGTATTTTTCAATCATCGACATTATCTCTGCACTCGTGGAAACTGACCGTCCAAGGAAGTATTGGTCAGATCTCAAACGTAAGCTGGTTGCTGAAGGAAGTGAGTTGTCCGAAAAAATCGGACAACTGAAGATGAAGTCTTCAGATGGGAAAATGTATGCTACGGATGTTGCTGATCAAGAGCAACTTTTCCGCCTCGTTCAATCAATACCGTCACCCAAAGTTGAGCCAATAAAAGTATGGATTGCCCGTGTTGCCAGCGAGCGTATTGATGAAATAATTGACCCTGAAATCTCCATCGATAGAGCCATAGAGATGTATCGCCGAAAAGGATATTCGGAGGAATGGATCAATCAGCGTCTGCAGGGAAAGAAAGAGCGCAAAAAGCTCACCGACGAGTGGAAACGTGTCGGCGTGAAGGAAAAACAATATGCAGTACTGACTAATGCCATTTACGAAGTCTGGTCTGGCATGACCGCAAAAGAGTATAAGCATCTCAAAGGCTTAAAGAAAGAAAACCTCCGCGACAATATGACTGATACGGAAAGTGCTCTTACCACGCTTGCAGAGGTGGCAACGAGAGAAATCTCGCAGAACGAAGATCCAGAGACAATCGCTCACAGCATTAACATCGCCCGCAGGGGAGGAGGGGTTGCCAAAGTGGCCCGTGATGCCCTGGAAGACCAGTTAGGTAGAAGCATCATTTCTTCTGAGAATGCGAAGACACTTAATGCCTCAGAAAGCCCCAAAGAGATAGAAGAGCAATAAACCAGTTACACATGACTATGACTTCTACATGTGAACAAAACAAGGTAAAGGTTGCCACTGAATGGATAAATAAACTTGCCAATGGGATTAATCCAATCGATGGGAGTGTTTTACCTGACAATGATATAGTAAACAACATTCACATATCTCGTTGCCTTTTTTTCGTGGCTGATCTCCTTGATAAAGTCGGGAGAAAAGATCTGTTTTCGCCCAAGAAGAATGATGTAGTTTTCAACCTTAGTCCAGATGACTTGTCCAGGATTTATATCGCCGAGAAAAGCACTATCTCCATGTTTGTTAAAGAAATTAACAAGGTTATTCCTGAGAACATGAAGCGTCTAAAGGTGTCATCGGTGATCAAGTGGCTTTTAAGCTTGGGGTATTTGGACGAAGTTGAGAAAGGTGACGGCCATAGAACGAAGGTCCCCACTGATTTAGGACGGAGTATCGGTATTTCTTCCGAGATGAGAGTCACTCAAAATGGGGAGTATTCCGCAGTCATCTATGATGCCAACGCACAAAGATTTATTCTAAATAATCTTCTCAAAGAATAGATAGTCGGGACTTATCGCAAAAGATAGTATAACTGGGTTGCGGGATGAATGCTTTGTTACTATAACTCTATTTCTCCCCGTTTAATCATGTTCTCGTAATAGGTCAGGTTGATTTTCCGGTTGCAGCCGCTCTTGTCGGCCTCGTCCAGGGCGTCGGCGTCACGCTCAACTTCATACAGCTTTCCAATGTAGAAGAGCGCCTCGTTTGCCAGCTTTTCGTTTTCCTTGCGGGCCTCGAAGAACTTGCGCCTCGCATGGGCCCAGCAGCCCAGAAGGAGCTTTCCCTCCATCCCCTCGAAGTGCTCGTATACTATGTAACCATCACTCTGGATGGCTCCCTTGAAGTCTTTCAGCAGACCCATGGCCACGCGCGCACTCGGTAACCGTGCTCATAGAAGAAGAACCGATCCTCCGCCATTACATCCACAACGCTCCAGACATAACCCTTCACGGCGCGATGGGCCTCGTTGTCGATTACCGGCAACGTGCTCTCGTCCACCTGTACAATGTCACAGGCCAGGATATGCGCCTACCACCAAGCCGGCCAGAATACGGAGCACCAAACTCCACCCGGTCCACTTTTTAACAATTTTAGAGATAGTGTTCACTTTACAAAGATATGCTAAAGAATAATAATGGCTGCCTGCGAACCCTAATCTGAAATTGTACTTTTTTTGCGAGAAGATACAAATAATTAGTAAATTTGAATTTTATAGTGAAATAGCACTGAACTATGGTTAATAGACTGAATATCGTTTGTGCAGCAGCTTTCTGCGCCGTAGCCTTGACCGCCTGCAATCTTGAGACCCAAGTGGACGCCCCCTCCTTGCGTGAGTTATCATTCGTATCCTCCCGTGAAGAAGCGGCCCCTTCGTCAAAGACCGTTCTTCAAGCAGACGGAAAGAGCGTTTGGTGGAGCGTCGGCGACAAGATAATGGTGTTCGCGGGTCCCGGGTCCGCACCCTCGGTATTTGAGAGCAACTTATCGGAAGCGGCAGCCGTGGCCACATTCAGCGGAATCGCAGCACAAGCTGAAACATATTACGGCGTGTACCCGGTAAGCGAAGAGGCATCGGTTGCTCCCGACGGTACGGTCACAGTCTATCTTCCTCCAGTTCAGCAAGCCGTTGAAGGAACGTTCGATAATTCTCTTGTCCCAACGGTAGCGATAGCGGAAGGTTCGAAAATGACTTTCCGCAATGTGGCCGGCGGCATAAGGTTCTCCCTCACGGAGGAGGGCGTCAACGCAGTGGTTATGAGCGGATGCGGCGGAGAGCTTGTAGCCGGTGCCGCCACGGTGAGCATACAAGATGGCGTACCTGTATTGCAATCAGTAGCCGACGGGCAAACCCAGATTACTCTCAATGCTCCTGAAGGCGGATTTGTCCCCGGCAAGTATTACTACGCCATACTCTATCCGGTTACTTTTTCCGACGGAATGATCGTCACTCTTAAGCACGGCGGCGACATTCCGGATTCCAAACTGGTATCCCAGCGGGCACAAACCATCAAAAGGGGCAATTTCGGGATTCTCGACGGTCTTAATTCCGTTCTTCCTTCCGGAGGGAAAGTTCGCTTTTACATAACGGCGGAAAGCGATATATGTTCCGCCCTGGATATCCAGCAAGGCGATTTGAGCGGCTTTACCGTCAATGTAAACGGCAACCCGTGCCAGATTCTTTCCGAAAGCGACGGCAGCTACTACATAGAGGCCCCCGTAGCGGAAGACGATAAGTATAACGCCACTCTCCTGGGACCCGATTATTCCATGTGGTGCGGAGCCGATGCTTTCAGTGACGTGACCGTACCTTACTCCCAATTCTGGAGCACTACCAAGGCGGCATATGTTTCATATCCACGCTACGTAAGCTGGAGTCCCCAGATGGGAAACACCCTTGATTTCCGGGACTGCCTCTCGCTCGTTAATCTCAGGCTGAAAGGAAGCGCCTCCATCAGCTCCGTCAAAATCAGAGCCCTGGGCGGGGAACGGCTGAGCGGCAAGGCCGGCTACAACGCCGAAGATGGATTCAAGCTTTCGGAAGGACTGGACTGGGCCGTTGTAAACTGTACGGAACATGGCAGTTTCGTACCTCTCAGCTCCAATGCGGTTTCGATTCCGATATTCATCAGTCCGGGCAATTATTCGCAGGGACTTGAGCTAATCATCTGCGATTCCTCTCACAGGATGATGCGGAAGACTCTCAGCCCCGTCTCGCTCCAGAGCGGCCAGATAAGCAAGCTTCTGCTGACCTGGGCGCCGGAGGAAGACCTTCTCTTCTACGAAGGTTTCGACAACTTCGTGTGGGGCGGCGACATCATGTCGGGCGAGGGCTCGGTAGGGTATGCCCCAGACGATACCCAGATAGGCATTTCAGGTGGTCTGGACCGTGACGGTTATGCTGCATCTGCGACCAAAGTATCATATAATAATCCCGGCACAGGCTTCATCCAGCCCAATTCCAAGTCCTTGGTCGAAAACAGCACGGTCGGCGAAACCCATTCGGTCAGCGATTCCTATGTGGCGAGCCGCAATATCTCCGACTGGACCTACATGTACCGCTGCCAGGAGTGCCCCGGCTACCTTGCCGTCGGTACCGGCAACACCTATAGCGGCTGGCTCCGCACACCTTTCCTCAACAGTATCGAGAACCTTACCGACCTTGTGATTTCGTTCCGTTTCTGCCTGCAGACCGGGTTCAACGACGCCCTGCTTGTAGATATCATAAATGCCGGATACGTAAGCTCTTGCAAAATTGACGGCGCAGAAGTGACTCCGATGTCGAAGGGTATCAAGTCCAACCATTGCGAGGCCAAATTCAACAAAAACACGGTCACGATACCCGCTTCCGCAGCGGCAGCAAAGGAATGGCACACCCTTGAACTGACGGTCACTAACGCCACAAACGCAACGCAGATCGACGTCAGGGGCGCCAGTGCTTCCGCTGGCAAGCACGGCTTCTGGTTCGACGACCTCGCGGTACACTCCATCCCCGGCACATCCCGCAGGGGAAACCTTCGCTTGTTGTACTGGAACATCCAGAACGGAATGTGGTACGACCAGGCCAACAACTACAAGGAGTTCGTTGCCTTCGTGAAGAAGTACGATCCCGACGTCTGCGTTTGGTGCGAAGCGTCCTCCATCTACAAGAACAACACCAGCACTTCGGCGTCCAGCTCCAGCCGTTACCTGCCCAGCAACTGGCTGACGCTGTCCAAGCGCTACGGCCACAATTATGCTGCCACCGGCGGCTGGCGGGACAACTATCCCCAGGAAATCACTGCCAAATATCCCATCAGCACCGTGCTCAAGATCACGGACACCGACACCTCCGGAAAACCCGTCGCCCATGGCGCCGCCATACAGAAAATCACTGTACAGGGCCAGGATATCTATTTTGTCACCTGCCACATGTGGCCGCAGGCATATGGATTCGGCGTGGCGGCATCCGACCAGGAGCGCAGCAAAGCCGCCTATGAGGGCGACTATTACCGCCAGTTCGAAATGCAGTACATCCTTGCACACACCATAAATGATCCTCAGTACTCCGGCGTGGAGAACTGGGTGCTGCTGGGAGACATGAATTCCCGATCAAGAGTGGATAACGGCACCTACAACTATACCGCCACCAGCACGGCCTTCCTCACCCAGGACGAAATCCTGAACAACACCGACATGATAGACGTTATCACCAATCGATATCCCGCTCCGGAGAACTTCGTTTCCAGCACCTACGGCGCTGCCCGCATCGACTACGTCTATGTGTCGCCTGCAATGAATGGGAAAGTGGTCAACGGCTTCATCCTCAACGACCAGTGGAACTACAAGGGCGACCCGAGTCCCTATGTGGATACCTTCAGGATGCCTTCCGACCACCGGCCGATACTGGTTGACTTCGAGTTGTAAAAAAGAGGTCGCCAAAAAATGACATGAACCCCGAAAGTTAGACAAAAAACTTTCGGGGTTTTGTTATGCTAAAAAAGCACACTTATGCAGATCGACTCAAGTATATGAAGATGCTTGA
>CADBAY010000012.1:0-41780 GCA_902792815.1 uncultured Bacteroidia bacterium
ATAGTATCTTCCATCCAGGGTTTCGCGGATCGATTCTATTTCAGAAGCTGATTTCTTGGCGTCTAATTTTAACCGTTTGGATCGTTGACGATACTGTTTACTGCAGGAGTTTGAACAGTGAACCTGTCTTCCATATTTCGCAGTAAAACTCCGGCCACAACACTTGCAGATTCTCGTGTTTTTGTACATACTTTTTACAACCTTTACCAAAGATCGCATAGGAGACTTCCTTAGCGCCATAAAGTACCCTCTAATAGGGGACAATTATGTAAATATACGTAAATCTATGTAAAGGTGTAAACTATGGCGTAAAACACAAAACTTCTTGTACCACGCGTGGTTCAAATGTGGTTCAAAAATTTCAAAAATGCACAAATTAAAATTTCTTAATAATATAAACGATTGAAAATCAATGGATTAGAATTTCGCGAAATTGACCTAAAATAAGTGCAAAATTACAACCTAACTAATTGATTATCAAGTAGTTAGGCTCAAAATTCTACTTGCCGATGCAAAACTTCCCGAAGATCTCGCCGAGGACTTCGTCGGAGGTTATTTCGCCGGTGATGGAGCCGAGGGTGCGAAGGGCAGATCGGAGGTCTTCGGAGAGGAGGTCGGAACTGAGGCCGAGATCCATTCCGGAGCGGACTTTCGAGAGGGCGGATGCAACCTCGCGGAGGGCGGCTGCATGGCGGGCATTTGTGACGAAAGTGCCGCTCTGGGAGGCGACTCCGGAACTTGAAACGAGCTGCTCAAGCAATTTGTCGAGGCCAAGACCCTTCTTTGCAGAGATAAATAATAAAGCGGCTCCAAGTGCTTTGATATCATTTGGTAAAACAAAGTTGTTCAAAGTGCTAACATTTTTGTTAAGGGGCTCTAAATCCACTTTATTTACCAAAATTATCAGCTTTTGCCACTCCGAATCATAAAGGGCGGCCAGGTCTCTGACAGAGGCTTCGAAATCACTTGCGGAAAGCACTTTTGAGGCGTCTATCAGACCCAATATGATCTGTGCTTCCGCGGCTTTACGGCGGGTGCGGGCTATGCCCAGTTTTTCAATCTCATCGGAGGCTGCGCGTATGCCTGCAGTGTCGATGAACCTGAACAGAATACCGTCTAAAACGCAGCATTCTTCTACCGTATCTCGAGTGGTTCCGGGGATGTTTGATACTATGGCACGGTCATCTTTTAACAAGGCGTTGAGGAGTGTGCTTTTGCCGCTGTTCGGGGCTCCTACTATTGCCACTGGAACTCCGTTGCGAACGGCATTTCCTATGCGGAACGAGTCGGCAAGGTGCGTGCAATGCTCGATTGATGAATCAAGCAGTTCACGAAGCCTGCTCCGGTCGGCAAATTGCACATCTTCTTCGGCAAAATCAAGTTCCAGCTCCAGGAGGGAAGTTAATTCCAGCAGTCGCGCTCTTATTTCTGAAAGTTCGGCTGAATATCCTCCTCGCAATTGGTTGAAAGCTACCCTGTGTTGAGCTGAAGAATCGGATGAGATAATATCCGCAACCGCCTCTGCCTGAGCTAAATCCATCTTTCCATTAAGAAAGGCGCGCTGCGTAAATTCGCCTGCGTCAGCCACTCTTCCTCCCGCCTTTGAGAGGCGGCTCATCAATTCGCCCAGTATGAATTGGGAGGCGTGGCAAGAGAGTTCTGCCATATCTTCGCCGGTATAGGACCGAGGCGCTCGGAATACGCTTACCAGCACTTCGTCAAGCCCGGGAATCTCTCCGAACCGCAGACTGAAACCGGGAGTCTGTGCTATAGTTCCGTGCCGAAGGCGGACAATCGAATCCAGCATCTCGAGGCAGCCTTCTCCGCTGACTCTGATTATGCTGATTGCTCCACCCTGACCTGAAGCTGGGGCAAAGATAATATCGTCACTTCGCATAATAATCAAAAAAGGCTTTAATTGACTGCTCCAGCGGAGTCTGAGGCATGTTCAAATCTTTCAGGGCGCGTGAATTGTCGTACCATTCTTCGACGAGCAGTTGCCTTATGTTGCGGCTTACAAACAGATTGCTGCGTCCTCGCGCCTCCATTCTGTCGCCTACGCCTCCAAGCGCAAGGCAAAGCCACCGGGGGAGGGTAAAGCAGATCTGCCAATACTTGCACGTCTTTGCTTGCAGAGAATAGAACTCCTTGAGCATTAGTGCTTTACCTGTTGTCAGATAACGCCCTTGTGCAAGTGGGTTGTCTAATGCCGAAGCTATTGCTGCCGCCACATCGCGTACATCAATAAAGCTCTTTCCGCCACGGGGAACAGGCATCAGAGGCTTGCGCCTGCCGGCCAGAAGCAACTGCCCCGACGAAGGTTTTGAATCAAAAGGTCCGATCATGAACCCCGGTAACACGATAACTATCCTCAGTCGGGGATGTGATGCCGCAAAGTCTATAAGAGCCTGCTCGCTCTCGCGTTTGCTACGAGCGTAGAGAGAAACGCTGAAAGGGCCTCCAAATGGAGTGTTCTCGTTAGCGGGGGAGCCTGCTGTGCCGGGATCGACGGTGTTGGCGCTGCTTACGTCAACAAAGCAGTGTACGCCAGTTTCATATGCAAGATTGGCAAGAGTAAGGGGAAGGTCTGTATTGACCGGCCGGTAGTCATCTATGCTTTTAAGCGACATGTCGGTGGTACCGGCGCAGTTCACGACCTCTGTGCATCCCCACATCTGCTTCAGGACAAACGGCTTATCCAGTATTGAGCCGTTAACGACTGTAAGTTGCCCGGGCGCCGCCGTTTTAACTATGGATGCGTCGATGGAGGATCCTTCGCGCACTATGCATTTGACCCGCCGTCCCTGTTCGAGGAACAATTTAAGCAAGTTTTGCCCCAGCAGGCCGGTAGCTCCGAGCAGCAGTATCATTGTTCGAGATGCAATTCGTGTGTGGCAATACTGAATTCGAGGTTGTCTCCCATGTGCTTGCCGAAGTCGTCGGATATCTTGATAACCTTCTCCCAAGGGTCTTTTGCACTCATTCGGCAGCGGCTGAGTTTCATAACTATGTTGGCAGCTTTGTATCCGGGTATGCCGGGATCACATGTAAGGTTGGTACCTATACCTGCGCTGACCTTGATGCGCCCCTTGAAGTAAGCGGCCACATCTCTGTATTTTTCAAAGTTTAACGCATTGCTGAACACAAGCAGCTTGGTGGTGGGATCGATGCCGAACTCCTCGAGGCGGGCAATTATCATATCTCCTATTACTTTCTCATCGCCGGAGTCCTGGCGGAAGCCGTCGAGCAACTTAGCCTGCTTGAGAGTGAGGGTGCGGAGGAATGATGCCGTGGTGAACGTGTCTATCAGCGCGGTACCGAGTGCGCCGTCATAAACTTTGATCCAGTCTTCAAGCCCGAGGTAATTTGCTCTCTTGTACCCGAAAACACCGCTGTGGAACATCATCCATTCGTGCGGGAAAGTACCCACGGGAATCAGATTGTACTTCATGGCGAACAGGACGTTGGATGTTCCCGCACAGAATTTGGGACATTTTTCTTTCAGGCGGGCTACAACCTTCTCGTGCAAGTCGGAAGAGAAGCGCCGGCGGGTGCCGAATTCGGAGAAAACAAGGGCGTTATCGTTGGCAATCGCAATCTTGGCATCCAGCCTGTCCAGGGCAGTCTTAAGGTCGACTTTGACACCGAGCCTGCGGTTCCTGAGTTCGGCCACTACAGCCAGAATAGGCACCTCGTAAAGTGTAACTTTGTAAAGCAGGTCTGTCACGTCAATCTTCAAATGCCCCTCTTCGTCAAGCCTGCAGTCAATCTTGTCGGCCTCGAAGCGGAATCCCCTGAGCCACTCCCAGTAATTACGGTGTATATAACGGATGTGGGAAGTTACGTATTCGAACTCTTCATCACTCAAGGAGAGTGACGCCATGTTGGAAAGTTCCTGCTTAAGCTGTTGCAGGAAGGCGTCATCGTAAACTTCAGCTGCGCGATCGTTGAAGGTGAATGATCCTTCAGCCAGCGGGAATAGCTGGAAATAGGCGTTCGACGTTGAGAATTTGTAAAGGTCGGTGTCGAGAATGCTGAGTATCATTTCTTAGTGTTTAAAAACCAAAGGATAAAAGTTGCATCAGTACTTGAAACTGCTGCCGCCGACGAATTCGCGGAGCAGGGAAGTAGGAGGAATTTCACGGTCGCTGACGGGCGTGAAATAGCTCAGGAACTTCAGCAGGCGGTTTGCCTCGCTGTACTCGGGGCAGTTGCGTGGCACGGTGGCGAGAATCTGCTCGGCATGCAGACGTATGACAGCAAACTCTACCAGATATGCCGAATTGAACAGCACGTCGGCGCTCTCCTGGAAAGGATAAATCCACTTGACTTCGGCGCGGCGTACGTTAGGCCAGTTGCTGATGGTCTCGCGGGCGCTGAAAGCCCCTTTGTTGTAGTCGCGGACGATACGCCTCAAGAGGCGGTTGTCGCTGGTGGGAATGCAGTTATGGTCGTCCAGCGAGATACTGACTATGGTGTTTATGAAGATGCGGAACTTGGCATTGTCCGGTATAAGTTCCGTGAGCGCCGGATTGAGGGCGTGAATGCCTTCTACCAGCAGAATGGAGCCGGGTTCGAGCTTAAGTGTCTTGCCGTTGTACTCGCGCAGACCGGTTACGAAGTTGTATTCCGGCACTTGCACTTCCTCGCCGTTGATCAGCCTCACAAGGTCGTTCTGCATTGCTTCATGGTCAACGGTATCGAAGTTGTCGAAATCGAACGATCCGTCGGGGAACCGGGGCGTGTCAAGACGGTTTACAAAGTAGTCGTCGGTCGATACCGACTGGGGCCGGAGCCCGCAAGCCAGCAACTGAGTGCTGAGACGCTTTGTTATGGTAGTTTTGCCGCTACTGCTCGGTCCGGTAATCAGTACCAGGCGCAGCGCTCCGCAGCGGTACCGGCGCTCTATCTCCTCGGCAATCTGTACTACTTTCTTTTCCTGGAGAGCTTCGGCTACCTGGATCAACTCGCCGGCGTGTCCTTTAAGGCAGGCGTGGTTCACATCTCCCACATTGTCGAGGTTCATTATGGCATTCCACCTGAGGCTCTCGCGGAAAACCTCGTAAGTCTTGGGCTGAGGCTCGAACACAGTGAGCTTTTCGGGAGCGTGGCGGTCGGGCACACGCAGCAGCATACCGTCTTGGTACTGCGAAAGGTCCCAAACCTTGAGGAAGCCGGCCGATGGTACAAGCGCATCGTAGTAATAGTCGGGAGTGCCTTCCAGGGTGTGGTAGCGGATATAGGTCTGGCCACTGGTTTCCAGGAGCTTCACTTTGTCGGAGTAACCCATGGAACGGAACAACTCTATGGCGTCTTCGGTCCTGACTTCAACCCGTTTGAACGGGGCGTCTCCCTTGACTATCTCGCGCATGCGGCAGCGGATCAATTCAACATCTTCCGATGTGACGGGAGATCCTTTCTGAAGAGTGCAAAAATAACCTTTCGAGATGGGACGGCGCATCTTGAGCTTGCTGTCGGGGAATACGTCGCGCGTGGCTTTGCTGAGCAAAAAGCATAGCGACCGGCAGTAAGCGCTGCGTCCGGCATAAGAGCGGTAATCGAGGAATTCTACATCCCGGTTGTTGAAAGCGCGATATTTGAGCCCCTGGGTAACATTGTTGACTTTGGCACACAAAACATCGTAAGGGCGTTCAAAATCAAAGCGCGGCAGCATTTCTGCAAGAGTGGTGCCCTCCTGGAACTCCAGGCTGGTACCGGTATTTTTGCAATATATCTTCAGCATACTTCACAAAAATAGCAAAAATTGCTTAATTTTGTTGCAAATTATATCTACTATGAGTGAAGTGCATTTGATTGACCATCCGATGATTCAGCACAAGCTGAGCATTATGCGCGAAAAGGAGACGGGCTCCAAGGATTTCCGTCAATTGTTGAAAGAAATATCCCTGCTTATGGGATATGAAATCACGAGGGATCTGCCCCTTACTGACCTGGAGATTGAAACCCCTATCAGCAAAATGACGGCAAGCCGCGTTCTGGGACGTAAACTTGCCATAGTGCCCATCTTGAGGGCCGGACTCGGCATGGTGGACGGACTGCTTGACCTTGTTCCCGTTGCAAAGGTAGGACATATCGGTCTGTACCGGGACGAAAAGACTCATAAGCCCGTTGTTTATTACTGCAAACTCCCCGAGGATATCCAGGAGCGTCTGGTTATTGTCACCGACCCTATGCTTGCAACCGGCGGCAGTTCTTGCGACGCGCTTGATATGCTTAAGGAGCGTGGTTGCACCAACATAAAGTTGATGTGTCTGGTGGCGGCTCCTGAGGGCATTGCAAAAGTCCAGGAATTGCACCCCGACGTGGACATCTACGTTGCGGCCATTGACGAACGGCTTAACGATAACGCCTACATCGTTCCCGGTTTGGGAGATGCAGGCGACCGTATCTTCGGAACCAAATAAAAAAAATAAGCAGCCTGAACGGCTGCTTATTTTTTATCTTATATCCCTTGCCGAGACTTTGCTCATATTGTCCAGCAAGTCGGCGTTGGTTTTGAATTCATCCATCAGCTGGAGCATGAAGTTCATGGCTTCCAGCGGGTTCATGTCTGCAAGGAGCTTGCGCAGTATCCAGATGCGGTTGGCGCTGGCCCTGTCGAGCAGCAGGTCGTCGCGGCGGGTGCCGGAAAGAACGATGTTCACCGAAGGGAATATCCTGCGGTTGGAGAGGCTCCTGTCGAGTTGAAGCTCCATATTGCCGGTGCCCTTGAATTCCTCGAAGATAACGTCGTCCATCTTGGAACCGGTCTCGGTAAGCGCGGTGGCAAGGATGGTGAGCGAACCTCCGCCCTCGATGTTACGGGCAGCGCCGAAGAAGCGCTTGGGCTTCTGGAGTGCGTTGGCGTCCACACCGCCGGTGAGCACCTTGCCGGATGCGGGCTGTACGGTGTTGTATGCACGTGCCAGACGGGTAATGGAATCAAGAAGAATCACTACATCGTGCCCGCACTCGACCAGGCGGCGGGCCTTTTCAAGTACCATGTTGGCCACTTTGACGTGATGCTCCGCGGGCTCGTCAAATGTGGAAGCCACAACCTCCGCCTTGACGCTGCGCTCCATGTCGGTGACCTCCTCGGGGCGCTCGTCGATGAGAAGCACGATTTCGTACACCTCGGGATGATTGTCGGCGATGGCATTGGCAATGCTCTTGAGCAGCATGGTCTTACCCGTTTTGGGCTGAGCCACTATAAGACCGCGCTGGCCCTTGCCGATAGGGGAGAACATATCGACTATACGGCAGCTCGGGTCAGTTGCGTGCCCGCGGCCCAGGAGATTGAATTTCTCGTCCGGGAATAGGGGAGTCAGGAAGTCAAAAGGTACGCGGTCGCGGATGAACTCCGGAGTGCGGCCGTTGACATATTTGATTTTGACCAGGGGGAAGTACTTGTCTCCCTCGCGGGGCGGGCGTATTTCGCCGGTTACGGTGTCGCCGGGTTTGAGAGCGTTGTATTTGATTTGCTGCTGGGATACATAGATATCGTCCGGGGAATTTAGGTAGTTGTAGTCGGATGAACGGAGGAATCCGTAGCCGTCCGGCATTATTTCCAACACTCCGGTGGCCTCGACAGTGCCTTCGAATTCGGGTACGCGCGGCTTGACGTGAGGCTGAGGCTGCTGCTTGGGCTGCTGGGGGTTCTGGCCTCCGTTCTGCCCTTTCTCCTGGCGATGATGGCCCTGTGCGGGTGCGGGAGCGTTCTGGACAGGCTGAGCCTGAACCTGAACCTGCGGCTGGGGCTGAGGGACCTGGGGTGCGGGAGCGGCTTCTTGAGCTTTGGCCTCCACTTTTTTATTGGCGCTCTCGGCAGGCTGCTCCGCCTTGGCTTTGCGTGGGCGGCCGCGTTTGGGCTTTTCAGTGGGCACAGCTTCTTTGGCCGGTGCTTCTGAAACCTTTGGAGTCTTTGCACTCTTCGGGCTCTCCGGGGCCTTGGCCGCGGCCTTCGGGGCCTCCTTGGGAGCCTCGGCTGTTTCTGCTTTTACTTTGCGTGGACGGCCGCGCTTGGGCTTATCGGGGATAGGTTTCTGCGACTCTGCCCTTGCCTCGGCGTCGAGAATGCCGAATATCAGATCCTCATCGGAGGTCTTTTTGCTGAATTTTACGTTGTTGTCTTTTGAAAGGTTCTCGAGCTGTTCACGGTTCATGCTTTTGAGCTCGGTCAAACTATGTGTCATAAAAAGAAGATTAAAACGACGGGGCCGGAATGGCCGGGTGCGTTAGTTTTGATGTGCAAATATAATAAATTCCTTTAAAATTCCCATATTTGCACCATGAAAAAAATATTAGTGTTTTCAGCAAAAGCTTTGGCATCCCTTTTCCCCGCGCTGCTGATAATAATATGTGTCTTTTCAGTCTCTCCTATCTACAATTTCAGCACTCCGCAACCGTTCTCCGGACCTGATATCTATAACCCTTATTCCGGGCTTGATACAACCGCCCGCTGGCTCCGGGCCAATTTCCACACGCATACGCGCGTGAATAATATCTTAAACGAATGTCCCGAGTATCCCGATGTGGTTTATAATGACTACAAGCGGCTGGGTTACGATATTCTTACTTTCTCGAACCACAATCAGCTCACTGTACATCCTTATGATTCTATACTGCAGGTGAACGTATATGAGCACGGATACAGCATCTTCAAGTTCCATAAGCTGGTGTTCAATCCGAGCCGTATGGTTTTGTACGATCATATTCTCCCTCTGTTCGTATCACAAAAGCAGTGGCAGTACGATTACCTGTCGCGCAATGCTGACTTTATAGTCATGAACCATCCCGACCGCACGCTGCATACTACAACGCGTTCGATGCGCTTGCTCTCGGGTTATCGTTTTATGGAGGCCGACAGTGGAAACGGCACCGACCTGCTTCATTGGGACGAGGCTCTCAGCGCGGGCCACTATTCTCACTGCCTGATCAACGACGACTGCCACGATTCCGGCAACCACCGCAAGATCGCGCGCCGGTGCAACTGGCTACAGGCGCCTTCGGCTCAGTACGAAGATTTTAAACCGGCGCTGCTGAGAGGATGTTTCTATTCAATGCGCATACCCGATTTCGGCGACGGCGACTGGGATGTCAAGTATTCTGAAAACGCCAGTCTTCCGGGCATTTCGAGCATTGGCCTGAAAGGAGATACAACGTTCATCCGCCTGTCTGCCCCTGCCCGCATAGAGGCTTGGGGGCAAGACCACAGCCTGCTGGCACAGAAGGAGGGGAGTGAGCTCGAGTATGTTATGCAGCCTTCCGACAGCTATGTGCATTTTACGGCTTATTTCGACAACGGCGTGGTGATTTACTCCAATGCATTCGCCCGGTTCGACAGTAGCAAAGCGGCGAGCCCTTATCAGGACGCGCCGCACAGTGTAAACTATTTGCTGACAGTCTTATTCAACCTCTGCCTTATTGCCATCATCTGGCTCTGCCTCATTGCCACCGGAAGGCTCTTTTCGCACAAAAAACTGAAAGCCTGACCGCCTGTACAAGAATTCCGCATCGGGGGCATCTTCCTTAAAGCGCTCAACGTGCTCGGGAATATCCTTTACCACAAAATAGCAAGGCTTGTCCAGGGGGCCTTTGCTGAGCCATTCAAAATCTTCGCAAGTATTCTCCGGCTGCCTGCCGGTATAGAAATACTGCGCGTAGCTTTTGAAATAAGCCGGCTGTACATAGCAGTCCTCTCCCTGGCGTTCGATATAAAAGTCAACTGCCGATGCCTGGCTGTATTTTTCTACCTCGGGAACGGCGCAAAGTATCGCAGTCATTGCAAATAAGAGGTTGCCGGCCGCGAGCGGAATAAAGTCCGAAGTCTTGCGATTCTTGTTGAAACGTATGCAAAACCACACGGTACAAGCGATGAGGATCAGCCCGACGAATGGCTCGAACCCCTTCCATTCGCTGCTCGCTTCCATGCAGCTTATGGCAAACGGATCATCCACCAGCGGAACAATAAGATGCTTGAAATGGTCAAACAGAGTAAGACCGGTGAGTACGATTCCGTAAAATGCGGCTGTGGCGATGAGCAGCGCCCGGTGCCACCAGCTGAACTTTATCTTGCCGTCCATCATGCGTGCCGCCGCCCACGCTCCCAGGAAAGTGATAGGGAAGTAACAGAATGACGAGTAGTGAACTATCTTGGTGCGTACTATAGTAAACAGAATCAAGACCACCCAGAGCGAAGTCATCATCCATCTGAAAAGCCCTGCGGTCCTGCTGTCCTCCTCGCCCTGGAGAGGCTTGCGTTTTAATGACGAAAGCGCCAGGAAAGATGCCGGCGTTACCCCGAACAACAGTATCACGAAGTGGTACAGCAAGAATCCGCCATGTCCGGCGTCCTTGGTTTCGAACAGCCGTATCTGGTAATCGATGAAATCTTTAATGACTTCGGTGTGCCCGCTTGCTGCCAGTGCAATGAACCAGGCGCCACCTGCAAGGGCGAGCATAGCCACATAAACAGCCACGTCTTTCCACTTGAAATCAAGACGGAACTTCCTGAAGACGACGAGCCATACGAAGAACGTCAGCGCGAAAATCAGAAAGCCCACCGGACCCTTGGTGAGTACTGCAAGCCCGGTAAACAGGCCGCTGAGAGCGGCGTGCCTTGTGCGGAGGCCGGCGGCTCCCTCGTCGGTATAGCGGGAGAAAAAGTAAATGCCCAGAAAAATGAAATAATTGAACCAGGGATCGATGATGCCGGACTTGAAATAGAAGAAGGGGAGGAAAGAGATAGCATAAAGACCGGCCCACAGAATGCCAAATCGGGTGTCCTCGGTCTTGTATCCTATGTGGAAAAGAGTGAGCAGGGTTATGATGCCCATAACGGCATTAGGAAAGCGGGCGGCAAATTCACCTATTCCGAACACTTTCATGCTCAAAGCCTGCATCCAGATAAACAGGGGCGGTTTTTCCCAGAAAGATTCGAAGTTGATCTGCACATTGAACCAATCGCCCGTCAGAATCATCTCGCGGGCCGATTCGGCAAAGTTTATCTCGTCCCAGTCGAACAGGCGCACCCCTCCTATCCCGGTCACGAAGAGCAAGGCTCCCAGGACTATTATGCAGAGGTCGATGAGTAAGATTCTGTGTTTCATTTGCTTCGGAAGAGAATCAATTTTTTGGCCGCAAAGTTCCAGACGAACACAATCACGGTGGTGATGATTTTAGATACCATATAGTGCAGGCCGGCTTTTCCGGTAAAGAGCCACATCAGGGCCTCGGTAAGGCCAAGTCCGCAGATGCCAATAAGAACGAAGATCAGTATTTCGGCGCTGCGGTTTTTCAGGCTGCGTTTGTCAAATACCCACAGGATGCTGAACAGATAAGTTATCAGAAGGCCGACGGAGAAAGCTATGGCGGTCCAAAGCAGAAGATGCTGTTTCCCGAAGCTTTCGGTGAGCAAGGCCAGCAAGCCGGCATCCACCAAAAAGGCGGTTCCGCCCGAAATCAGGTAGCGGAATGCTTGTATGCGTATGTCGGGGCTTTTGTGAAGGAAAAGCTGTCTGATAAAACTCTTTAGCGTCATTTGGCAGGGAATAGCTTGGAGCGCATCAGGTGCCACTTGCAAAGCCTGTACACGAGCGACACCCTCAGGACGCCGAAGCCGTAAATGGTACTGCGCTTGAGGTTGATGGATGAAGCGTCGTCGAAATACTTGGTGGGGCAGGTAACCTCGCCGATTTCATACCCGGCCCAGAATATCTGGGCGGCCATCTCGTTGTCGAGAATGAAATCGTCGGAGCAAGCATTGTAGTCAACTTTGCGTAGCACATCGGCGCTGAAGGCACGGTAGCCGGTGTGATACTCCGAGAGTTTCTGGTTGATGAGTACATTCTGCGTGAATGTAAGGAAACGGTTGGCGATGTACTTGATGAGGGGCATTCCGCCTTTGAGGGCTCCTTTACCCAGAATGCGGGACCCGAAAACTACCGGATATACGTCGTTGGCGATAATATATGCCATAGCTTCTATGAGCTTGGGCGTATATTGGTAGTCGGGATGAAGCATTATTACAATGTCGGCGCCAAGCTCAAGGGCACGGTTGTAGCAGGTCTTCTGATTGCCGCCGTAGCCCCTGTTCTTCGGGTGGATGAGCACCTCTTTGATGCCCAGTTCGCGGGCTTTCTCGACGGTGCCGTCGCGGCTGCAGTCGTCGGTCAGTATCACTTCGTCCACTATTTCCCTCGGAATCTCGGCGTACGTCTGCTCAAGTGTCTTTTCGGCGTTGTATGCCGGCATTACTACAATTATCTTCTTGCCGTGTATCATTTGTGCTGAATATCATCTGTTATCCCAGTAGCTGCTGCTCTTCTTCAGCTGGAGAATGTCGGCCAGGGCCGCCGCGTTGGCGGCGATGCGGAACTGGTACGACGCCCAGTTGCCCGTAGGCACCCAGGATACCGAAATGTTGAAGCAGTGCAGGTCGTAGGTGAAACTGAACTGGGTTGTAGTTATCTTCATCGCTTTCAGGTCGAAGCCGCTGCTGGCAGTTATGTTCAAGCGCGGCGTGAGCCGCAGGTTGCCGTTGGCCTGAAGGGTCTGGGTGATGTTGTTATGCGGTGTAAGCTTGCCCTCTTCCATCTTGTACTGGCGGCTGAGGCTGAAGGAGTAGCTCAGGCTCAGCGACCATGGAACATTGGGGTTGGTGTAATAGAGCCATCCTCCCGGGATGAATTCGCCCGTCACAGGATGATAGAAATACCGTTGGTAATAGCTGGCGGCGCCGTTAATTGTGGAGCCTCCTTCGCGGCCGTTGTTGTTGGGGTCTTTATTGCCGTCGTTTCCTTTGATGGAGCCATCTCCCGAGATGGAATACGATGCCGAAGCGGATATGTTGTTGAGCCTCAGAAGGCCCTGCCCCTGGGTAATGGCAAACTTGCCTATTCTCGTACCTGTGGGCCCGAGGGCGTAAGGGTCGAAACTGGCGCTGCTGCTGATGGAAATCTTGTTGAAGAGCGAAGTGGACATCGACAGGTTGACGGTGTTCATCTTCAAACTGTCGGCCAGGAAATTGTAACCCGTACTGATGTTCAGCTGGTCGATGAGCTTGACTTTCTTTGAACCGCCTCCGGTGGTGTCGGCAAAGTCGCGTACCTTGGCTTCGAGGTTGTTTCCGATGGCGAGCGTGGCCGTAGCCGAACGTCCTTTGCCCGGCGGACTGTACACCTGCCCTTGGTAGATGTTGTAGTCGTAGGTCTGCTCTTTACCATGCACGTCGGTGTATTTCAAGCTCCTGTAGCCGTTTGCCGCAGTACCGAGTTCGGGACTGAAACTCATCGACAGGGACGGTGAGATAACGTGCCTGATGGCTTGTATTTTCCGGTATGATCCGAATTGGAACAGACCGTAAATACGCGTGGTCATGGCCACTGAACCTGAATACTGCTGAGTGACTCCGAAGGTGTTGAACTGCGAGCTTGGCTGCTCCTCGACCTTGTCGGTGTCGGGGTTGTAGGCGTATTCCCGCTTGCGGAACATCCAGTTCATGCCGTAGTTGAACGAGGGGTTTATGTTCAGGTACTTGAACAGCTGGAAGTTTGGAAGGCCTATGTTGAAATTGTGCGTCATGCCGTTCTGGAAGCGGTCCAGGAAGCCTTCCTGCCCGAATTCCGATGCCTTGAAGTTGATCTTGTTCTGGAGCGTTGTGTTGTAGCCCAGCGAGAATTTCTCGTAAAAGCGCTCTTTGCCTACCCTGACCTTGCGTTTGAAAGGGTAGAAGGTGCTGACCGAGAACGTTACGTTAGGCAGGGTGAACGCGTACGAAGAGTCTCGCGAACTCTGGGAATGCAATGCGTTGACGCTTAAGTTGAACTTGCCGTTCCAGTTCTTTGAATAAGAAACCGACGATGATATCTGGTTCTGCAAGGCTTCGTTGACCGAGCGGGAGTTGAAACGGCTGTTCGACGGCGAGGAAAAGTTAACCGAAGCGTTGAATGACGTTCCGGGATGCGCCTTGGAGTCCTGGGTATGGGACCACTTGACCGCAAAGTTGCTGTATTCCTGAAAATCGGGAGTGTCCGGCTCACCCGTCTGGTCGTGGGAGTAGGTGAATCCGAAATTACCGTTGAACTTGTATTTCACCATGTACCGGGAGTTGACGTTGACGGCCCAGGAGCCCAGGGTGAAATAATCTCCGGTGACTGACAGGTCGAGATAGTCTCCGAACACAAAGTACATACCGGCGTCTTTCATGTAGAAGCCTCGGGCGTTTTCTTCGCCGAAGTTGGGCATCAGCAGGCCCGTGGCCCGTTCGGGACGCTTGGGGATGAAGCCGAAGGGGAGACCGACGAACGGCAGCTTGACGTCTTCCACCACCAAGTATGCGGGGCCGAATACCGTCTTCTGGCTTGGCTCGGTCATAACTTTTGCCGATGTAAGTGCTAGGTAGTAATGCGGATGGTCGAGGTCGCATACCGTGTACTTTCCGTCGGTCATGTTGATACTCCTGTCGGGCATCATCTTAACCTTGCCGCCGTGCAGCAGCGCGCTTTCTTCGGTGGTCAGGATGTTCTTGATGGACGATTTCTTGGTCTCGAAGTTGTACTTGACTTCGTCCATGTTGTAGGTCTTTCCGCCTTGGGTCATAACGGGCCGTCCGACCCATTCGCCGGCCAGGGAGTCGTAAATGCCACGAGCGAAGACGGTGCCCGTCTTCATGTTGTACTGCATATAGGCGGCGGTGAGTTTCATGTCTTGATACTCGACCGTTACGTCGCCATAGTAGTAAATCATGCGCTGGCCGTCGGTAAATACTTCGACGATGGAGTCTTTTGCTGATGAGAACGCCGGCATTTCGAGCGAACTCTTGCTCCTCAGGGCGGCTGAATCTATGCGGTGCAGCGAATCGGCCACGTGTATGGAGTCCCTTCTGGCAAGTTCCGCCGAATCAAGGACGGTCTCCCGGGACGTTTTCGGAACGGCATTGCTGAAAACCCTGCGCGCACCGCGCCGCCCGGCATTCTGGGCAGGTACGATGTTTGCCGTAAGGGTTAACAGCAACAAAACCGAAACAATTCGCTGTAGTAATCTCAAATTACAATTAATTTGTTAAATTTGCGAAACGCAAAAATACTATTATTTTTTGAAACGTACAATTTACTTGCTTATAACCGTCCTTCTGACGTGCCTTTCCGCGAACGCCCAGACTCTCAAGCTTACCACTGTCTGCATCGACCCGGGGCACGGCGGAAAGGACCCCGGATGTGTCAGTAAAGACGGTAAAACATACGAGAAGACTCTTACCCTCGATATCTCGAAGCGCTTCGCCGAAAAGATCCGCGCCGGGTATCCTGGCGTAAAGGTGGTTTTGACCAGGGACACCGACAAGACTTTGAGCGTCGGAGCAAGGCCGGCAATCGCCAACAAGGTGGAGGCGGACCTTTTCATCTCGATCCATATCAATTCAGTCCCCAAGACTACTCCGAGCGGCTACTCGGTACACGTGTTGGGCAAGTCGTCCCAAAAGGACCGTGACTTGTTTGCGTACAATATGGACATCTGCAAAAGGGAGAACTCCGTAATCCTTTTGGAAGATGATTACACTACCACTTATCAGGGGTTCGATCCTAATGACCCTGAATCATTTATATTCCTTCAGCTGATGCAGAACTCTAACTTGGAGCAGAGCCTTGAATTTGCCCAATTGGTGGCTGATAAAATGAAGGGAGGCCCTATCCCTACCAACCGTGGAGTGTCGCAGGATCCTTTCCTCGTGCTGTGGAAAACCGCCATGCCGGCAGTGCTGATAGAAATCGGTTTCCTGTCCAACAGTTCAGACCTGGCAGCCCTTAGAAGCGCCTCCAACAGAGACAAGATTGCTACCCGCCTCTTCAATGCATTCAAGGAGTATAAGACGCGTTACGACGGCAGCCTCTCTCTGGATGTCGAGGTCGAGGTCGAGGGAGAAGCCGCGCCTAAGCCTGCTCAGCAGGATGCCGGTGAACCCGAAACGCAAGGCAGTGTACAGTACGGGATCCAGATTTTTGCCGGTTCAAAACTTTTGGACAAAAAAGACAAGTCGTTTATGGGATACGAACCCCGCATTGTCAAGTCCGGTAAACTCTATAAATATGTTATAGCAGTAGAAGATTCGGCGGGGGAGGCGAAGGCCCATCTTTGTGAAATCCGCAAAAAATATCCTGATTCTTTTCTTGTGAAAATTGAGGGGGAAACGGTCTCTCTTGTTAAATAACTCACGGGGCGTTTTTAATTTTTTATTTTGTATACGCATTTACAACGGTGCTTTTCCTTAAAATCGCTAATTTTAAACAATTTAAAATTGTAACTTTAGTGAAATTAATATATTTAGACTCGCTCCTTTAATGTAATGCATTGGTTTTCAGTGGTTTCTAAATGATATGTAAGATTTGTTTTTCCATATTATTTAATGCTTAAAAAATTAAAAAACAATAGCATTTAGATTTTTTTTTAACTTTTTTTTCAACCACTTTTGCATTCGCTATCTGCCCTTTCTGGCGGATCGCAATCTTTAATGAACGAGAACGACAAACATATAAGTATCTGGAATCACTTCCTGCGGATTGTGGAGCAGATCGTGGAACCTCAAAAGTACACGACCTGGTTCAAGCCCGTAAGGCCCGTCTCCATGGTGGATTCGACCCTCACCGTAGAGGTGCCGTCGGATTTCTTCCGGGAGTATCTCGAGGCTACTTATCTGGATGTCATCAAAAAGACTCTCAAGCGGGTTATCGGTGCGGATGCCAAGCTGGTGTATCTGGTCAGGGCCGTCAGCGGCCAGCCTGCCATAGCCGTCCCCGCCGCAGCCGCCCTCGCCCCTGTCAACAGAGAAGTGAGTGTAAACATCAACCCCTCCGGCAATACCAATCCATTCGTATATCCCGGCATACAGAAGATTCAGATCAATCCTAAACTGAACCCTGTTTATTGTTTCACCAACTTCATCGTAGGCGAGTGCAACAAGATGGGATATACTGCGGGCTCTGCCATATCCGCCGCTCCCGGCAAGACGTCATTCAATCCGCTGTTTATCTTCGGCGGCCCCGGCCTCGGCAAGACCCATCTCGCCCAGGCTATAGGTATTGCCATCCACGAGAAGTTCCCCGAACTCATAGTCCTGTATGTCGGGGGGCACGAGTTCAAGACTCAGTATATGGATGCCGTCAACGTGCGTAACAAACTGACGGACTTCCTTAGCTTCTACAAGAAGATCGACGTTCTCATCGTGGACGATATCCAGGACCTTCAGGGCCCCGGGACCCAGAATGCGTTCTTCAACATTTTCAACCACCTCCACCAGAGCGGCAAGCAGTTGGTTTTCACTTCCGACCGTCCGCCGGTGGATCTGCAGAATTTCGAGGACAGGCTTCTTTCGCGTTTCAAATGGGGACTTTCTGTCGAGCTGATGCACCCCGACTACAACACGCGCCTTCAGATGCTCAAGTCTTTGTGCGTACGCGAGGGCGTAACTATAGGTGATGATGTGCTTGAGTATCTTGCCTCGCATATCAAGACCAATTTCAGGGAGTTGGAAGGTGCGTTCCTGTCGGTTATGGCATACGCTACCGCCATGCACGCCGAGAATTCAGTCGAGCTTGCCGCCAAGGTTACCGACAAGATAGTGAATTCTTCCGTCAGGGAGATAAGCATTGGCACGGTTCAGTCGGCAGTGTGCGATTATTTCAACATCACTCCCGAGGAGCTTGTATCCAAGTCACGCAAGCGCCAGATCGTGCAGGCGCGCCAGATATCCATGTATCTGTGCCGCAATCTCATCAGCAACTGCTCGCTGTCCACTATCGGCGCCCAGACGGGCGGTAAGGATCACGCCACCGTGCTGCATTCCTGCAATATAGTGTCTGACCTCATGGCTACGGACCGTATGTTCAAGAAGTACGTATCCGACCTCGAGGCGCGCTTGATGCCCAACGAGTCATAATTCAACCGTTAAAAATATGCATTCAGAACACGTACTTGATATCTTCAAGGAAATAACACGTATCCCCCGCGAGTCTGGTCACGAGGGCCCTGTTACCGACTGGCTCTGCAATTGGGCAAAGGCCCGCTCGCTCTCCTGCAAAAGAGACGCTACCGGCAATGTGCTGATTACCCGCGAGGCGGCACCCGGCAAAGAGAATGTTCCGACTATAGTGCTTCAGGCCCATCAAGATATGGTGTGCGAGAAGAAGGCGGGCTTTAAGTTCGATTTTCGCAAGGATCCTATTCCGTATGTAATCAAAGACGGCTGGATGATTGCCGAGAACACTACCCTTGGGGCAGATGACGGCATAGGTATCGCCGCTGCGCTGGCTCTGCTTGAGGATGATGCTCCCACCGGACGCCTGGAGTGCCTTTTCACCATATCTGAAGAAACGGGAATGGACGGTGCAGAGGCACTGGAGGCCGGTTTCTTTGACGGCAAGACGCTTATCAACCTTGACTCCGAAGATGAGGGACAGCTTTTCATAGGCTGTGCGGGAGGCCTTAATACCAACATCAAATTCAGCGTCCGCAGGTCCGCTCCCGAACAGAATGCCAAACTTCTTTGCTGTACCATCTCGGGAGGCATTGGAGGGCATAGTGGAGACGATATCAACAAGGGCCGTGCAAATACGGTGCAGCTTATGGCGCGCTTCCTTTATTCGCAGCTTGGCTCAGGCCTCAGGCTGGTGAGCATCGACGGCGGAGGAAAGCCCAATGCCATTGCCCGTGATTGCTCGGCGGTAGTATCGGTTTGCGATACGGCATCTTTTAAGAAAGCTTTCAAGGAGTTCGCCGCCGATATTAAAGAAGAGTTCCATGTGACCGATCCCGGGCTTGAATTTGCTTGCGCCGCAGCACGTGGCGGATTGGATCCTGTCAGCCGTCCGGCCAGCGTCCGCATTATCACTTCGCTGTTTACCTCGCCTCACGGAGTCGAGGCCATGAGCCAGGATATACCCGGCCTGGTTCAGACTTCCACCAATCTTGCCAGCGTCCGCACAAGTAAAGGAGTTGTCGAGGTGGTAACCAGCCAGCGCAGTTCTGCCACCAGCGAGCGACGCGCAATGGCTGCAAAGGTAAGGGCCAACTTCGAAGCCGCCGGGGCAAAGGTCCGTCATATGTATGAGTATCCCGGCTGGAATCCCGATGTGAACTCCCATATTCTTGCCTGCACGGTTGCAGCTTACCGCAAGCTCTTCTCCACTGAGCCGGAAGTGAAGGCTATACATGCCGGCCTGGAATGCGGTCTCTTCCTTCAGAAATTCCCCGGGCTGGACATGATTTCATTCGGTCCCACCCTGCGCGGCGTACATGCACCCGGCGAGAAGCTGGAGCTTTCGTCGATGGATAAATTCGTGGCCCTCCTTGAGGAGGTAGTGAGAAATTACGAATAGGGTAGTATGCTGGTATCTCCTTCATTGCTCGCGGCCGATTTCCTTTCGCTCCGCACCGAGGTCGAACTTCTGAACAAGGGCGCCGACTGGATTCACCTGGACGTTATGGACGGGACTCTTGTCCCCAATATATCGTTCGGTTTCAGCGTGATAGATCCGCTTTCGAAGATCGCCGCAAAGCCTATGGACACCCACCTGATGGTAGTGCATCCGGAACGCTGGTTCGAGAGGCTTGCCGCTGACGGGGTATCTTATGTGAGTTTTCACCTTGAGGCAGCCGGCAGGAGGACCTCCGCCCTGATCGGGCAAATTCACTCTTTGGGCATGAAAGCTGGGGTTGCCATCAATCCCGACATTGAGGTCAGCAAGCTTTTCCCGTATATCGGGAAGGCCGATTTCTTTTTGATTATGAGTGTGTTCGCCGGTTTTGGCGGACAAAAGTTCATATACGAAAGCCTTGACCGTATAGCCACGCTTCGCGCCGAAATTACAAGACGCGGATGTGAGGCTCTCATTGAGGTGGACGGCGGTGTTTCAGAGAGCAACGCGTCCGCCCTCAGGCAGTCCGGAGCAGATGTGCTGGTAGCAGGTAGTTCCGTTTTTCGTTCGGACGACCCGCTTGCCGCTATGGCTGCTCTCCGTCAAGCCTGAAAAGATACTTTTCAAATTCTTCTTGCAAAGACGATCTGCCGTTGCTTGTGTCCATCAGGGCAAAGCGGCGGCAGATTTTGGATACAAGGGCTTCGAGCTCCTTGACGGTATCGTAATGAACGCCGGTTAATTGTTTGAGGCTGACCGGATTGGGAAGCTCTTCAGGCCAGCGTTCTTCGTTCAGGTTGAGGCCTATTCCTATGATGCTGTGGCGTATCTGCTTGCCTTCCAGGATATTCTCGATGAGGATTCCGCAAATTTTCTTGTCGCCGACCCAAATGTCGTTGGGCCATTTGATACGGGCTTCGACGCCCTTTTCCAGCAGATAGTCGCGCAGGCCCAGGGTGGTGGCGCAGGTGATGAGCAGCATATCGTCGGTTACAAGGTCCCGGGGGTTGAAAAGCATGCTGAAAGTGAGGTTAAGCCCCTTGGTAGAATACCATGTGTGAGTGCCCTGGCCCCTACCCGCCGTCTGCTCCACGGTGGCTATCACTGACATATTGTCACACTCCCCGATCCTGTCCCTGAGCGTCCTGTTAGTGGATTCTGCTGTATCTAACCATATTATATGAGGGGAGCTTTGGCTTGGTGTCATTTTTGTTGTATATTTGCGCTGCAAAAATATCATAAAATGCCAGAAAATCAAAACAAAGATAGGAAACCCAAAGTGCGCATTGTCCGTATCAACCTCAGCTGGATTTTTTACCTGCTGCTGATTGTCAGTATAGGATGGATGCTCTTCAGCAACCGTTCCATGCCCGAAAAGGTGGAATGGGCTCAAGTTGAAGAAATGATCAAGGAGGGCGATGTCAAGGAGGTTAATTACGTCCGGAATGACTTCAAGGGTACGGTATCCCTGCGTCCCGAGTCGGTACAGAAATATAGCAAGCTGTTTCCCGGCGGAACTCCTCCCAAGAGTTCTCCTCAGTTCTTCTTCCTGACTTCAACCAAGTTCGATCCCGAAACTACCTTCTCGGCCCTCAATGATGAGTTGCCGCAGGAGTCGCGTGTCAAACTCATTATAGAGAATAACGAAAACATCTGGAGAGGCCTTCTGGAATGGCTTCCCCTGGTGGTCCTGGTGGTGCTGTGGATCTTCATGATGCGCGGCATGACACGCAACATGGGGGGCGGTGCCGGCGGAGCAGGCGGCATGAATCCGTTCAATGTGGGTAAGGCCAACGGCAAACTCGCCGACAAAGACAAAGTCAAGGTGACTTTCAAAGATGTCGCCGGCTTGTACGGAGCCAAGGAAGAAGTGATGGAGATTGTGGATTTCCTCCGCAACCCCAAGAAGTACACTGCTCTCGGCGGCAAGATCCCCAAGGGCGCTTTGCTCGTAGGCCCTCCCGGAACAGGAAAGACCTTGCTGGCCAAGGCTGTAGCAGGTGAGGCCGACGTGCCTTTCTTCAGCATCAGCGGCTCGGACTTCGTGGAGATGTTCGTGGGAGTCGGTGCTTCCAGGGTCAGGGATCTGTTCGCTCAGGCCAAAGAAAAGGCTCCCTGCATTGTGTTCATCGACGAGATTGACGCAGTGGGACGCGCCCGCGGAAAGAATGTAGGTTTCAGCAGCAACGACGAGAGGGAGAATACCCTTAACCAGCTCCTTACCGAGATGGATGGCTTCGGCACCAATTCCGGCGTAATAGTGCTTGCTGCTACCAACAGGGCCGACATACTGGACAAGGCGCTTATGAGGGCGGGGCGTTTCGACCGCCAGATACACGTCACCCTTCCCGATCTCAACGAGCGTAAGGAGATTTTCCAGGTTCATCTCAAGCCACTCAAGCTGGCTTCCGATTTCGACCTTGACCTTATAGCCAAGAATACTCCGGGATTCTCCGGAGCCGATATCGCCAATGTCTGTAACGAAGCGGCCCTTACCGCAGCACGCAAAGGCAAAACGGATGTGAACAATCAGGATTTCTCCGATGCCGTAGACCGCGTGGTTGGCGGAATCGAAAGGAAGAAGACCATTATGTCGCCCCAGGAAAAGCGTATCACCGCTTTCCACGAGGCGGGACATGCGGTTGCTGGTTGGCTGCTGCCCGGTTGCGATCCTGTGCTCAAGGTATCGATCATACCCCGCGGACAGGCCCTCGGCCTCACCTGGAGCCTTCCGGACGAGAAGGTTATGGTTTCCAAGTCGGACCTTATGGATGAAATGTGCTGCCTGGTAGGCGGTAGAGTCGCCGAAGAGCTCGTCAACGATGGAGTACCTTGTACCGGAGCCCTGAACGACTTCGAGCGAATGACCAAAATTGCCTATGCCATGGTAACTTACTATGGAATGAGCGACAAAGTAGGTAATCTTTCGTTCTACGACTCCACGGGCGCCGGCGGATATGAACTTACCAAGCCATACAGCGAGAAGACAGCCGAACTTATTGACGCGGAGGCCAAGGCCCTTGTTAACGAGGTCACTGCTCGCACGCGTAAGATATTGACCGATAATTGGGATGGTCTTTCGCAGCTGGCAGGGCTCCTGATAGAGAAAGAGGTCATAATGGCCGAAGATATAGAAAGAATTTTCGGCCCCAAGGCCGGCAAGCACGGAGAGGAGAGGCTTAAGAAAGACGATGAATAATTTCCTTGTAAGAACGATAGCAGGGGCAGTGTTCCTGGCACTGATGGTCTGTGGAATGATGTTCCATCCGCTGGCCTTCGGCGTCTTGTTTCTGGTGGCCATGTACATGGCGATGAGGGAATTCCTTCATATCACCCTCGGAGAGCGTTATGTCCTGCAGCAAAAGCTTGCCATCCTCTCAGCCGCCGTGGCCTTTATCGTTTGCATGTGCTGCTGCTTCTACGGCCTGGAGGTCAGGTTCCTCTCGCTTGCTCTCATACCGCTTTTTGCTCTTGCGCTTTCGGTTGTGCTATCCCGCTCGCACGATACTGTCGAGGATGTGGCAATGCCGTATATGTCGATACTCTACGTCGGCATGCCTTTCTGCCTCATGCCGCTCATGGTGTCGGAAGGAGGGGAGTTCGACGGTATGCGCCTGCTGGTGTTTTTCATCATTATCTGGTGTTCCGATGTAGGCGCTTATTCGCTTGGAACCTTATTCGGGCAGAAACCGGATTCCCGTAAGCTCGCCCCTGCTATATCGCCCAAAAAATCGTGGTGGGGCTTCTGGGGCGGCATAGCTATGGCTGTGCTTGGAGCGTTTATCCTTTACCTTGTGGGATGGATGGATTACCCTCTGGTTCACTGCCTCATTCTTGGCGCCCTGGTGGCTGTTACAGGCGTGTGCGGCGACTTGTTCGAGAGCGTTTGGAAACGCCGTTATGGCTTCAAAGACTCCGGTAACTGCATTCCCGGACACGGCGGAATGCTTGACCGCTTTGACAGTTCGCTCTTTGCAATCCCGTCGGTGTTCGTGTATCTTGCCCTGTCCGGACTTCTATGAGGCTTGACAAGAACACCTACGGAACGGTGTTGCTGGTATATGTCCTGAGCGTCGTTTTGGCTATTCTTTTGTTCCTTTTCGTGCAAACGGCATGGCTGGTATGGCCGCTTGCGGCCTTGCTGCTGTGCTTCTGCTTATGGCAGACTTATTTTCATATGGTACCCGACCGCACGGGGGCCGGTTCTTCTTCGTTGGTTTCGTCGGTTGCCGACGGCAAGGTGGTACGCATCGGTAAGGCTTTTGAAACCTGCTACTTGTGCAGGGAGTGCCAGGTAGTGTCCGTCTACATGGACTTTTGGGATATGCACGCCAATTTCTGGCCTGTCACGGGAAGCGTTTCTTATACTATGTATCATCCGGGCGAGCATTTCCTGGCTTTCAAGCCTAAGGCTTCGGAAGAGAACGAGCACACTTGTACATGCATCCGCACGCCCGACGGCAAGGATGTGTTCTTCAAGCAGCTGGCAGGAGGGTTTGCACGCCGTATAGTTTGTTATGCCCGGGAAGGACTGGACGTCACGGCCGGAGAACAGTGCGGTATTATAAAGTTCGGTTCGCGAATAGATATTTATCTCCCGCTGGATGCGGAGATTCTGGTAGAGAAAGGGCAGTACGTCCGTGCATGCGAAACAATAATAGCCAGGCTCTAGGGCCCGGCTATTATTGTTCAGGGATGCGGCCAGACTACCTGTGAGCCGGGCGGAGCAAGTCCATAACCGTCTTTACCGGATTGAAAGTCTCGGCAGGAACCTCAACGAACAGGGTGTTCCAGTCCGACATGGATCCGTTCCAGAGGCCGGGAAGTTCCAGTGCCTTGAGAGGGCGTCCTTCGTAGCTCTTGCTGCTGATGAATCCTGTTTCTTCATCGACGTAATCGGGCAGATTGAATTTCTCCCCCTTATAGTCGAGCAGGCAGCAGACCAGGTCGACGGGGTTGAAATGCGTAGCCGCCTTGAGGGCTGCAACTGCAGCAGGATCGTCGGGATTGATTTGTGCTCCTTCCAGAATCTGCAGGGAAGTACTGCCGTCGGCTGCGCGTACAATGAAAGGACCGCCGCCGGGTTCTCCCTCGTTCTTGACCATTCCGCACACACGTATGGGGCGGTTGAGCTTAGCCCTCAGGGCCTCGGCGCGGTCGCGTGAATCCTTTGCCGGAGGCATTTCGATGCAGAGTTCATCGCGAAGGAATCCTTCGATCTCGTTACAGAGTTCCTGGCACTCGGGGGTCGCGAACGGATCGTCCTGATTCATATTGTTGGCAGGAATGTACATGAAGTCGGCGATGTTCTTGCGCACCTCGGTAAGTTGGTCGAGGGTATAGAGATAGTCGAAAATGCGGTCGCGCAGCTCGAGGGCGCGGCCGATAAGGACCTTCTTCCACTTGTATGTAACGGGCTGCATGCGCTCTACGCACACGTTGTCGATGTTCTTGATGGATACCAGTTCCTCTTTGACGTTGTTCAGATTGTAGATGAGTGCGCCGTGCCCTGCAGGACGGAAGAGGGGAGTACCGTCGGCTTTGAGGAATGGCTTGCCGTCGGGCGTGGCGGCCACGGTGTCGGTGGCTTTGTCCTGGTAGGTGAATTCTACGTTGTACTTTACTCCGTAACGCTCTTCATACTTGGCCTTGATATCTGAGAGGGCCGCTTCGAACAGCTCGCGGTGCTCGGGCGAGATGGTAACAACTATGTTCACGCTTCCGTCGGAGTTGCGCATATATGCCTGGCCTTCAACGAAATGCTCGGCAAGAGCGGTGCGGACTTCGTCGGGGTAGCGGTGAAACTTCAGCACGCCTTTGGGCTTTTTCCCGTAGCCGAGACCCTCTTCGCCCAGCAGCTTGCGGGCGGCGGTACGAGGGTCGTAAGGAGCCGTGCCGAATACGGCGGGGTCGTAGAAAGCAAAATTCTCCAGCTCGGAAGCAAGCTTGCGGACTGCGTCGTTCTCGGTCTCCTCACCTGCAAAAATGTCTTTAAACATCCTGGAAGCTGCTCCTGATGCAGGGACGAACTTGCAGCGACCTTCGGTCTGGATGGTGTCGGCAGAAGCTTCGGCGCGTGCCGCCTGCTCGGGAGTCAGTACTTCAATCCCGCGACCGGGAGTGGCGGGGGCGACGATATCGAGCCAGGGAAAACCCTTCTTGATGCGCTCGAGTTCGGCATTAATCTTAATGTTGTCCATATGTGTGTCAGTCTATAAAAAATTCTCTTCTGTAGCGGTAGTTCTCCCTGAGTGATTCAAACTCGTCGGGATGTACACGGAACATGAAGTCGTCCGTGAAAATAGGGTAGTTGTATTGAAGGGTAGAAGCTATCTGTCCCTCGCTAAGGCCTCTCAAGTCGAGCTTGACAGCGTCTTTCGGCTCGTCTCCCGGGTTGGGGAAGAACTCGAAAAGATCCTTTATCCCGAAATAGCGCGCTACCGAGCGTACGGTCATCGACGTGCCAAGAAGCTTGCCCTGATACGAGTACCCTGCGATGTGCGGAGTAGCTATGTCAACTTTGGAGGCGAGTTCTTTGTTGATGTGCGGTTCGTTGCACCAGGTATCCAGAATCACCGGCCCGAGCTTGGGCAGTGCCGCAAGCAGGTCTTCTTCGTTGACTATCTCGCCCCTGGAGGCATTGATAAAGAATGCTCCCAGCTTCATTTTGGAAAAGAATGCGGCGTCGGCCATTTTGCGCGTGGTAGGATTAAGCGGAACGTGCAGGGTTACGATGTCGGAGTTGCGCAGCAGGAAGTCAAGGTCGCAAAAGAGTGCCGGGCCTTCCGCTTCGGCCCTGGGCGGATCGCACAGGAGTACATCGAGGCCCAGAAGCCTGAGGGCCGATGCAACCCTGCTGCCGACATTGCCTACACCTATTATTCCCACCTTGGAACCTTCCAGCCTGATGCGCCTGCGCGAGGCTGTACCGTAAATGGCTGACAATACGTAGTTCATAACGCCGCCCGCGTTGCAACCTGCGGCGTTGCAGATATAGATTCCGCGTTGCTTGCAATAGTCAAGGTCGATATGGTCGGTGCCGATTGTGGCCGTCGCTATGATTCTGACATTGCTGCCTTCGAGCAGGTCGGAAGTGCACCTTGTCCTGGTACGGATTAGCAGGGCGTCGGCGTCTTTTATGTCCGCCGGCCCTATGGCCGGTCCGTCCAGGTAGCACACTTCCCCATAAGGCTCCAGGACACCTTCAATGAAGGGGATGGCTTTGTCGATTACGAATTTCATTTCAGTATTATCTCCTCTACCCAAGTAGCATTCTTGTCTTCTTGCTCAAACAGTTCGTCACGGCTCAGGCGGTCGTTCAGCATCTCCTTCAAGAACTCTTTTCGGGCGCTCAACTGGTTAAGTACCACTGACGAGCTGAGCGTTATGTAAAGTTTCCCGCTGCGAAAATACCGTTTAAGGGTAAACTGGCCGGCTCCGGACACATCGTCCCAAGCCTTGAAAATCAAGCGGGTGTTAAGACCCGTGGTGAGCCTCGCGGCCTGGAGGTATTCCTTAATGGCAGCCCCGAGCGGCAGTGCGTTCTTGCGTTTTATCTTATAGCTCTCCATCTATCTTGGTAAATGTGCCGGAGGAGGCTTTAAAATAAGCACGGTCAGATGTAATACGGTCCACGAGGGCTTCTGTGCGCGCTTTGTCGGTGTCGGACAGGAAAATCTGGCCGAAGTCGTTGCCGGCGACCATTTGCAGCATATTGCCGACGCGGTCCATGTCAAGTTTGTCAAAAAGGTCGTCAAGCAGCAGCGAGGGCGGCTGTCCGCAGGCCTTTTTCATAATATCGTACTGAGCGAATTTCAACGCCACCAGGAATGATTTCTGCTGCCCTTGCGAGCCGCAGCGGCGGATAGGGAAACCGTCCATGGTGAACAGGAAGTCGTCGCGGTGTATGCCCGATACTGTGTGGCGGGCTATTAAGTCGCGCTCGCGGTGAGAGCGCATAAGAGACTCAAAATCTTTTGACTGCAAGTCTGACTTGTACTGTATGCCCACCTTCTCTTTACCCCCGGATATGGCTTCGTAATAACTGGCTACAACCGGAAGCAGGTTCCCGGCGAACTGTTCCCGGGCAGCGGCTATCCTCCCGGCCGGAGGCGCCATGCCGGCGTCGAATGCCTCCAGCAGGGCAGGGTCGGGCTGATCTTCCTTGAGCAGGCGGTTGCGCTGGGCAAGGAGGCGGTTGTACTGCTGCATATCGGAAAGATACTGCCTGTCGGTCTGGGAAAGGAAAGAATTGACAAAGCGCCTGCGCTCTTCTCCCGATTCGCTCACCAGCTCGGTATCGGCCGGAGAGACCATCACCACGGGCAGTACGCCTATATGGTCGGCAATGCGGGTATAGGGTTTGTCGTCACGTTTGATTTTTTTGTCCGCGCCCTCAGTGACTTGAATGGAGAAACGGCTTTCGGTGCCATCTTCCATTGTGTATAAGCCGCTTATAGCGAATGAATTACACCCGTGCCTGAAATTGAACTTCTCGGCGGCCTGTATGCCGCTCTTGGTCATGGACAGGTAGTGGACTGCGTCAAGAAGGTTGGTTTTGCCCTCGCCGTTTCCGCCCCAGATGCAATTGATGTTGGGAGAAAAGGCAACTTCCTGCAACTCGATGTTGCGAAAATTTTGAATAATTATTTTCTGCAAAACGGGCATACTGCAAAATTAGGATAATTTAATTGAAATTACTACCTTTGTCAGCTATTTTATCCGAAAATTAAAACTATTGTATATGGCAAAGGCAAATGTTAACGAAAAGGAGGCTCTCCGCAAAGAAGCGATTGAAGAGACCGTCTCCAAAACCGATCAGTTTTACAACGAACACAAGAAGACTATCTGGACCGTGGTTGCTTGTCTGGCAGTCATAGCCCTTGCAGTTTTCGGCTACATTAAGTTAATCTATCAGCCCAAGTGCGTCGAGGCTGAACAGCAGGCATATCCTGCACAGCAGAGTTTCTCCGACGGTGAGTGGGAGCTCGCCCTCCGCGGAGACGGCAACGTGCTCGGCCTGGCCGACATCGTGGAGCAGTACGGCGCCAAGGCCGGCTCGGCAGTGTTCATGGAGGCAGGCATCAGCGCCCTTCAGCTCGGCGAGTATGAGGAGGCTCTCACATACCTCAAGAAGTACAACGGCAAGGAGCCTATCGCCGCAGCACGCGCAATTGCTTGCCAGGGTGACGCTTATGCAGGTCTCGAGAAGTATCCCGAGGCAGTGGCTTCTTATATGAAGGCAGCCGCCAAGGCCGACAATGTGTTTGCAGCCGCTTATCTTCTGAAGGCCGGTATCCTCTATGAGGAAATGGGCAACAAAGACAAAGCTCTTGAATGCTACAAGACCATCAAGGACAAGTATCCCCAGTCAATGGAAGGATATGATATCGACAAGTACATCACCCGTGCCGAGTAATTATGGGAAGAGCATTTGAATTCCGCAAGGAAAGGAAACTGAAGCGCTGGGGCCACATGGCCCGCACCTTCACCAAGCTGGGCAAAGAAATCACCATCGCCGTCAAGCAGGGCGGCCCTGACGTGACCGGTAACCCCCGCCTCCGCGCCCTTATGGCCGAGGCCCGTTCCGAGCAGATGCCCAAGGAGAATATCGAGCGTGCCATCAAGAAGGCCACCGAGAGCAAGCAGGGTGACTTCAAGGAGATTATCTATGAGGGCTTCGGTCCTTTCGGCATCGCCTATCTCGTTGAGGCCGCTACCGACAACAACACTCGTACCGTAGCCAACGTCCGCAGCTATTTCAACAAGTGCGGCGGTTCCCTCGGTACCAGCGGCAGCGTGTCGTTCATGTTCGACCGTAAGTGCACTTTCCGCGTCAAGGAGAAGGAAGGCATTGACCTTGAAGAGCTTGAGCTCGAGCTTATTGATTACGGCGTGGAGGAACTCTTCGAGCAGGTGGAGGTTGATAAAGACGACAACGAGACCAAGGTCATTGTCATGTAGGGCGATCCTACCTCTTACGGCTCAATCCAGAAGTACATCGAGGAGAACGGCTATGAGCTCATCTCCGGTGGCTTCGAGCAGATTCCTAACGTAGATTTGAAAGATGTCACTCCCGAGCAGAGGGCTACCCTCGACAAGCTCACCGGCCTCCTGGAGGACGACGAGGACGTGACCAACGTTTATACTACGCTTAAACCCGAGGAATAGTTTATTCTTCCTTCAATAAAGGGCGGTGCGCTTCACGGCGTGCCGCTTTTTCGTTTGCCTCTATAGCAGCCCTTTCCGAACCCTTGGTGCAGCCGTCGAGGAATAGCTCCCATATGCGTTCGACGGCCATAGCCGAAGGGTGCACAAGATCGTCGGCGTAAAAGCGGTAGTCCCGAAGTTCATCGTTGAGGATCTCGAAAGCGGGGAAGTAGCCGGCCCTCTTGCATTCATTGCAGGCAAGCAGCAGAGATGCCTTGCTGAGTGAATTGGCATGGGCTCCGTCGCCAAGGTGCCGGATGGGTGAAACCGTCAGCAGAAAAGACTTTTCGGGATGGGATTCCACTATCTCGTTGAGGCACTTTGCAGACTCTTCGACGGAAAGCATCCTGCGGGTAAATTCACACGAAGGGCGCTTGAGGCAATTGGCTACCGGGATGCCTTTGAAATACCATACAAAAGAAGTCCCAAGGGTGAGAATAACCTTGTTGCATCTCTTCCAAAAATCGCGGGCTTCCAATAGTTTAGCATTGGCGTTCTCAAGAAAAACTTCAGTACTGCTCCGGGCAAAGGAAGTATGGTGCTCGAATGAGCATATTTTATTGGCTCCAGCTCCCATTTCTATACAATCCGAAGGCCCGAAGAGGCTCTCCGAATCGAGTCTTCGGACTGCTCCCAGGAGCGATGCGGGATTATAAAGCGTACCGAATGGATTGACGATGGTATTGAAGCCGGCAGCAGCCATTCTTTCGCCTACCGAATCGGCAAAGCAACTGCCGAGAAGCATTACTCTGTCGCTCAAAAGAAAAGGGTCTTCGAGCGGCGGAAAACTAACTTGAGTCCAGAATTTCATTTGTACTGCAAAAATACTATTTTTGTGGTGTTTATGAAAAAAATTACCATCGCCTTTCTTTTAGTGGCATTCTCGCTCCCGTCCATGGCGCAAAAGCTCGACTGGAACATCCATTATGACTATCTGCTCAGCAACTATGAGTATGACAGGTCTAACAATATCTATGATGATTCATACACTCTGCATGCCGCCCGCCTCTCTCCGGAACTGGGTTTTTTGGTGCATCAGGGAAAGTCGGTCATCCATAAAGTCCGTACCGGCATAGACTTGTTCAAAGAAATGGGGGAGCCTGTTACCCTGTCCAATGTGTTCGGCGAAGTGCTGCTTTATTACAACCTTGAAGCCAAACTGGATAACGGCGGCGACCTGGAAGCCGTAGCCGGTATTTTCCCCCGGTATTATCTGGAAGGTGTTTACATCGGTCCTTTCTTTGACGACGACCTTATCTTCTACGACAACAACATGGAAGGCTTCTTGGTCAAGTACCGCAACAAACGTCTGTATGCCGAGTTCGGCCTTGACTGGATGGGAAAACTCGGCACCGAAGCGGAGCCCCTCAGGCGGGAGCGCTTCCAGGCGCTCTGTACCGGACTTTGGAATTTCGCTGGTGATTTCAACTTTGGCTGGGCCGGATCGTTCTACCATTTCGCGACCTCTCCTACTTTGCCTGAAGTTGTTGACAATCACATGTTCAATCCTTGGGTGGAATGGAATCCGAGCGGTTATTTCGATGAGTTGAAGCTAGGTGCGGGCGTGCTTCTTACTTATCAGTGCGACCGTATAGACAATATGAACCTTAAGACCCCTATGGGCTTTTACTCCCAGCAGTTGATAGGCAAGTGGCATTTTTTCATTGACAATCATTTCTATTATGGAGATGACCTTATGCCGTTCTTCTCCACCAGCCACTTCGGAGCGCCTTACGGCGAAGAATTGTACAGGGGGGATCTTGGTTTCCACACTCTCAGGGACCATGCCAGCTGGGCAGATTATCTGACCTTGCGTTATGAACCGAGGTTGACAAAATGGCTTAATCTTGAGTTGTTCCTGACTTTCCATTTCGGCGAGCCTGCAGAGCAGCTTGGATGTCCTGTGTTCCGCGGCTGGCAGCAGGCAATAGCCCTTCATTTCAACCTCGACGAGATAAGGGATGAGTTCAGGAAGCAAAAGCCCGAAAGGCACTACCGTTACGGGATAGACCTGTAGAACTTGATTGAATATGAAAAAGATATTTGCGTTTTCTTTGATTCTGTGCGTTGCGGCAGGCATTCTTCATGCCCAGGACCTGCATATAGTCACCACAGGAGACGTACACGGTTGCTATTTCAACCGTGCCTATGTAGGCGAAAAGACCAACACCAGCCTGATGTCGGTAAAACACTATGTGGACAGCCTGCGTGATGCAGTAGGAGAACAGAATGTGATTCTGCTCGATGCCGGCGACTGCCTTCAGGGAGACAACGCTTCGTACTTTTACAACTACGTTGTGCCCGAAAGACCACATATTTTCCCCAGGCTTGCTGCATATATGGGGTATGACGCCTGTACTGTGGGCAATCATGACATAGAGGCCGGGCATCCGGTGTACGACCGGGTATTTAAAGAACTAAAAGACGCCGGAATACCATGGCTGGCCGGAAACGCCATCAAAGATGACGGAACTACGTATTTCCCGGAATATACAGTGATTGAAAAAGGCGGACGAAAGATTCTTGTCGCCGGTTACAACAACGCCAATATAGACGGCTGGCTTTCTCCCGAGTTGTGGGCGGGTATGAAACATGTCTCGCTCGTGCCATATGTTCGCAAAAGGGTCAAAGCCCTCAAAAGGCAGATTAAACCTGACGCGGTGGTAGTTGTCGTGCACTCCGGCACCGGTGACGGGAATTTTTCATCAATCGAGAGCCAGGGGCTTGATATTTTCCGCTATTTGTGCGGAGCCGATGTGCTGGTGACCGCCCATGACCACAGGCCGGCTGTGGTCGTGACAAAACAACGCTGCCTGGTCAACGGCGGTGCCCGATGCGGTGCTGTGGGACATGCTGTACTTGGCTTCAAGAACGGCCGTGTAGTGTCGCGGAATGCAGAGGTGGTAAGGCTTAATAAATACGCTGTCGATGAGCAGATGGTCAAGGCATTCGATTCTGAGTATCAGGAAGTCAAGGCCTTTACGATGCGTCCGGTGGGCAAGCTCGCCATGCCTCTGAGAAGTCGGGATGCATATGTCGGGATGAGTGATTATCTGGGGCTTCTGCATACTGTACAGCTGACTGCTTCGGGCGCTGATGTGTCTATCGCCGCTCCTTTGACCTTCAACGGATACGTGGCTCCGGGGGCGGTTATCTTTAACGACATGTTTACCATTTACCCGTTTGAGAATCAGATGTTTGTGCTTAAGCTCACGGGGCGCGAGATAAAAGACCTGCTGGAGTACTCATACGACAAATGGATTACCACCCCGGGCGAGCATGTCCTTCAGATTGCCAACGCCCCCGATCCGCGTACGGGCGCTTCGAGGTGGTCGTTTGTAAACAGAAGCTATAATTTCGATTCTGCCGCAGGCATCAATTATACGGTTGACGTAACCAAGGAGGCGGGAGCGCGAGTCAATATCAGTTCGTTTGCCGATGGCTCACCATTCGATCTGGATGCTGAATATACTGTCGCCATGACATCCTACAGGGCAAATGGCGGGGGAGACTTGTTGGTTAAGGGGGCCCGCATTCCAAAGTCGGAGCTTTCTTCAAGGGTTGTAGCCCGCTATCCCGAAATCAGGGAATTTGTGTACCGTTTCATTCAGGCTCATGAGGTGGTGGACCACGCCCTTGTGGACGATCGGTCCATCCTGGGAGAGTGGAAATTTGTGCCCGAGTCTGTCGCACAACCATTACTTCAGTCGGATTTGAATTTAGTGTTTTAATCTCCACTCTGCAGGAGTGAAGCCGGTAATTTCTTTAAATTGCCGGCGGAAATTGCTTTTGTCGCAAATCCCCACCGCCTCTCCAATGATCAGAGTCGGTATGTCCCGGTCTTCGAGCAGCAACTTTTTGGCTTCCTCGATGCGGCGCTCTTTGCGCCATTTGAGGAAGTTCTTGCCTGTCTGAATACGGAAAAACAGCGATAATTCTTCTCTGCCGATTTGCAGCTCATCTGCAATTTCCTGCATTGTAAGGTCTTCGGCCCATCTTTTCTCTCTTATCCATTTATCCAATTTCAGAATGGTGTCCGTATCGAGGACGGATTTCTTGTCTTTAAAACTAGCCGGTACTGCGTGACGCGCTACCAGCTGCCCTATTTTGGCTATTATTTTCCAATAAATTTTCATAATTTTGTGAGTTATTAATTAATGGTTATGTTTGACAATCTTTCGGACAGACTCGAGCGGTCCTTCAAGATTTTGAAGGGCGAAGGTAAGATAAGTGAAATTAATATTGCGGAAACTGTCAAAGAAATCCGCAGGGCCCTGATTGATGCCGATGTATCGTATAAAGTAGCTAAAGAATTCTGTGACAGGGTAAAGCAGAAGGCAATAGGCTCAAATGTGCTGACTGCTGTGAAGCCCCAGCAGATGATGGTTAAGATCGTGCATGACGAGCTGGCGGAGTTTATGGGCTCCGAGCACGTCGAGATCAATATCAAAAACACTCCCTCCGTCATACTGGTTGCAGGTCTTAACGGTTCCGGTAAGACCACATTCTCGGGTAAGCTTGCACTCCATATCAAGAGCAAGAAAGGACGCAAGGTGCTGCTGGCAGCCTGCGATACATTCCGCCCCGCGGCCATCGAGCAGCTCAAGACTCTCGGCACCCAGGTAGGCGTGCCGGTGTACAGCGAAGAAGGGGAGAAGGATCCCGTCAAGGTTGCCCAGAACGCTTTGCGACAGGCTCGCAGCGAGGGCGTCGGCGTGGTGATCGTAGATACTGCCGGACGTCTGGTGGTTGATAAGGAACTGATGGACGAGATAGCTCTCCTGCATTCTTCCCTTAAGCCGGACGAGACCCTTTTCGTGGTGGATGCAATGACCGGCCAGGATGCTGTCGAGAGCGCCAAGGCCTTCAATGAGGCAATCGACTACGACGGCGTTGTCCTGACCAAGATGGACGGAGACACCCGCGGCGGTGCCGCGCTTTCCATCAAGGCCGTGACCGGAAAGCCCATCAAGTTCGTCAGCACAGGCGAGAAGATGGAGGCCCTTGACATTTTCTATCCTGCACGTGTGGCGGACAGGATCCTGGGCATGGGCGACGTGGTCTCGCTGGTTGAAAAGGCACAGGAGCAGTTTGATGAGAAGCAAGCTCGCGAACTGCATAAGAAACTGGCCCGTAACCAATTCACTTTCAACGATTTCTATGCGCAGCTGAAACAGGTCCAGAAGATGGGTAACGTCAAAGACCTGGCAGGTATGCTCCCCGGTATGGACAAGGCTCTCAAGGATGTAGATATTCCTGACGATGCTTTCAAGCCCACGGAAGCCATCATACAGTCCATGACTCCATACGAAAAAGAGCATCCCGAGTGCCTTAACGGCTCCCGCCGCCAAAGAATTGCAAGGGGCTCCGGAACATCGCTTGCGGATGTCAACAAACTCATCAAACAGTTTGAGCAAACTCGCAAAATGATGAAGATGGCGATGGACGGTTCGCTCAAGCAGCGATTGAAAGGTTTCCGTTAGGAAAAATATCAAAAAATTCTGTATATTTGTAAATTAACAGAGTACAAATGGGCTTGTTCGACCGCAGTATCAAAGTGTCTGCGTCCGGTCTTTTTAATGGCCGGACGGATTGGCATTGTCATATTCTGCCGGGGGTAGATGACGGATTCAAAAGAATGGATGATTCGCTTGCCGCTTTGGTGCTTTACGAGCAGGCCGGCATAAAGGAAGTGTGGCTCACGCCGCACATAATGGAAGACATCCCCAACCGTACATCTGCTCTCCGCGAGCGCTTTGTGGATCTTACCCTGGCTTATACGGGGCCCATCCGCCTGCACCTCGCTTCCGAGAATATGATGGATGCTCTGTTCGAACAGCGCCTTTTAGCCGGAGACCTTCTTCCGCTCAAAGACAAGCGCCTGCTTGTGGAAACCTCCTATTTCAGCCCTCCCATAGGCATGGATGATATTCTTACGGATATCAAGTCAAGGGGGTATTTCCCGGTACTGGCGCATCCGGAGAGGTATATGTACATGGATTCGAGGCGCTATGCCGCTTTGAAGGCCATGGGGATAGAGTTCCAGCTTAATATCACCGCCCTTACCGGCGCATACGGACCTGAAGTCAAATCCAAGGCGGAGCATCTGCTGTCTGCCGGGATGTACAATTACTGCGGGACCGACCTTCATAGGCTTTCTTCATTTGAGCATTTGCTTGACGCGGAGCTCAAAAAGAATTATTTGAAGCGCATTCCTTAAGGAGTGCGCTTGTGCCCGATGGCCCCGGTGGCCTTTACGCCCACATTATGAATGTGACAGGCGGAAACGAAGTTGTATTTAAAATCAATCAAGTTAATATGCGCAAAAAAATCATTTTTCTGCTTGCTGCCCTTTTGATGCTGGGCGCGCAGAACGCTTTTGCACAGATGTCCGATGACCAGATCATCAATTACATCACTGCCGGAGTTGCCGCCGGCAAGACTGAGCGTCAGATAGGAAGCGAGTTGATGGCAAAGGGCGTTACTACCTCGCAGCTGCAGAGGCTGCTTAAGGCCTATAAGAGCGGCTCGCTGAATGTATCCGAAGCCCCTGCCAGTGCGACCAAGCTGGACGGCACCCGCAGCAGCCGCCAGCCTGCCGGCATTGATGACCAGGATTCCGAATCTTCAGGCTCAAAACTCAAGGACAACTCCCAGCTTTCAAAAGACAAACAGGCGGCCAATGCCAAAAAGAAGGGCAAGTCTTCCAAGGCCAAAGCTGCCGAGCAGGCGGAGGGCCTGTCCGAGTACGATGAGGATGACCAAGCTTATGAAGAGGATCCTCTCTACGATGAAGATGGCAGTAAACGTATCTGGGGACACGAGATATTCTCTTCTTCGAACCTGAGTTTCGAGCCCAATCAGAATCTTGCCACCCCCGAAGACTATGTGCTCGGCCCCGGTGACGAAGTGATTATTGACATTTGGGGCCTGAACGAGGCTACCATCAAGCAGGAGATCACTCCTGAAGGCCGGATAATCGTATCCCAGGTAGGGCCTATCCAGGTTTCGGGCCTTACGGTCAAGCAAGCGACCGGCAAAATCAAGTCTTCGCTGTCCAAGATTTATTCTTCGCTGCGCAGCGGCTCGTCTCATATGAGCCTGACCCTTGGGAATGTGCGCACCATCCAGGTGAACATTATGGGCGAAGTGGAAACTCCGGGAACCTACAGGCTTTCGTCGTTCGCGACAGTATTCACAGCCCTGTACAGGGCGGGCGGTGTAACCGAAATAGGATCGCTGCGTAATGTCAAGCTTATCCGGGGCGGTGAAGAGTTCGCGGTGGTGGATGTGTACGACTACATCTTTTCCGGCAAACTTGATGTGAACGTCGCCCTCAAGGAAGGTGACGTGATAAACGTTCCGGCGTACTCCTCGCTCGTTAGCATCGACGGCTTTATAAAGCGGCCTATGTTCTACGAGATAAAGGACGGCGAGTCTCTCTCGAGCCTGATTGCCTATGCGGGCGGTTTCAGCGGCGGAGCATGGCAGGAGGAAGTAAATGTGGAACGCAATGACGGCCGCACCAACCATATTTTCACGGTCAGCTCCGACAAGATGGCTTCGTTCGCGCTTAAGGATGGAGATGCCGTGGGCGTGAGCGGAAGCGAGGTTGACGTTTTCACCAACCGTGTGGAAGTTAAGGGCTCTGTTTACCGTCCCGGTAGATTTGAACTGGGTGGCGAGATCGCTACCGTCAAGCAACTGGTCGAACACGCCGGCGGCTTGATGGATGATGCTTTTTTGGGACGTGCGCAGATTGTGCGTGAGAAGCCTGACCGCTCGATCGAACTCGTATCGGTGCCTATCAAAGGCATTATGGAAGGAAACGTAGAGGATATGCTGCTTAAGCGTAACGATATCCTCATTATCTCCAATATCAACGAGATAGAGCCCAAGGGCGATTTTTCCATCACCGGTTATGTGGTGAATCCCGGCAAATACCAGTTTGCCGAGCACACAACGGTAGAAGACCTCATCCTGCTTGCCGGCGGTTTGTCCGAGGGCGCTTCATCGGCCAAGGTTGACGTTGCCCGCCGTATTAACGTCCCGTCAAGCACGGCGGCTTCCGATACCCTGGCGAATGTGTTCTCGATGTCCATCAAGGACGGGCTCATCGATGACGGCTCGGCCGGATTCGAACTCCAGCCTTACGATGTGGTGTCGGTCCGCAGGAGCCCTACCTACATCGAACAGCGTAACGTGACTATCACCGGCGAGGTGACGTTCCCCGGCCAGTACACCCTCATCAGCACTAACGAAAGAGTTTCCGACCTGGTCAAGCGTGCAGGTGGTGCTACACCTAACGGAAACGTGCACGGGGCCATGCTCAAGCGCAAGATCAATCAGTATGAGCGCAATGTCCGCAACGCTATGGCAAGGATTGTCACCCAGAGCGTTTCGAGCAAGGACTCCCTTGATGTCAACAAACTTAAGGTGACGGAAATCTATACCGTGGGTCTTGAACTCGACAAGGCTCTTGCGCATCCTGGCTCCGATTACGATGTGGTGCTGCGCGACGGCGACGAACTGATCATCCCTGAAATGGCTTCTACGGTGCGTATCCAGGGCGAGGTGCTCTATCCCAACACCGTGCACTTCATCTCCGGCAAGCCTATCCGTTATTATGTGCGTCAGGCCGGCGGCTTCAGCACGAGGGCGAGAAGGGCCAAGACTTATGTCATCTACATGAACGGCACGGTGGCCGTGGGTGCGGCCGCCAAACTCGAACCCGGTTGCGAAATTGTCGTCCCGGCTCGTTCCGACAAGGATAAGCTCACCACGGGCGAATGGCTTGGCATAGGAACTTCCGCCGCCTCCATCACCACTATGGTTGCAACCATCGTCAATCTGTTCAAAACGAAATAATTATGATAGAAGATAACGAGTATAACGAGATTCCGTACAAGAAATCCTCGGTGGACATCAAAGCCCTTGTACTCAAGGTCCTGAAGAAATGGAAGACCATTCTTTTGTGGATGGTCGTGGCAGGCGCGATAGGTGTATTCATAGGATTCTGTACCCCCAAGGTGTATTCAGTCTCTTCAAAGCTGTCTCCCGAACTCATGTCGAGGGTAAACAGCAGCAGCCTCAGTTCTCTGGCCAGCCTGGCGGGAGTGAGCATGTCAAGCCTGTCGGGTAACTCAGATGCTATCCGCCCTGACCTGTATCCGGAAATCATCTCGTCGGTGCCTTTCATAGTCGATTTGTTTGAGGTTCCGGTGCAGATAGTCGAAAAGAAGGATACGGTCCGTACATCTTACTACGACTATATCGAAAATCACCAGAAGAGGGCCTGGTGGTCGGTCGTGCTGGGGGTTCCTTTTGACGTGCTGAACTGGGTCAAGGGCCTGTTCAGTTCCGAAGAGGAAGAAGAGGAGGAGAATCTGGAAGACGGAGCCGTTCCGCCGGTTGATTCTTTCCATCTCACCAAGAAACAGGACGGCGTAGTAAGGGCTATCCAAAAGAAGATCTCCGCTACGGTCGACAGGAAGACTTATATGCTGACCATTGTCGTAGAGGATCAGGACAAGGTCGTAGCGGCCGACGTATCACGTCAGATAATCGACAATCTTAAACGCTACATCACTTCCTACCGTACCGAAAAAGCCCGCCGTGACCTGGAGTACTATGAAGGGCTGTACAATGATGCCAAGGCCGATTATATGGCCGCCCAGAAAGAATATGCCTGGTATTTCGATGCCAATCACGGTACTGTGAGCCGTGTTTCGCAAGTCAAGTTGCTCCAGCTCCAGAACGAGATGAATCTCAAGTATTCGGTGTATTCGACGGCATCGCAGCAACTGGAACTCGCCAAGGCTAAAGTCCAGCAGGAAACGCCCGTGGTGGCTACGCTTCAGCCTCCTACCGTACCACTCAAAGGGCGCCCCAGCAAATTCCGTCTGCTGATTACCTATTCATTCTTCGGATTCTTCCTTTCCCTTGTCTGGGTGCTCTGGCTCAAGGACGCTCTCTCGGACCTTAAGAAAAAGGCTTGATAGATTACCCTTATATTCTCCTCATCCTGTTCCTGCTGCTGATGACCTTTCTGAATGCCAGGGACAGGCGCAACGACATCTATTTCTACATAGCTGCCGCCGTGGTTCTGGTGTTCACCGCCCTCAGGGCTCCTGTGGTCGGTGCGGACACCTACAACTACGTGCGTTTCTTTACCGGGGAGAGTATCAATTACTCCGGCGACCGAAGGGAATTCGAGCCTTTGTTTACCGCTTACAATTCGGTAATGAAGGTCCTGCTCTTCCGCAACGGGGTATTATACATGATAGTGAATTCCGTATTGACATTGCTGCCTGTGTATGTGCTGGTCAAGCATAATGCATACAACAAGCCTATGTCGATACTTCTGTTCTTTCTGTCGGCACTGGGAATCCTGTATTTTGTGGCTCTGCGCCAGTTGCTCAGTCTTGCAATACTTCTGGGTGGCGTCATCTACATTCAAAAGGATGGCCGCTATAAGTGGGCGGTGTTCCTGATTTGCGGCGTGCTTGCATATTTCATGCACACTTCCGCCATCTATGTTTTCCCGGTTTACGTATTGTGCTACTTTGTGCCTATGCGCAACCGTTGGATTGCCGTAGTGCTCATTGTAATCAGCATCGTGTCGGGACTCATTTTGAAGAATCTGGACATAATGAAGATGCTGTCGGCCTACGAGTCACTTAATTTCAGTGCCACAGAGCGCCTTGACGTGTATCTGGACGAGGAACTTGTCGATACTTCCGAATTCAGTATCCTGGGCATACTTAAGAAGTCCATAATAGGGATTTTCGCCTTCCTTTGGATGCCCCGCAAGAAAGTGAATCACTGGTTCAGCAAGATATACCTGGTGGGCGTTGTGCTGTCAAACTTCTTCTTCGAGATGCAGATGGTCGAACGTATGGTGATGGGATTCAGCGTTTTCGGCATAATCTGCGTCACCTGGGCATTCGGCCCTGCGCTGCACAAGGCGGAATTCAAGCTCAAGCTGGTTTCATACGCGGTAGCCGCATTCATGTGCCTGTACATGTCGTTCGGATATATCAGGGACTGCATCAATTACGATCCCACTAACGACATGCGTATGCATCCCTATTACTTCTTCTTCCAGGATTACCACGATCACCCCTCGATCAAGTACCATTTCAACTGATGAAGGTCGTGCATATCAATATGTCCCGAAAGGCCGGCGGCGCTTCCATTGCGGCATCCCGCCACAGCGAGGCTATGTGCAGGGCGGGGATTGATTCGTCGATGCTGACCCTTGAAGACTTGACGGGCGGAAGGGGGCTTCTCAGCGCTGTTTACCGCTTCGACCGCTGGCTCCGGTTCAAAATCAACGGCCTGTACGGGACTTTCGGTTCTTTCGGATTCATGCGCTCCGGTTTCCGGGTGGATACTCATCCCTTGGTGAAGGAGGCCGATGTGGTCTATCTGCATTGGGTAGATGACGGCCTGCTGAGTTTGCATTCGCTGGACAAGTTGCTTGCCACCGGCAAGGACGTGTACTGGTTCATGCACGATATGCTCCCGATTACCGGGGGATGCCATTATTCGATGGGATGTGAAAAGTACCGCGAGGCCTGCGGGAGGTGCCCTCTGGTCAGGCGCAAGGCGCTTCCTGATATCGTTTCGAGAAGTTTCAGGCGAAAAGAAAAGCTTTACCGGAAGTACGCCAACCTGCATTTCCTTGCTCCCAGCAGATGGCTTGCCGGTTGTGCGGCCGGCTCGTTGCTCTGCCGCGGGCATCAAGTGTCGGTGTGCCCCAATGTGATCGATACCGATGTGTTTTGCCCCACAGACAAGGCGGAGGCCAAGAGGTACTTCTTCGGAGAGGAGAGCCGCAAGGTCATACTGTTCGGCGCCGAGGTTGTGAGCAATCCGTACAAAGGATGGAAGTATATGCTTGAATGCCTCTCGGCGCTTGACCCTTCGCGCTTTGTATGCTTGGTGCTGGGCCGGAACAACGAGAGTATAGTTGATTCGGTACCTGTCCGGACTGTTTTCACCGGGCTGCTTTCTTCACAGGATGATATTATCAGGGTTTATCGGGCTTCAGATGTGTTTGTTACCCCTACGCTGGCGGACAATTTCCCCAATGTGCTGTTGGAGGCCATGGCTTGCGGAGTGCCTTGCGTGGGCTTTGACTCCGGCGGCGTCAAGGATCTG
>CADBAY010000012.1:41806-108597 GCA_902792815.1 uncultured Bacteroidia bacterium
CCGGTTACCTGTCGCGCAGGTGTGACCCCGTGGATTTGAAAGCCGGAGTGGAGTGGGTGCTTGAAGATGACACACGGTACTCCTCCCTTAGCACCGAAGCCAGGCGTTACGTGCTGGAGTCATTCTCGTACGGCCGTTTAAAAGAGATTCATAAAGAGTTGCCTCTATGATTGTGGTAAGTGCTTGTGCCGGACTGGCAAACCAGATGTTCCAATATGCGTTTTATCTTTCGCTGAAAGAAAGATATCCGAAGGCTCTGTGGGACCAGTCAAATTATATACCCAATAAAAAGGCTACGTGCGAGACTGTCCGTATTCAGGACGTATTCCCGAATGTGAAGCCTGACATTATGCCCGAAGGACATTTCAGGATGGCCTACTGGAAGCACAGATGGACTCCTCTCAAACGCCTCAGCGGTCCTCTTACGGGGCAATGGTATCTGCTTCAGAGGGACTTCATGTATCATGAAGATGAGTTCGACCGCGTACACAAGAATTGTATTTACCTCGGCACCTGGCAGAACGAGAAGTATTTCAAGGGAATAAGCGGTATTGTCCGGGATGCCTATACTTTTCCTCCGTTCCGCTCGGAGCGCAATATCAAGCTGGCGGAGGAGATGTCAAAGCAGAACTCTGTCGCTATCCACGTGAGGAAGGCTCCGGATTATACCAAGGAGCTTCTCTTCCGGGGGACCTGCCCCGATGACTATTATTCCAGAGCTCTTGAGTATGTCAGGGCTCACGTCGATTCTCCTGTGTTTTATGTGTTCGCCGACAACCCCGAATGGGTGAAAGAGCATTTTTCGGGCTTTGAATACACTCTGGTGGACTGGAATCCCATCAGCGGCCCGGATAATTATCTGGATATGCAACTGATGACCTGTGCCAAGTATAATATCATTTCAAACAGTACATACAGCTGGTGGGGTGCGTGGCTTAACCCTAATCCCGGCAAGTTTGTGATAGCACCCGCAGTTTGGTTCAACCCGGACATGCCTTTTTACAATCCAAACGAAGTCGTTCCGGAAGGCTGGATAAAGTTATGAAAAAGCTGATTTACTCGTTACTGAATCTATGGTACAAGCCCCGTTTCAGGAGGCTTGAAGGGGAGGTGTGCTTCCCTAAGGAAATACGGGGTGCTAGGTACATATCTGTCGGCAAGGGCTCCGTCGTGCTGCGCGGCGCCATTCTCACGGCCTGGGATAAGTACGGGGACCGGCACTTCAGCCCGAGTATTACTATCGGGCGGAATTGTGCTCTTGGGGAGCATATTCACATAACTTCTTGCAATAGCATTACTATCGGTGACAACCTGCTTACCGGCCGTTATGTTTATATCTCCGACAATGCTCATGGATTCACCGATGGCCGCGGCCTGGATGTCCATCCTCTCGACAGGGAATTGAACAGTAAGGGCCCCGTGGTCATAGGGAACAATGTCTGGATAGGCGAGCGGGTTTGCATCCTTGCCGGTGTTACCGTCGGCGACGGGGCCATCATCGGCGCCGGGGCGGTGGTCACCAAAGACGTCCCTCCGTATTGCGTCGCCGCCGGGGTGCCTGCCAGGGTAGTAAAAAGAATGTCAGAATGAGGAAGTGTATTTTTACAATTTGCGCCAAGAACTATATTGCCCTTGCGCAAGTACTCGAGAGTTCCGTCCGGCAGTATGAAGAAGGCGTTGATTTCTTCATAGTGGTTGCGGATGAGTTTGACGCCGCCTCTTCGATGGAACATCCTGCAAATGTGCTGGTGGCAAAGGATATCCTGCCCATTCATGACGCCCTGTGGCGGAATATGTCTTTCAAGTACAACCTCACCGAGTTCTGTACATCCATCAAGCCATTCTGTGTCGAGCACTTCTTTGGCGAAGGCTACGATGCTGTCTGCTATCTCGACCCGGACACATATCTTTTCAGCGATTTTTCATACGTATGGGATAGCCTTGGGGAGTATCTGGTCGTTACGGCACCTCACGTTACCATCCCGCAGTACCCCTACAAGGGCGATCTGCCGGACAGGAGTTTCCTCTTCAACGGAATCAGCAACCTTGGGTTCGGTGCGTTCCGCAAATCCGAAAAGGTGCTGAACGTGGTGAAATGGTGGCAGGACAGGCTCAAGAACCAGTGCTTCGGCGAGATGCTGTGGGCTCAGTGCACCGACCAAAAATGGACGGATTTCTTCCCTGCGTTCTTCGACAGCGGCGAATTGCTGTTTTCAAACAATCTCGGACTCAATCTTGCGCCCTGGAACTATTTCGAAAGGAAAGTTTCCTACGATCAGGGAGTATGGTATGTGGAAAGCAGGGACGGCTTGTCAGAAAGGAAAGACAAACTGGTTTTCTGCCATTTTGCCGGATACGACTACAAAGCTTTCGTTACAAGCGGAAAGGTTGACAATGCATCCAGGGTGCGGATCAGCAATCTGGCTGCTTATGCCGATATAGAGCCTCTTGTGGAACTCTATGCCCAAACCATACACTCGCAGCGTGAAGTATTTGAAAAGTATTTGTCGCTTGACTATTCATACGGGCATTTTGATAACGGAGCGCCAATAGACAAGATGCACCGCCGCCTGTATAACGGTATGGCGACGTATTATGGGTATTCAGAGGACCCATTCTCTACAGGAGAGGGAAGCTTGTACAGCAATTTCAAAAAGAAGGGGATGATTTCGGCCGGCAAGCCTGTTGACTCTGTCAATGAGACCAACATGGGTTCTTTCCCAAAGAAGTTGCGTATCCTGTATTCTCTGCTGCGAGTGCTTTACCGTATCGTGGGGTACAGGAATTATGTGCTCTTGCTGCAATTCTTCAGAAGGATTTCTCTCTTCGACATGAACACCTTCCTTCTGGGCAAGGACTACGAGAACTATAAACTAAGATAAAATGGTCGTTGGAATCAGCGGATATGTAGGCAACCGCCTTACGGGAATAGGCAGGGTTCTGGTCAATGTGGTCAGGGAACTCTCTGCCCAGAACCCGGGCGATGTGTATTACATCTTCAAGAACGACGACTACGACGGGTTCAGCCAGCTTGAAGGGGCCCAAAACGTGCGTCTTGTCAATACCGGAGTGAGCAAGGAGTCCGGGATGAAGAACCTGCTGTGGCATCAGTACGGCTTCCAGAGACTGCTAAAGAAGTATTCTTGCGATATTGCATACATCCCTAATTTCTCGCTGCTTTTGTGGAAAGTCGTTCCGACAGCCGTTACGATTCATGACCTCATCGAGTTCAACGTTCCCGGCAAGTTCGGGAAGATGCGGATGTTCTACCGCAAGTATATATGCGATCCTCTTATGGCGCGCCGCAGCGATGTAATACTTACGGTCTCGGAGTCATCCAAGAGGGATATTATCAAATACCTCAAGGCACCGGAGTCAAAAATAACAGTTACTCCCAATGCTTCAGACGACTCGGTCTTCAGGAAGTATCCCGCAGATGAATGCGCCAGGGCCGCGGCCCGTTACGGTCTTGGGGCTAAAGATTTTTTCCTTTTTGTGGGAACAATAGATTATCCGGGGAAGAACATCAAGGCAGTCGTTGAGACGTATGTGAGCTTTAGGAAAGACGGCCTGTTTGCAGATAAGAAACTGGCTATCATAGGCAAGAAGGGATATAACGCCGAGGTTATTATGTCTTTGGTGGAGTCGAGCGGGTTCAAGGATGATATAGTTTTTCTCGGTTATGTGCCTGACGAAGATCTGGGCAGGCTGTGCGGCGCCGCCCTCCTTATGCTCTATCTGTCGCATTATGAGGGCTTCGGCCTTCCTGTGCTTGAGGCAATGTCGTGCGGCACTCCGGCAGTTTGCTCCGATACTTCAAGTTTTCCCGAGATTGCAGGGGATTTGGACATGTGCGTGCCGCCAGAAGATATTGAGGCCATCAAGCGTAAGGTCCTGGAGTTCGCCGACCCGGCCCGGTACGAAGAACTCAGCAATGCCATGTATGAGCGCTCAAGGCAGTTCTCGTGGTCCGCTTCGGCCGGTATCTACCATAGTGTATTCGAGTCTTTGATATGAAATTATTCCGTCATATCCTCTGTCTTGGCATATTGCTGATGCCGTTTGTCCTTCGCGCCGCGCCGCTGGTTTCTGTGCGGCTGGAGGATTATGGCTCCGTCAGGACTCCAGAGGATGCCGGAGAGACTTTTATCAGAGCCCTGAACGACATATCCGGCAAGCGTCTCCAGCTCCCGCCGGCACTGATACGGATTACACGCGATTTTACTCTCAAGGACTGCAAGAAGTTTGAAATCGTGGGCAGCCCTAAAGGAGGCCGTATCGAATGCAAGATTTTCATGCTCCTGGATTGTCAGGATTTTGTAGTGGACGGACTTTCTTTCTACGGAACCCGGGAACAGTTCGCCAGCTTCTATGTGATAGGGAATTGCCGCGATTTCGAGATCCGCAATTGCCGCTGCGATTCCGAACAGGATTTCGCCGGCAACAATACGTTTTACGGCATTCATGTATGCGGAAGGGCGGACGACCCGTATTCATCGTACGCCAACTCCCCGAAGCACTTTAAGATTCATGACAATGTGGTTCGCAATACCCGCTACGACGGCATCCTGGTCCACGGCCACTGCTCCGATTTCGTTATTGAGAACAATACCGTCATTGCGCCTCAGTGCATCGGTATCGAAGTAGAAGGCCGGTACGGCGAATTGAAGACAACCACCGTGCACCGTTGCCGCCGCGGGGTGATACGGAACAATCACATTTCCGACTGCGGCGACTGGGGTATCCTTCTGATGTGGTCCGACAATATAGTCGTTACCGACAACGAGAGCCGTAATGCCGCCGGCACCTTCCTGTCTATAGGCTGCAAGGACTTGCGGGTCACCCGTAACATCCTGGAAGGCACTCGGAAAGGATTTGAAATCTCGCAGGAATTCTTCGCCGTCGAAAAGGGCATCAACGAGCACATAGTTGTGCGGAACAATACAATAACCTGCATCGCACGTGCGGACGGCAGGGGCGCGGTCGACATCAGGCACAGCCGCGACGTGGTATTCCGTGGCAATAAGGTCAAAGTGGCCGGCCGCGTCTCAAGCGGAGCTATCAGCGTTTCCTCTTCCGTCGGGGTCAAGATAACCGACAATGAGTTCAGCGGTGACGGCGAACTGCCGCGCTACGCTGTTTTATGCAGCAATGTGCTGGATCCCGAGACAGGCCAGGACGTGCCCGGCCTTGACTTGACCCAGGTGAGGATCGTCCGGAACAAGCTTCCTCTCTCATTCCGTGATATGCGTGTAAAGGTGCCCAAAGGCTCAGATGCCGTGAACATACGCGGCAATTCTTTCCGTGATGACAAATAGTGATATGGCAAAGACAGTAGCAGTTATTCTGGCCGGAGGCTCCGGCGTACGCTTCGGCGCTGACAAGCCGAAGCAGTTTCTGGAAATAGATGGAAGGGCTTTGATCGAATATACTATCGACGCTTTTGAAAAGCACGCGCTAATAGACGAGATTGCGATTGTAACGCGCGCCGATTATATAGACTGGTGCCGCGACATTGTGGAGCGTAACGCTTATAAAAAAGTGAATAGGATACTTCCCGGCGGGAAAGAGCGTTATCATTCGAGCCTGGCTGCCATAGAAGTCTATGCCAATGAGGACAAACTGATTTTCCACGATGCCGTGCGGCCGTTTGTCAGCGAGCGAATAATCAGCGATTGCGTTGAAGCTCTCAAACATTTTGATGCGGTGGATGTGGCAGTAAAGACCGTGGATACCATCATACAAGTGGGGGAGGACAATTGCATTACATCCATTCCTCCTCGTCCGCTGCTCAGGAACGGGCAGACGCCGCAGTGCTTCAAGCGGGCGGTCATCCGCCGAGCTTATGACCTGGCCTTGCAGGATCCCGGTTTCAGGACCACCGACGACTGCGGAGTAGTGGTGCGCTATCTTCCCGATGTACCCGTATATGTGGTGGAAGGGGAGTACTCGAATATGAAACTGACCAATTATGAAGATCTGGCAATTCTTCAAAAGTATTGGGAACTGCTTGGTTACTCTTCCGGCGGCTCTGGCCGTTCTGAGCTGTAACTCTTTGCAGGAAGAAACCAATTTCAGCCCGACATTTACCGGTATCCGGGAGTTTTTCTCCCTGGATTCGGGAGATATTATAATCAGTGGACACAGGGGCGGTTTTATGGACGGCTATCCCGAGAACTGCCTTGAGTCGTTTCAGGCGATAAGCAGCCGTATGCCTGTGTATTTCGAGATCGACCCGAGGTTCACCAAGGACAGTGTTGTTGTGCTCCTTCACGATGAAGACATATCGCGGAGCACCGACGGCTCGGGTAAGATATCCGACAAGACATATGCAGATTTGAGCCTCCTTCGCCTCAAAGACCGCAAGGGCGCGTTGACCCGCTCGCATATTCCCACCTTCGACAGCGTGCTGGAGTGGAGCAAAGACAAGGTGATCCTCAATCTTGACCGCAAAAACGTGCCGGTCGCGACGCTGGTGAAAAAGCTTGAAGAGCACGGAGCCGACAACTGTATCTTCACGGTACATTACCCCTCCCAGGCCTTGGAAGTGCTTGAGAGTAAGCCTGACGCCCTGTTTTCGGCGTTTATCGGCTCTGAAGAGATATTGGGTGAGTATGAGGACCTTGGACTGCTTGACCATATCGTGGTGGCGTATGTCCTTGCCGCCTATCCTCAGGAAGATATGTATTCGCTATACAACAAGATCCGCAGCCATGGAATACGCTGTATGGTCTCCATCGTAAACGAGCAGGATCTGTTTAGCGGCAGTAAACGCAAGGAGTATTACGGTTACCTCGTTGAAGCTCATCCTGACGTGATCGAGACCGACAGGCCGCTGGAGTTTATCGGGCTGAAAGGTGTCCGGGCATACCGGCGATAAGCAGTATATGACAGCAATTAGCGACGCCGAATTAAAGACAGTTTCTTTCGATATTCTCCTGTTTGTGGATGAATTCTGCAAGCAGAAGGGGATTTGTTATTTCTTGTGCGGCGGCACTATGCTGGGCGCTTTCCGCCACAAGGGTTTCATTCCCTGGGATGATGACATAGATATAATGATGCCCCGCGCCGACTACGACCGCTTTCTGTGTGAGTTCCCGGCCCATGACTGCTATGCTTTGGATGCGCCGGGGCTGACCCCGGGCTATCCTTTTGCTTATGCCAAAGTTGTAGACAAGCGCACGGTCAAGTATCAGGGAGCCGTGCGGGAGAGGTTCAAGAATGGATATGTTGACGTGGATGTGTTCCCGATCGACAATGTGCCCGACAGCGAGGAGGAACAGAAACGGTTCTTTGACAGTATAAAGCGCATCGAAGACCGAAGGACCTTCTTCCTTTTCCCGAAACGCGAAAAAGGGCTGAAGCCGCTTGCCGCCAGGATGGTCAGGGCGGTGCTTGAATGGACCGGACTGATGAACATCGACAAAGCGGTGGCTGCATTCTGCCGTCTTGCCCGCAAGTATGAGTCTTCCGGCTCCGGGCACTGGGCGATCACCAGCATACATCACTACGGAATAAAGGAAGTCAATACGGCCGCTGATTATTTCCCCGTACTGGAGGCAGAATTCGAAGGCCGCTCTTTCCCGGTGCCCTCGAATTACGATACATACCTGACACGGCTCTATGGCGACTATATGAAGATGCCGCCGGCGGACAGGCAGAAGACACACCATCTTTTTGACGCTTACTGGAGATAGATGTCCACCGCAACCCGCATAATGAAGAATTCCGGCTTCCTGTACATCAGGATGGGCATAAACGTGTTCATCTCGCTGTACACCACGAGGATTGTGCTTGATTCCCTGGGAGCTTCCGATTTCGGAATCTTCAATATAGTGGGCGGAGCGATAGCGATGATGGGCTTCCTGAGCTCGACCCTGGTCAATGCAACACAGCGTTTTACTTCTTATGCTCTAGGGGCGGGAGACCTTGAAGAGAGCAAGAAGATGTTCAATATCAGCATTGTGCTGAATCTGCTCATAGGCATCGTTACTGTGCTTCTGTTGCTCGGAGTGATGTATCCGCTGTTCAACGGTATCCTTAACATAGCTCCAGAGCGCACCGCAGCGGCCAAGGTTGTGTACTATAGCTTGATAGTCAGCACTTTCCTGACTATAGTAAATGTGCCGTACGATGCTGTGATGAACGCCCACGAGAATATGCTGTACTATTCTGTGCTGGGTGTGTTCGAGGCCTTGCTGAAGCTCGGGATAGCGTTCTGCTGCGTCTATACTTCCAAGGACAAGCTCATAGTTTACGGCGTTCTGATGGCAATGATTCCTTTGCTCACCCTGTCCATCATGAAAGTCTATTGCCACCGCAAATATCCCGAGTGCGTCTTTGCAATACGCCGCTACTGGGATCCGGTGCGCGTCAAGGGCATCCTGTCGTTTTCGGGGTGGAACTTCCTTACGGCCATCTCGAGCCTTTTCTCTGCACAGGGTATAGGAATAGTGCTTAACCATTTCTTCGGTACCGTGCTCAACGCCGCTCAGGGTATAGCCCAGCAGCTGAACGGCTATATGTCGAGTTTTTCGGCCAATATGATGAAGGCGCTGAACCCGGTGATTGTCAAGAAGGCCGGGTCCAACGACCTGGAATCAATGAACCGCTTCACTGTATCGGGCTGTAAGTTCTCGGCACTGTTGATAATGTTTTTTTCCATTCCCTGCATGATCGAGATGCCATATGTACTCGGCATCTGGCTGAAGGAAATACCCGAATGGACCGTTCTGTTCTGCATTCTCCAGCTGGTACAGACCATAATAGTGCAGATGGCCGGCAGCGCTGCGACTGCCGTTTACGCGCAGGGACAGATTAAGTGGTATGCTATATGGAAGAGCCTTATGAATGCGGCGCCTGTTATACTGACATATATTGCATTCAAGACCGGGGGCGGCCCCGTATGGCTCTACCTCCCAATGATAGTCGTGTGGGGCATCGGCGGGGATATAGTTATCGTGGCCTATGCCCACAAGTTGTGCGGGCTCTCTCTCCGGGACTATTTCCGCGGCTGCGTGCTGCCTCTCGCCGGTATAGCCGCAAGCATGCTGCTGTTCGGGTTCCTGCCTTCTCTTCTGATGGAGAAGAGTTTCGTGAGGCTGCTGCTGTGCGCTCTTCTCACCAGTGCGGCCATGTTAGTGTCTCTATGGACCATCGGCATGGATGCCAGGGAGAAAGAAGCCTTGATGGAACCCGTTAATAAATTGATACACAGAAAAAAAACTGATAATGAGTAAAAAAGCATTGATCACCGGCGTGACCGGTCAGGACGGCAGCTATCTCTCTGAGTTCCTGCTGGAAAAAGGATATGAAGTACACGGTATAATCCGCCGCAGTTCGGTGGATTTCCGTGAGAGGATTGCCCATCTGGAGGGCAAGCCCCGTTTCCATCTGCATTACGCTGACATGGGTGACTCTATGTCAATCGTAAAGGTGGTGGCCGCTGTGCGTCCGGACGAGATTTACAATCTGGCCGCCCAGAGCCATGTGCAAGTGAGCTTCGATTCGCCGGAGTTCACGGCCGACGTAGATGCCGTGGGCGTCCTCCGTATATTGGAGGCGGTCCGTGCCTGCGGCCTGGAATCGACCTGCCGTATCTATCAGGCATCGACGTCGGAACTCTACGGAAAGGTGGAGGAAGTGCCGCAGAACGAGAATACTCCGTTCCATCCTTACAGTCCCTACGCCGTGGCAAAACTCTACGGCTACTGGATTGTGAAGGAGTACAGGGAGGCATACAATATGTTTTGCTGCAGCGGAATACTCTTCAACCACGAGAGCGAGCGCCGCGGCGAGACATTCGTCACGCGTAAGATTACCCTGGCGGCATCCAGGATCAAGCAGGGGCATCAAGACAAACTCTATCTGGGCAATCTCAGCTCGCTGCGCGACTGGGGCTACGCAAAGGACTATGTAGAGTGTATGTGGTTGATTCTTCAGCAGAAAGAACCGGAAGACTTTGTTATAGCCACGGGAGTCCAGCACAGCGTGAGGGATTTCTGCTACCTCGCTTTCAAGGAGGCCGGTATGGAACTCCGCTTCGAGGGTGAAGGTGCTGACGAGAAGGGTATATGCGTAGCGGGCCCTGAAGAACTGGTCGGAAAGACCCTGGTTGAGGTCAGTCCCGACTTCTACCGTCCCACCGATGTCGTCAACCTGTGGGGCGACCCTACGAAGGCCAAGGCCAAACTGGGCTGGAATCCATCCAGGACATCTTTCCAGCAGCTTGTCAAGCTTATGGTCGACCACGACATGGCCAAGGTGGCCGCGGAAGGCGCCGCCGCCAAGGTACGCACCAACCTGGCCGAGTATCTCGAAAAAGGAATTGTAAAATGATGAAGCTCAACGGCACGGTCATAGTGACATACCGATGCAATGCGCGCTGCACGATGTGCAACCGTTACAAGGCCCCTTCAAAGCCCGAAGACGAGATAAGCGTAGAGACGGTAAAGAAACTTCCCAAGATGTATTTTACCAACATCACGGGAGGCGAACCGTTTATCCGTGAGGACCTTAAGGATATAGTAAGGGAGCTTTTCAAACTGTCGGACCGTATCGTCATCAGTACCAACGGATACTTTACGGACCGCATTATCGACCTCTGCAAGGAGTTCCCGCAGATAGGTATCCGTATCAGTATCGAAGGCCTGGAGCAGACCAACAACGAGATCCGCGGCCTCGAAAACGGCTACCAGAGGGGCTACCAGACACTCAAGAAACTGCGCGAGATGGGCATGAAGGACGTTGGCTTCGGAATGACCGTGCAGGACAAGAACGCCCCCGACCTTGTGCCGCTTTACAAAATCAGCGAGCAGATGGGTATGGAGTTCGCCACGGCGAGCCTTCACAACAGTTTCTACTTTGTGGAGTCGAAGAACATAATCCACGACCGCCCGATGGTTGCCGGGCATTTTGAGGAGCTTGTGAACGAGCTGCTTAAGTCGAACAGTCCCAAGAAGTGGTTCCGTGCCTATTTCAATCACGGACTTATCAATTACATCTACGGACAGAAACGCCTGCTGCCCTGCGATATGAGTTTCGACACCTTCTTTATCGATCCTTACGGCGATGTGATGCCCTGCAACGGCACTAAAGACAAGCTGGTGATGGGAAACCTTAACCGCCAGAGCTGGGATGAACTGTGGAATTCCCCGGAAGCCGAAAAGGTGCGTGCCGCTGTCCGCAAATGCGACAGGCAGTGCTGGATGATAGGGTCGGTGAGCCCTGCAATGCACAAATACATCTGGAATCCCGCCTGGTGGGTACTGACGCATAAACTGCGCCCGGGCAAGAAATACTCGATGTACGAAATCCCGGCCGTACGCGATTACCGCGACGGACGCATAAGCAAAGAGCAGCTGGACGCCCTTTCTACCTGCGATCCAGGAGCAATTGCCAACGACGGACTGAAAAAATGAAGATAGTAGTTACCGGAACCCGTGGAATACCCGATGTCATGGGGGGCGTAGAGACTCATTGCGAGGAGCTCTGTCCAAGGCTTGCCGCACTTGGCGCCGATGTGATAGTGGTGCGCAGGAAGAGCTATGTCTCTGACGGCCTTACCCAGTGGAAAGGTGTTAAGCTCGTAGACTTGCCTTCTCCCAAGCGTAAGGCGTTCGAGGCCATAGTCCATACTTTCCGGGCCATAAACTACGCTGCCCGTGCCAAAGCCGACATAGTGCATATCAACGCCATCGGACCCGCCCTTCTTGCCCCTTATGCCAAACTGCGCGGACTCAAAGTAGTGTTCACTCACCACGGCCCCGACTACGACCGCGAGAAGTGGGGCCGTCTTGCAAAGGCGATGCTCTCTCTCGGCGAGAGGCTGGGCGTCAAGTATGCCGACGACGTTATAGTAATCTCTGACGTTATCCGCAATATCGTTAAGGACAAATACGGCAGGACGCAGAGGGTTCATCTTATCTACAACGGGGTCCCTTCTCCGGAGATCTGTGACTATCCGGAATATTTTTCTTCTCTTGGCATAGAGGCGGGTAAATACATCCTTGGGATGTGCCGCTTTGTCCCTGAGAAGCGTTTGCATGACCTAGTCGAAGCTTGCCGGGGACTTGAAGGATACAAGTTGGTGCTTGCCGGAGACGCCGATTTTGAAGACGATTATTCCCGCAGGCTCAAGGCTGAAGCTAAAGAGTCAGGCGCAGTGCTGACAGGCTTTATCCGGGGACGCAAGCTTCATTCTCTGCTCAGCAATGCCGCCTGCTACGTTCTGCCTTCATCTCACGAAGGCCTTCCGATAGCCCTGCTGGAGGCGATGAGCTACAAGTGCAAGGTGCTTGTGAGCGATATTCCCGCCAATCTCGAAGTGGGACTCGGAGAGGGCAACTACTTCCATTGCGGCGATGTGGCCGGCCTCCGGGAGAAGCTGAATGCCATTCTGCGTTCGCCTGAAAAGGCTGAATATGATATGACCAAGTATAACTGGGACCGGATTGCCCGGCAAGTATTAGAAGTATATGAACACTAAGACATTCTATACCAAGGAATTCTTCTTCCTGAGCGTGCCCGTGATGCTGGTGGACCTGGCTATCCATATCGGAATATTCGAGTGGATGTTGAGCTGGTTCTCTTTTACGGCAACCGAAGATTACGTCTTGACAAGGCCCCGTTCACTGTATTTCCTCATCGTCGGATTCATTATCGCAATGGTGCTTGTACCGGTGCGGCTGCACGACAGGAGTTACAACTGGAAGAAGCAGATCATGAGCGTTGTCTATCAGTGCGTGATTACCTTGGGAGTGCTTGCCGCCTCGGTGAACATACTGTTCTACAGCTTTGCGGGCCATTTCTACCTGTATCAGGGCATCTTTGCCGTGGTAGCCATCAGCATATGGCATCTGGTGTTCCGCGCCATTATCCTTGCCGCCCGCAAGAGGGGACGCAATAAGGTCCATGTGGTAATAGTGGGGGAGAATGAGAACGCACACCGGCTAGCCAATGTGCTTGAGAATTCCTCGGAGTTCGGCGATTATAAACTGGTCGCGACATTTAACGAAGACCTTCCAGCCATCTTCGATTACATCCGGAACAATAAAGTCCATCAGCTATACTGCAGCCTCAACCCGGCATTGAAGAGCGCCACGGTCAATGAAATAATCCGGCATTGCGAGAACCTGTTCATCGATTTCTACTATGTGCCTAATATGGACGGCTATCTGCACCGTTCCATGACCTTCAGCGAACTGGGCCCTTTAACCGTGGTAAAGCTCCGCGACGAGCCTCTGTCCTATCCGCTTAACGCGGCCGTCAAGCGCTTTTTCGATATAGTGGCCAGTTTGCTTTTCCTATTGCTCGTTTACCCCTTCGTGTGGTGTTTCGTGGCAATAGGGACGAGCCTTTCATCGCCAGGCCCTATACTCTTCAAACAGAAGCGTACCGGCTACAAAGGCCGTCCGTTCACTATGTACAAGTTCCGTTCTATGAAAGTGAATGCCGACGCCGACAAGCTTCAGGCTACGGAAGACGATCCGCGCAAGACCAAGTTCGGGGACTTCCTGCGCCGGACTTCAATAGACGAACTGCCCCAGTTTATCAATGTCCTCAAGGGCGATATGTCCATTATCGGCCCGCGTCCCCATATGGAACTGCATACTGAGATTTATACAAAACTGGTGGACGAGTACCTGGTGCGGCATATGGTAAAACCCGGCCTTACCGGCTGGGCACAGGTTAACGGCTGCCGCGGAGAAACGAAAACTACCGAAGATATGGCGGAGCGGGTGCGCTATGACATTTGGTATATAGAGCACTGGTCTTTCGGCCTTGACGTGAAGATAGTATTAAAGACCATTGCACAGATTCTGGGGGGCGACAAACAGGCCTATTAGAATGAATGCTTTTTTTGAACTGATACAAATTGCCATAGGTAAGCGTGAGTCGCTCTCCCGCGTGCCCCAAAGCAGGGAAGAGTGGGACGAACTGCTCAAGATAACCGGGCAGCATAACCTGCTGGCTTTCACCTTCCCTGTGATAGACCGCCTGCACGACGAGGTTAATGTGCCTCTGGGCGTCTATTCCCGTTGGGCTATGATGGCCGAGAAAGTGGCTGCAAAAGGCAGCTTCCAGAAAGATGCCTGCGTGAAGTTGTACAAGGGCTTCCTGGACAATGGTTTCCGAAGCTGTATCCTCAAGGGACAGGCAGCAGGGGCATTGTATCCCGACCCCTCGCTGCGGCAGGGGGGCGATATTGATATATGGGTGGAAGGGGAGCGCCGGGATGTCGTGAGCTTCCTCCGCTCGCGTTTCGAGGTGCACAAGGTGGTGTATCACCATTGTGATGTCAAAATGATCAAAGGCGTGAGCGTGGAGGTGCATTTTACTCCCACCTGGATGAATGCTCCGTTCTCCAACCGCCGCTTGCAGCGCTGGATAGCCGGCCAGGCCCCGGCCCAATTCTCCAACTTCGACCCCTCTCTTGGATTCAATGTGCCCACGCTCGAATTCGATGCGGTTTATATGCTGCTCCATATTTACAGGCATGTGCTCGAAGAGGGCATAGGCTTGCGTCAGCTGCTTGATTATTATTATGTCCTGCAGCATCTTGACGAGGATGGCCGCAAGGCAGTGATGGGGCATATAAACTTTCTGCACCTCGGGAGATTCGCAGCGGCCGTGATGTATGTAATGCAGGAAGTTTTCCTGCTGGAAGGTGAAAAGCTACTCTGCCCTCCCCACAAGGGAGAAGGTGCCTTCCTGCTTGAAGAGATTATGCTTTCGGGCAATTTCGGCAAGTTCGACTCCCGCAACGCCCACGAAAAGGGCGAAGGCCTGGTGGGACACAGCAAGAGAAAACTCACCCGCGGATTAAGGTATCTGCTGCACTACCCTTCGGAAGTGCTTGGAATGCCGGTGTTTATGTGCTGGCAGTATTTCTGGAGGCGTAAAAACGGTTTTTTATATAAAGGAAGATGATAATCAGAAGCAAAGCTCCGCTGCGCCTTGGCTTGGCAGGCGGCGGAAGCGACGTATCGCCCTACAGCGATATGTTCGGAGGCCTGGTTTTGAATGCTACAATTAATCTGTACGCATACTGCACCATTGAAGAAACATCAGGGAGCAGTATATGCATCGATTCTTATGATGCTCACTGCAATCTTACTTATGACCTTGCCGAGTCTCTCCCCATTGACGGACAGGCAGATCTGGTCAAAGGGGTTTACAACAGAGTTGTACGCGATTTCGGCATAACTCCGCGCCCGTTCCGCATCACCACATGGAACGATGCGCCTGCCGGCTCCGGCCTCGGAACTTCCAGCACTATGGTGGTGTGCATTCTCAAAGCATTCGTGGAGTGGTTCTCGCTCCCGATGGGCGATTATGAAATAGCACGCCTTGCTTATGAGATAGAAAGGAAGGACCTTTGCCTGTCCGGAGGCAAGCAGGACCAGTATGCCGCGGCGTTCGGCGGCTTCAATTTCATAGAATTCCTGCCGGACGACCGGGTAATAGTCAATCCCCTCAAGGTCAAGAGATGGATCGCCGACGAGCTGGAATCCAGCCTTTTGCTGTTTTTCACGGGCAAGTCAAGAGACGGTGCGAGCATTATCGACCAGCAGCGCAAGAATACTTCTTCGGGCAATGCCCGGGCTATAGAGGCTATGCACAAAATAAAGCAAAGCGCCGTAGATATGAAGGCTGCTCTGCTCAAGGGCGATATGAATGAGTTCTGCTCTATTTTGGGCAGCAGCTGGGAGAATAAGAAGAAAATGGCGGAGGGGATAACCAATGAGACCATCCAGCACGCTTTCGACGTGGCTATGGCTGCAGGGGCCAGGACCGGTAAAGTTAGCGGCGCGGGCGGCGGCGGTTTCATTATGTTCTTTGTCGATCCTCCTTGCAAAAAACGGGTCGAAGACGCCCTGAGCGCCCTTGACGGCTATGTGCTGCCGTTCCTGTTTACTGACGGAGGGGCTCACGGATGGAAGATTTACGATACTGATACTATAAACAAATGAAAGCTGTACTTGACAATCTCATCGAACGTTATCCTGCTCTGGCTTGCTGCCGGGAGCAGATAGAAAAGGCTGCTGATATACTGGTAGAATGTTACCGTAAGGACGGCAAACTTCTGACGGCCGGAAACGGGGGCAGTGCTGCCGATGCTGAGCACATAGTGGGGGAGATGATGAAGACGTTCTGTTATCAGAAGACTTTGCCCGAGGGCTATGCCGAAGCGCTTTATGCCACCGACCTCGAGATGGGTAACGTCCTTGCCAGCCACCTGCAGGGAGCTCTTCCTGCAATTGCCCTGGACGGCCATATCTCGCTGAGTACCGCATACATGAACGACTGCGAGCCTCTGCTTTGTTTTGCACAGCAAGTGGCAGGGTACGGCCGCGAAGGGGATGTTTTGCTGGGGATAAGCACATCCGGCAACAGCCGTAACGTGCTCTATGCCGCTGTTGCTGCAAAGGCCCGCGGCATGAAAGTCATAGGTCTTACAGGCAGCCGCGAGAACCGCCTGGAGAAATTCGCCGATGTGTGCATCAAAGTGCCTGAGACACAGACATACAAGGTTCAGGAATTGCACCTTCCCGTGTATCATTGCATTTGCTTGATGGTCGAAAAGTACTTCTTCGGGAAATAACTCCGGAGTGTCTGCTAAATGGAGGTTATAATACTTGCAGGAGGCTTGGGGACGCGCCTGAGGAGCGTGGTAAGCGATGTGCCCAAATGCATGGCGCCCGTTGACGGTAAACCGTTTTTGTGGTACCTGCTCGAGCACCTCAGGCTCTTTAACGTTACGCACGTTATCCTTAGCGTAGGGTATCTGCGTGAATCCGTGCAGGACTGGGTGGAGCGGCACAAAGGTGATTATCCTTTCCGCTTCAGTTTTGCCGTAGAGGAGGAGCCCCTTGGCACTGGAGGCGGTATTGCGCTGGCATCGTCTATGGTTCACGGCCGTGAGGCGGTGGTCCTGAACGGTGACACTTTTTTTGACGCTGACCTGGACGAACTGCTTGAACTGCGCCGCAGCAGCGGCCGGCCTGTCGCTTTAGCCCTTAAGAAAATGCGCTCTTTCGACCGCTATGGTACGGTGGAACTCTCTTCTGAAGGATTGGTGATAGGTTTCCGTGAAAAGCAGTACTGCGCCGAAGGATTTATTAACGGGGGCGTTTATGCGCTGGATCTTGATGCTGGCGTTTTTGATGGACTTGAGGGCAAGTTCTCTTTCGAGCGCGATGTCCTGGAACCCTGCTGTGCCAAGGGTTTGATATGCGGAACGGAGCAGAGCGGCTATTTTCTGGATATAGGAATTCCCGCCGATTATTCTCGGGCTGTGGAGAAGCCCCGCTTGTTGCATCATCCGTGTGACCTCCTGGAAATAGTGCAGATGGCAGAAGGCTTCGAAACTTTGCTGCTCGACCGCGACGGGGTGATCAACCGCCTGCACCCGGGGGACTACATCAAAGAACCCGGTGAATTTGAGTGGCTCCCCGGCGTAAAAGAGGCACTGCGGGAGGCGGTAGGCAAGTTCCGGGGTATTTACATAGTCTCCAATCAGCGCGGGGTCGGGAGGGGGATTATGAGCCGCGCCGCGCTTGATTCTCTGCATTCCTGGATGCTTGGGGAGATCGCGGCCGCTGGCGGCCGCATCGACGGCCTCTATATCTGCACCGCAGTTTCCGAAGACGACCCTCGCCGCAAGCCGCAGACAGGAATGTTCGAAGACCTTATGCGCGACCATCCGGGGATTGACCCTGATACGACCCTTATGGTTGGCGACAGCCCCTCCGACCGCCTCTTTGCCCGTCGCTGCGGTATTGCATTTTATATGGTTAGAGATTGCTCTGCCATGGCACTTGCGGCAGCTATGGCTTGAATAATCAGAATTATTTTATATATTTGTTCCGATGCTGGAAGATATTAAATCAAACATTGAGAAGCTGATCTCCCTCTACGAAACGGAGAAGCAGCGAGCCGACGCCCTGCAGGCCCAGTTGGAGCAGAGCCGCGAGACCATAGCCGCCTACAAAGAGAAGGTCACCGACCTGGACGGCCAGATTGACAATCTCCGTCTTCAGTATGCCTTTTCCGGGGCGGGCGATCCCGTGCTTGCCAAAGAACGCATTACCAAACTAATACGCGAAATCGACCGCTGTATCAAACTTCTCGAGAAATAGCTATGGCACAGAATATAAAACTTAAGATAGCCGGCATAGAGTATCCTATGGTTGCCAACTCTCCCGAGATGGAAGAGACCATGCGTACCGCCGCAGATGAGATAAACCGCAAGTTCAACTCCTACGATCTCAAGTATCCGGACAAGACTACGCTGGACAAACTGATAATCGTAACGCTCAACGAAACGGTGAACCGCATTGCCTGCCAGAAAAAGATGCAGCAGCTCGGCTCCGAAGCCAAAGCCCTGCAGGAAGATGTTGAAGCGTATCTCGCCAAATTGAAATAGAGTTAAGCCGTCAGGCCCAAGAGGAGAAAACATCAAGTTTTTTACTTACCGGGTAAGCTCGGACCGGTGAAGGCAGGCCCGCCTCTGCAGCGGGATCCCCGAAACGGACCGGCCCCCAAATCATTCGAGCCAGACAATTTTCTGACTATTCGGCTGACGGCTTTTTTATAACAAAAGACCGACCTCGTAACGGGGCCGGTCTTTCGCGTATCAGGGTAAGTCCTGGCTATCTGACCACTATCTTGATATTGTCAAGATACCAGCGGTTCTGGCCACGGGTGTTGCTTACATAAGGATCGACATTAGTGGGGCGCAGGACAATGCGTGATTCGGCGGTAATGCCGTTGAAGCTCGCGCTCGCATGCTGCCACTCCAACTTTGTCTGGTCACCCTCGGTGGGCTGGGTGGAACTGAGTTCCACACTCTCACCGCCGGCTACTTCAGCTGTAAGTGTCATTATATCAGGCTTGCTTCCACCGGTCATGCACCAGCACCAGTCAAATGTGATGTCTATATTTGTGGCCGAACTGAGTGAACTGATAGCGGGCAGTACCAAACCGGAACTCCAGTCGCTCTTGCCGAACTTCAGATAGTTCTTCTGCAGGTACAGAGTGCGTCCGTTGCCGCTGTCAGGCTCCGTGGTGGCCCATTCAGTCATGCCTTTTCCTCCCCAGATGTAGGCATAACCCTTTTCAAGGAGAGTGGCCAGGATAGGCTGAAGACCTTCTGTGGTGAATATGTTGGGTGAAGAACCGACGGAATTGCTGGTTATGTCATCGGGCGCATTTGCAGCCGTTGCGTAAGGCTCGAGCCACTCGAAGTCTTCCTCGAACAGTACGGTTCCGGGCTTGACGCCGCCACCGCCGCCACCACCGCCGTCGGCGGGAGCGTCGGTCACTTCGAATACGGGACCTTCATCCTCTTTATCGTCATCATTGTCGGCTATTCGGCAGGTTCCTCCGTTAGGAGCGCCGAGAGGGCCCTTGTCGTTGGCCTGGGCATTGGCTACGCACCTCATCCTGAACATGGGCTCACGACAAGGAGCGGCAAGAGTCCAGTAGCATTCTACGGCAATGTTGGCAGTAGGTTCCTGGAAGTTGTACTGGGCATTGGTCCCCGACTCGGTTTCGGTCTGGATAGGATATTCTTCGGCCGGCTTCCAATCATTTCCGTCGAAGTATTCGAGCATCCAGTACCTTTGTCCGGTAGCGGATACACGGGTCAGGTACTTGATGTGGAGGTTGGTGCCTGCAGGATACTCATAATTGTCGGTTGCCGAGAAGAGCCAGTAGTCGCCGGGCCATGCGCCGGTTACATAAGGATGTCCGGTGCCTCCGATGATACGTTTAGGATTGCCTGAACCAGGATTCAGTCCGGTCTTGTCGATCTGGTAATACTGGATCTTTCCGTTGCCCTCGACATTCGAAGGAACGTACAATCCGCCGAAGCCCTCGGAAGCGTCAACGATACCGGTTGTTCCGCCAAAGAAATCGGCATAGTTCGGGAACAGGCTGGTGGTGAAACGCCACTTTGCATACAAAAGCTTATCAGGTCTGGGCACGACGGAAGGACCGTTGTCCTTGAAAGCGGTGGTCAGAATGCCGAACATATTGGCGCCCAGCAAACCGCAGGTGTAACCGCGCAGTTCAACCTTGTTGCCGGTAAGCTTGGATATGCTCAGTTCTGCAGGGCAATCGACCTGCTTGATGGAATAGTCGACATCGTTGACGGTGACCAGAAGATTTCCTCCTATCACCACGCCGTTTACTACTATGTAGTCGATGGCTTCTCCCTTATAGGTGGCAATCTCGTCGTTGAGATTCCGGGCTTCGGGGTACTCGAAAGAACCGGACGATTTCACTGTGAGCTCGTCAACGGTCGTAATAGCGGGCACGCTGTTTATGCTGCCTTTAATGCCCTTTACGGCTACTTTGTCGCCGACCTTGACGGTAGAGGCATCTTTGACATATACATTAGTCGCTCCGCTGTTCAGTACAAAGCCTGCGGACGAAACTGCTGCGACAGTAGCTTCGTCCATCACGAAAGCCTTACCGTCGGCGAGCGCGGCCACTTTGTCGAGCGTGAGGTGCTCGGCGTTGCGGTAGGCGTCACCTTCCTGGCTTACCAATATTATCAAGCGGCTCGCTTTAGTCTTGCCGGCAAAGAAGATGGTATCTTTGCGGGGCTCGAGCATTCCGCTTCCGTCCACATTCTCCCGGGCGGTCACGGTCACGCTGACGACACCGTCGCCGGTGGCCGGGTCAACCGTGATCCAGTCTGGCGTTTTGCTCTGCCAGGGGCCGTCGGAATACACCGTTACGGTCTGGGCCGCCGGGTTCTTGGCGGCGAAGGTCATTATGCTCTGGTCTCCCAGCACAGCCTTGGCTACGTTCTCTACCGGCTCCTTTTTACAGGAGGAGAGAACCGCAGCAAAGGCAGCTGAGATAGCAGCAACTCTTAGTATTTTGACAAATGTGTTCATAATCTGTTACCAGTTAGGATTCTGATTGAGAGCCTGGTTCAGCAGAATCTCGTTCTCGGGAATAGGATAGAAGTAGTGCTTGCTCTCGTCGAAGGAATGGGGGATGCTGTGAAGGGCATCGCGGACACCTGAAGTTGCAAGCTTGCCTGTGTTGGGATCCACCAGGTAGAAGATCTCGTCGGTGGCTGTTTCGTCACCGGTTTCAGGATCGAAAATCTTGAACTTGATTCCGCTGGCGGCGGTGCTTCCGACATAGAACGTGTACTTGCTGTCATCGCCGAAGTTATATTCGCCCGGCCCGGGAATGTACATTCCGTAGAAAGGCTGGTTGAGGCAGTAGCCGGCTTTCCAGCGCATCAGGTCGAAGTAACGGCCGTACCCTTCCTGGAAGAGCTCGATGGCCCTTTCGCGGCGGATCTCGAGTATTACACCCTTGTTGGCGCCGCTGACGTTAGGATAGCCGGTTTCTGAAGACATCAGGTACGGATCGGGATTGGCGTTGGCTGCGGCCATATCCAGGCTTGGCATGCCGACGCGGGCCCTGATGAGGTTGACGGATATGTCAAGATCGCCCTGGGTAAGCTCTCCAAGCTCGGCCTTGGCCTCGGCATAGTCCAGCAGGACCTCGGCATAGCGGAACACCGGCATATCATTGAAACAGTTGTCGGTGGAGAAAGGCTTGGTGTCGTACGAAGGGATGTACTTGATGGTCTGGTAGCCTGTCTGGCAGTAAGAGAATTCAGGTCCGTCGTTGCTCTTGCCGGGATTCTTCCAACTGTACCCGGGGGTACGGATAGTCTGTGCAAGACGGGGATCGCGGTCCGCAACTTCCTCGGCGAAAGGCATTACATTCCAGCCGGGCTTGTCGGTGAAGCGGCTGCCGTCTTTCATTAGGTACTGGTCCACGAGTTTCTTGGTCATACCGTAGCGGGCGGAGGTCTGGTTGGTAATGTCGCGGCCGCAGTCGTGCTTTATCTTGAGGTCGCGGTCGTAGTTGATTGCCAGGATGATCTCGTCGGTATTTGCGTTGTCGGAGTTGAACAGGGTGAGGTAGTCCGAGTTGGGCTTGCCTGTGCTGAACAGCTTGTACGCTCCGGCATCCATCAGCTGTTTGGCTGTCTTGGCCGCAAGGTCGAGGTAATACTGGTAGTCGTGGGTGGATCCGTCGGCCGCTTGGTACGAATTCTCAAAAGGAGCGGGGGAGGAGTGGTACTTGCGGAAGGTTCCTTCGAAAAGGCAGAACTGAGTCTTGACGAACATAGCCGTGTATTTGTTTACGCGGTATGCGGTCTGGGGCGCTGCTGCTTTGCCGGGCAGGTTCTCGATGGCCTCGTCGATGTCCTTGATCATGTTCTGCAGAACGGTCTCACGGGTGTCGCGAGGGAAGTAGAGATCCTTGTCGGCCGAGCCTAGCTCGTGGTCGATCCATGGCACATCTCCAAACTTCATGACCATAGTGGCATAGAAATATGCCCTCCAGAACTTGACAAGTGCAGTGTACTCACGGATTGCGTTCTCGTCTTTGCAGTTGTTGATGTTGCCCAGCAGGGTGTTCATCTTGCGAAGGTCGCTCCAGGATCCTCTGCCTGCAGTCCAGCCGCCGCCGGTTGCCGGAACGGTGCGGTCGTTGCCACCGCGGATGAGGTCGGAGGGATTCATCTTGACGAAGACGTCGCTCTCCACTGCAAAGGGCTCCTTCTCCAGGAGGTTGTTATAGAAGGAATTCGAGAACAGCTGAAGGTCTTCGGCTGACCTGAAATACGACTCTGGTGTAATCTGGGACTCGGGAACAAGAGTTATGAGATTTTCCAGATTGCAGGAAACGGCCATGATTGATGTAAAGGCCAGAAGTAAAATACTCTTTTTCATAATCGAATCCGTTAGAAGGTGATGTCAATACCGAACATGAAGGTCTTCTGCCAAGGGTAGGAGGTGTTGTTCAGGTCATCCACGGGGTCGCTTCCACGGTTGAAGCAGCTTTCGGGATCCAGATGGTCTGTAACCTTGGTAATAGGAGACCAGTAAGCCAGATTCTCGCCGGAGAAGTAAACTCTCAGGCCTTCAAGTCCGACATGGGAGATGAGCTTCTTGGGAAGTTCGTATCCGACGGTGATGTTCTTGAAGCGCAGGTAGCGGATATTCTGCAGGTAGCGGTCGTTCACGCGGCCAAGCTCGCCGCCGCCGTTGGAGGCGACATTTGAACGGGGCCTCGGGAAATAGGCATTGGGATTGTCTTCACTCCAGCACTTGTCAAGGAAATTCTTGGCAAGGAAAGTAGGATAACCAAGGGAGAAAGGACCCCAGAAGTCGAAGTTGTATCGGGCGGGGTACCAATAATGGTCACCTGTACCCTCGAAGAATACGCTCACGTCGATTCCCTTCCAGGCAAAGCCTGTGCTCAAACCGTAGTGCAGACGGGGAAGGGAGTTGCCGAGATAGATTCTGTCGCCGTGGTCGGCGAGTGTGTTGGCTCCTATGCCTATGACGCCGTCGGGCTCGTTGGAAATGACGTTGCCCTTATCGTCGTAGGTGACCTTACCGCCAAGGTCGGCATACTTAAGGTCGCCGGCTTTCCACCCTCCGTTAAGGTTGGCGTTGCAGTACGACTGGTCAACCCTGCTGGTGTACTCCTTGGCTTCGGCGTCGGATGCGAAGAGACCGTCAACGTGGAAGCCCCAGATCTCACCGAGTTCCATGCCTTCGTAATAGTTGGAAAGCAGTTTCGTATCGTTTTTGAACTTGGTGATGTTGGAGCGGTACTCGCTGAGTATGGGTTTTACGAAATACTCGAACGGACTGCCCAGAAGATTGAAGGAATCCCTCCAGCTGATGGACAGTTCGTAGCCCTTGGTACGCAGGTCGGCAGCGTTCATCTGGGGAACGGTCGCTCCATATACGGCGGGCAGGTCCATACCGTCGGTAAGCATTCCCACAGTGTCGCGGATATATGCCTCGGCTGTGAATTCCAGCTTGTTGCCCCACATGGCAAGGTCAAGTCCGAGGTTCCATTGCTTGGAAGTTTCCCAGGTCTTGTCGGAGGCCACGGGAGCGTCGACGTTGGTGTAACGTGCCATCACGTTGTCGCCGAAATTGAAGGCGTCGAATGTTTTGAAGTTGATCAGCCGGATATAGGAGTAATTATCGACATTCTGGTTGCCCAGTGTGCCGTAGGAGGCGCGGAGCTTGAGATTGTTGACAGTTGGCCTGAGGGGACTGAAGAAAGGCTCCTCGCTGATGCGCCAGCCCACTGAAACAGAGGGGAAGAATCCCCACTTGTGCCCGGTGGCAAAGCGGGAAGATCCGTCGTAACGTGCGGAAGCCTCAAAGAGGTAACGTCCCTTGAAATCATAGTTCAGACGGCCGAAGAAACCGGCCGTGCTCCAAGCCGTCTGGCCGCCGTTGACTTCGGGCTGGCGGGTGGCGGTGGAGATGAGGTCAAGGTCGGAGAGCTCGGTGGTGATAAGGTCGTAACCCTTGGCCCAGACATCCTTGTAGTGGTAGGCGTCGTAGTTGAAACCTGCCATAGCGGTGAAATGGTGTGCATCGGCCCAGGTGTTGTCATAGGTGCCGTACACGTTCCAGGTAGTGCGGATGTTTTCCGAGTTCTTTTCGGTCATGTAGTTGTCGAATGCACCGCCGTTGTTGTAGACGACCACCTGGCCGGGGTACTGCGAATACTCAATCAGGTTGCGCCTGTGCGTATCGTGATTGATGTAGCTGCGGTAGCTGTAATTGGCCTTGAGCGTAAAGTTTTTGACCGGAGTTACGGTCAGCTCGGTGGTGTTGGCGAAGTCGGTGCGCTTCTCGATGTTGAGGTTGTTGCTGGCATAAGCCCAGTGGCGGCCGTTGCAGACACGGTAGCCAAGGGCGTCCACGAAGTAGACCCAGGTGCCGTCGGGATTCTTGAGCGTAAAGCAAGCCGGTGCGTGGCGGTCACCGTACGCGAAGGAATCCTGGATGTCGGCCAGGCCGGGGAAATCGTAGGTTCCTACCCAGAAGTTGGTGTTGTTGCTGATGCGCGCATACTTGTTGATGCGGGCATCGATCTTTGCCCTGAGGTTGTATTTCTCATACACGTCGGGGCGGGCTTTGACCATACCTTGCTGGCGGTCATACTGTCCGGAAAGATAGTACTTTACGGCCTTGTTGCCGCCGCTGATGCTTACGCTGTGGTTGGTAGTCGGATGAACGTCGTTGTAGAGTTCGTGCCACCAGTCGGTATTTGCATAGTACTTGTACTTGCCGTCCTTGATGACGACCCAGGGACGCTCGGGATTCTCGGTTTTGTCATGAACGCGTGCGAGGAGCTCACGCATATCCTCGGCGGTGTAGTTGACGTAGTTGGAACCCTTGCTCTCGTACCAGAACTTGTTGATGGTGTAAACGCTCCAGTAACCGGTGGTCTCCCAGTCGGTGGAGGTGGTGGGCATTTCAACGCCCCAGCGTCCGCTGTAGCGTACCGTAGCCTTGTTCTTGTCTTCACCGCCGTCTTTTGTGGTGACCAGAATCACACCGTAGGCTGCACGGGCGCCGTAAACTGCGGCGGACGATGCATCCTTGATAATGGAGATGGATTGGACATCCTGAGGGTTGATGCGGTTGATGTTACCCTCAATGCCGTCGATTAGCACAAGGGGAGAACCGCCGTTGATGGAGGTGTAGCCTCGGATGTTGAGCGATCCGGTAGAACCGGGATTACCGCTTGAGGTAGAGATGTTCAGGCCCGGGACCGAACCCTGAAGCATTGTGGTAAGGTTGTGGGCGCTTCGGTTTTCGAGCTGTTTGCTCTCGACCTGAGTGATGGCGCCGGTCAGGTTGACCTTTTTCTGGACACCGTAACCTACGACCACAGTCTCTTCAAGAGTCATGGCGTCGTCCTCAAGGGTGACGTTCACGACCTCCTGGCTTGCAGGCACAGGAACAGATTTTGACTGATAGCCGAGGCTGGAGAATACCAGGACCACATCTTTTGACGGCACTTTCAGTGAGAAACTGCCATCCGCTCCGGAGACGGTACCGTTGGTGGTGCCTTCTACGAGAACTCCTACTCCGGGCAGCGGTAGCTGCGAGGAGTCGAGAACCGTTCCCCGGACCGTACGGTTCTGCGCTTGCAGCCATGTGGCGGACAACAGCATCAGAGCCGTGATGGTGAGAATTTTGGCTAATCTCATAATAATAGTTTGTGGTTAAACAATTGTGGTTGAATAAAGAATTATTTGTTCTTGTAGTCGGCGATGTTGAAAGCCTTGGGCCGGACCATCGTTTCGGTGTAAGTCTTGCCGTTGCGGTCCGTGACCGTTACGGTGACGGTCGAATTGGCGCTGGAGGCCTTGGCCTGGAAGAAGTGAGGCCAGGAAGTGGTCAGGAAGCTGGGCGTAGATGAACCGGCGGTCTTGCAGCGTTCCGCCGATAACGCTACCACGTGTACGGGGTCGTAAGCTGTAACCTGCGATACGGCAAGTTCTTTGCCGTTCTCAGTAATGCTCACCGTCCAATCCGGATCGTAGTCCCATACATTGACCAGTATCGTGTTTGCCGGATAATTGGCGACCGCGGTGGAGAACTTGATGAAATCTTTGTGGTTGGCACCTAAAGAAGGAACAATGACCTCCTTGACCTTGTTCATGTCGTATGCGCGGAACTGGTAATCAATGTCATGACCGGCACTCTGGTAAGTGTGGGTGAAGTTCTTGCCGTTGAAAGTCCAAATACCAAAGCCGCCCGGTGCTCCGTCCTGCGAGAGGTGGATGCCGTTGGTAAGGTACCCCGACCACCACCACGACGCGCATACGGCGCCGCAGTTATGCTCCGAGAAGATAGCCGAATGCTTGCGGTTGAATACGTTGTGGGTATGTCCGCTGAGGAAGTGGACGTTATGGGTCTTGACGGCGGATATGAACTCGGAAAGGTTGCCCTCGCCCGGCGCATCGGCTCCGTTGAGATAGGTGTTGCTCCAGCCGGTGGCTCCCGAAGGGTAAGATACAGGAGCGTGAGAAGTGATGAAAACGGGCGTGTCTTTGTCAACGTAAGCGAGGTCCTTTACGAGCCATGCCATCTGTTCGGCGGTATAGTTGCGCTTGTAGTCGCCGCGCAGCTCCGAACCGGTGCCTACATTGTTGTAGTCTATGTTGTCCATCACGATGAAGTGGATCTGCCCCAAGTTGAATGAATAGTATGTGGGGGCGATGTCACGGGTGTAACGGAACGACTTGTTGTAATCTCCCACGGAGTTCATGTCGTTGTCGTGATTGCCCATCGTGTGGAAGAAGGTGACGTTGCTGAAAGAGCTGTTCATGGTCCCCAGATACTGAGGGAACTGGTATGACTTGCTGTACCAGTACAGGTCCCAGGTCATGTCGCCGAGGGTCATGACGTAGTTCTTTCCTCCGGTGGCGGAAAGGGCTGAGTTAAAAGTCTTGGCCAGCTGGTTGAACTGCTTGATGTCGTCGGTGCGGTTGGCCAGGTGCATGTCTCCGCAGACGAAAAGGGTGAAACGGTCGTTATCGGTTTTGATAAGTTCGAAATCCTTGCGCTCGGGCACGCTCTCGGGCTGGCTGAGAGTGGCGTGGAACTGCGGCAGAACGCCCTGGCAGGGGACTTCATAGCCGCTGGGGATTATGACGAACACATATTTCCATTTTTTGTTGGATTTGATCTGGTAAATGCCGTGGCTGTCGGTCTTTACTATTTCCGCGCCGTCAGATACCAGAACGTCGCTGACGGGCTTGCCTCCGCACAGGACAAGGCCGTAGATGTTGGTGCCGGGGTCGGGCTCGACGTTAAGAGATGCAATAATGTTGAGGTTGATGGTGCCTACATAATTGTTGACTTCGTTGCGGCGGATATAAACTCTGTATGTGCCGCTGGTGACTCCCTCCGGCAGGGAAAAAGTGAGGAGCGAGCCATCGTTGATATAGGTGATGGGACAAATGTAGTCGGTGTTGGCGGCGGAGCGTAGGACTACTGCGTCCGAGGAGTTTATGTGGGTGAGTCCGCGAAGCTCGATACTGATGTCGTTTCCTTCTTCTATTTCTATGTCGGAAGAGAGCGAAACGTTGGTAACTACAATCTTGGGAAGTTGCTCAGGCTCCGGCTGTTTGGTGCAGGAAACAGCGGCAAAAGCCAGCAAAACCACAATTGGAAGCATTCTAAGATGTCTAGTGTTCATCTATGTGAGTTGGTTTTGTTTTATAATTTATAAAAGTAGTATAATAAGATGAGAAAAACAAGCAAAACTTCGAGTTTTGGTTTTTTGCAACTTGCTATTGCGGATTTAGCTGAAAAAACATTAAATTTGTAGGTTCTAAATATAAAAATGATGATTTTGTACTATATCCTAGCAGCCATTGCAGGCGCAGTTATTGCCCTGGCAATTTATATAGCGGCAAGCCGTATCGCCCTGAAGGGCCGGGCAGCCGCAATCATTGAAAAAGCGGAACTCGAAGGTGAGAATATCAAACAGCAGAAAATCCTTCAGGCAAAAGAGCGTTTCCTTCAGCTCAAGAGCGAGCACGACCAAAAAGTCGGTCAGCGTAACAACGAACTCCGCGAGAGAGAAAACAATATCAAGAGCCGCGAACTCCAGCTCAAAGAACAGGAAAAAGATCTTGGAAAGCGCCAGCATGACCTTGACTCGCAGCGCGGGCAGGTGAATGCTCAGAAGGCGGTTCTCGAATCGAAAATGGAAGAGGCTGAGCAGCTTCGCTCGCAGGCCAACCGCCAGCTTGAAACCATTGCCGGAATGAGCGCTCAGGAAGCCAAGAATATGCTCGTCGAAAACATGAAGGCCGAGGCCCGAACCGAGGCTCAGGCATACATCAACGAGACCATGGACGAGGCCAGGCTGAATGCGGCCAAGGAGGCTAAACGTATTGTTATCAATACTATACAGCGCACTGCCACTGAGACGGCCATCGAGAATGCCGTAACTACTTTCCCTATTGACAACGACGAGGTCAAGGGCCGCATCATCGGACGTGAAGGCCGTAACATACGCGCCCTGGAAGCCGCAACAGGTGTCGAGATTGTGGTGGACGATACTCCGGATGCCATCCTGATCAGCGCTTTCGACCCTGTGCGCCGTGAGGTAGCCCGCCTGTCGCTTCACCAGCTGGTCATCGACGGCCGCATTCATCCCGCACGTATCGAGGAAGTGGTGGCCAAGGTGAGCAAGCAGCTTGAGGAAGAAATACTCGAAACCGGTAAGCGTACCTGCATCGACCTGGGCATCCACGGTCTTAACCTCGAACTTGTGAGGATGATAGGCCGCATGAAGTACCGCAGCTCCTATGGACAGAACCTGCTGCAGCACTCACGTGAAGTTGCAAATATCTGTGCCATAATGGCTTCCGAACTTGGCCTCAATCCCAAGATTGCAAAGCGCGCAGGCCTCCTGCACGATATCGGCAAGGTGTCGGAAGATGAGCCTGAACTGCCTCACGCCCTTCTTGGCGCCCGCCTTGCCGAGCAATACAAGGAGCGTCCCGAGATTGTGAACTGTATCGGAGCTCACCACGAGGAGATGGAGATGACCAGCATCTACGCACCTCTCGTGCTGGTGGGAGACGCAATATCCGGAGCCCGTCCCGGTGCCCGCCGCGAGGTCATAGAGTCTTACATCAAGCGTCTTAAGGGCATGGAAGACCTGGCAGCTTCTTATCCGGGCGTTACCAAGTCTTACGCCATCCAGGCCGGCCGCGAGCTTCGTGTCATCGTGGGTGCCGACGAAGTCAGCGACGATCAGGCTGCACGCCTCTCTACCGATATCGCACAGCGCATCCAGGACGAAATGACTTATCCCGGACAGGTCAAGATTACGGTTATCCGTGAGACCCGCAGCGTAGCAATCGCCAAGTAAGTTCAGGCGCGGTCAAAAAGCACTGATCCCTCCGGAGCCCATAAAACTTGGGAAAAGGGCTCCGGAGGGATCAGTGCTTTTTGACCGTCAGCGGATTGATATGACGAGTCCGCTGTCGGCCGTGGTGAGAATCTTTTTCATGAGGCGCTTTTCAAGTGCGACACATCCGCCGGTCCAGCTTTTGGCCCCTTTGCAGTGGATAAAGATGGCCGACCCGAGTGGCCAAACGCACTCTTTGTTGAAGTCGGTCTCCAGGCCATAGTCGTATTCGGGCGAAATCTCCCACATGTACTCTCCGCTTATGTCGGTCTGGTCGCCGTTGCCCCAGCCGGCCAGCTGCAGTATGCGGTTGTAGCAAGGGCCCTCCTCATCGCAAGCTATGGTGCCGGGACGTACATCAATCCAGGGGAGAGCAGTGCCGGGGTTGGGGAGTATGCCGAAAGCCCTTAGGGGGCGTAACTCCCCGACGGGCGTTTTGGCGTCGCCTTCCCGCGTTTTCCCAATGCCGTTTTTGCCGATAAATGCTTTGCAGCGGCCGGACAGTTTCCACCTTCCGTCATCCTGCTTTAAATAATACCGGGCAAGAGCGTCGGAACCGCCCGTGTGCTCTACAATCAACAGCTGGCGGACGGCTGCGTCCGCGGCAAGACGTCGTTTAATACTGCTCCAGTCCATAATGATACTCTTTTTGCACGGTTAAGCTGCTGCTGAGCGCAGACGGTCTGCCCTCAGCAGCAACTTAACCGTCATTTCTTTATAAACAATATTGCCATTAGCGGCAGGGCCAGAAGCGCCATCGTGGCGCTGACCGGCAGGTAAATGCCAAAGTTGACATATTGCACCACCATATAGGTGATAAGCAACAGCGCCACACCCATTCCCGATGAAATGAGATAATGCACCCGTATGTCTTCCTTTTTGCATATTATCCTGCTCAGGTTGGGGACGCCAAGTGATATGAAACCTATTGGCCCGCAAATGCTTACGGCACTTGTCACCAGGCACATGATGGCCAGCAGGCTGAGCGCTTTGTGAGGCTTGCTCAATTCTATTTCGCTGCGGAAATGCCGCGTCAGATGGCCGCTGTCAATCAAGGCCGCCGCAAGACCTGCGGCAAACAAGCAAAGCGAAAATATTATATCTCCGGTCGTGACCCCTTCAAGCCTGAAGTTGGCCGCGCCCCAGAGGTAGTACTGCTTGAGCAAGTCTCCGTTAGGAGCATTGGTTACCACGATCGTGCCCAGAGAACCGATGAAAGTACCGAACAGGATTCCGAATGTGATGAGACTCTGTGTATTAACTCGAAGGGTTACAAAAAAGCACACCAAAGTGCATATCAGGGTGCAGACAAAACTGCCTACGGTCAGCGAGCACCAACCCGACATGGTCGCGGCGGCCGCTCCAAGGCATGCGGCGCTGCCAAGGCCCAGAGAATAAACGTCTCCCAGCTGGTTACGCCACAGATACTGCATCTGGATTCCTCCAACGGGGAGGGCGATGCCGGAGATAAGAACGTAAAGAAGGCTCAGCAGCATACCTTATCCGAGGAATACATTCTGCTCCAGGAGGCTCTTTCGCAGGTCGGCGTAATCCAGAGACGAGGGCGTAGTGCCGTTGAGCAGGCATAGCGCAGCCGCGGTACCGGCGGCCTGGCCTATGGCCATGGCCGGAGGCATTACGCGTATTGCTCCCGCGGCGGCTGAATCGGCGCTGATGCACCGTCCGGCTAGCAGCAGGCCGCCTACGCCGGCGGGAAGCAGGCAACGGTAGGGGACTCCGTACATATCTTTTTGAATTGGCATGTACAGGCCTCCCGCGGGCCCTCCCATGGCACCGTGGACATCGATCGAATTGGCCGAAAGAAAAATGTTGTCATCGGGGATGACGCCGTCGATGAGATCCTGAACCGGAAGGACAAAATCGCCATGAACGTGGCGTGACTCCCGTATGCCCATGGTTGAGCCCGTGCCCATAAGGGTGGCTTTTTCGCAACCGGGTACATATTTGTGGAAGAAGTTCATAAGCTCTTCCACCTGTCGGCGGCCTTCGACTTCTGCAGCTGTGAGGTTCTCGGCGTCAGTAGCATCTACTCCATGAATACGGGTGCAGTTTATCACCCACTGGTCTTTCTCGACGCTGCGCCATATATTTACGCTTTTGCGTGCCAGGTCCCATTCGCCGGCCGCTTCGGCCTGGGCCACTCTCCAGTGAAGGCATCGGTAGCTTACCCCGTTGACGCGGCGGAATTCCGGCAGGTGGGGAACCACATCGGCGATCAGGCGGTCGGTATCGACGTTGTTGATGCGGAAAAACAGCGATGCCGGCTGGACCCTTCCGCTCTCGGGGTCTCCGAATACGCAAGGCGCCCCGGCACGATATGCGACGGTACCGTCGCCTGTGGCGTCGATTACCATTCGCGCGCGGGCAGCTTCAAGGCCGGAGGGCGTGAGCAGTACGGCGCCGCGTATGCTGTCGCCTTTCATGATGGGGCCGACAAAATTTGCATGGAAAAGAACTTTCACGCCGGCCTCGGCGCACAGCCGGTCATATACTTTTTTAAGGATTTCCGGATCGAAGGGCGTGCAATGGTCGTGGCCCTCGGTGATCCAGGCGGTAAACTCTGAAGTGTGGCGTATCTTTGACGGATGGATGGCGCCGCCTTCGGCAATCAGGCGGTCTACAATTTCTTCAAAGAGGCCACGGATGATCTGCCTCTCGCCCTTGGCGTCGTAACAAGTCATAAAAGGCCCTACAAGGCCTTTGGTGCCCATTCCGCCCAGGCAGTTGCCGTTGTCGATGAGCAGTACTTTGAGCCCTTTGCGGGCTGCTGCCACAGCTGCGCATACGCCGGCGGGTCCGCCTCCGACTACCAGCAGGTCGGCTTGGTATGATTCTTTAACATTGTCTAGCGCCGGGCAGTCGGCAAAACCGCCGTCCGCACAAGATGCTACTGACGGAAGCACTGCGGCTCCTGCAGCGGCAAGGCCTAAACGGCCCAGAAAAGAGCGTCTGTCCATTATTCGTAAGTTAGTCCTACCAAGATACGAATAATTGTTCAGAAAAGCTAAAATGCGGCCTCGAATTCGAGATCCAGATCGTCGATGAGGTTTTCGATTTCGGAGTAGTTCTCAATCCAGAGTTTAATTTCCTTTGACATGGCACTTTCGTTTTAAATTCTGATGCAAAGGTACTGCCCTGTTTTGACAACTCTTGACAACTTTAAAAAGAATCCCAAATATTTTCAAAAATTCTTTTCAGCCTTTCTTCATCCCTTATTATCTTTCGCAGTTCTTCGAGGCGGGCGGCATTGGAGGATTGGGGAATCCAGAGTTTAAGATAGCCCCCGTCACCGTATTTCTCTTTCAGGTGCTCAAGGGTGCGCTGCCAGTGCCCTTTTTTGTCCAGGTCCGGGTAATGGTCAAGTCCGTACTGGACCGTGCGGCGTATGATTGTGAGAGGTTCTATGAGCCTGTCGGCTTCGGCCACGATGCGCCCGTAGATGCTGCGCGGTGCGGTTTCGGACGAAGCCCTGTGGTCTTCGGCCGCGCAAGCGGCGGCCTCCAGCCCTTCCGACCCAAGGATGCCTGCCAGAGTGGCGTCGGAGCGGATTATGCGGCCCGACTCAAGGTGATGGGTCTTGCGGTCTACTGCAAGTCCCAGATCGTGGCATGCGGCAGCGGCATAAACAATATTGATATCAACGTCGTAATGGGCCGAGAGTTCCAGAGCCCGTTCTATTACCGCCCGGGCATGGTCTTCGCGGTGGGCGGAGTCAAATGCGGCATAACGGGGGATAATCCGCTGCTCCACGTATTCTATAAGGTCGGGATTGATGTCGTTGGTCATTTTACGCTGGCTTTGGGTATATCTTTCCAGAGAGTTGTATAGTGGGGCGACTGGTGCTCGCGGGACATTTTGATGCGCCCGTCTCCCTGAACCCCGAACAATATTGTTCCCCTTCCGAAACTGCGGTTGATCGTATCTATGCTCTCGGACAGTTTTTCTTCTTTATTGTCGGAGAGTTCGTCGCTGAACAGCGATTTGACGTAGTCGCTCTGTTGTACAAGCTTGGTAATCACCACTCCGGCTTTTTTGTAGCCATAACCGGCCCTGAAGAGCTCTCGTGCCGCTTTTACTGCAGCCGATACGATTATACGGTGCTCGCTGGTGGCATCGGCAAAAACGCTCAGCCGGGAGCTGAAAGCCTGCGGCGCATTCTCTTTGAACCGGTTGGTGAATGCGAATACCGCCATCTCGAGTGCAAGCGATTGCTGTTCGCGAAGCTTGCGTACGACCCCTTCGGCAAAGTTGGCCACTTGCTCGCACAGCAGGGGAGCGTCGTTTATCTCCTTGGTGAAGCTGCGCGACACGCATATGCTCTGCCGTGGTTCTATCATGTCTTCGAACTCAATACTGGGAATGCCCCGCAGCTCACTCCACGTGCGCCATCCTGGCAGGGCGAACAGTTTCCGGACGTCGGCTTCGGGCAGATTGGCGTATTCCCAGGCAGTATCGATGCCCATCCCGGCAAGTTTGGCGGCAGAGCGCCTGCCGATTCCCCACACATCGGAGACGGGGAACCGGCGCAGTACTTTTTCGATGTCTTGCGGGCGGTGCATGTAGCATCCTCCCTGCAGCTTCGGGTACTGCTTGCATAGTTTTGACGCTATCTTGGCCAGTGTCTTGGTCGGCGCTATGCCCACCGACACCGGGATCGCCGTCAGCTGCCTGCAGCGCCGTGAGATTTCTTTTGCCAGTGCATCGTAGTCGTCAATGCGCATTCCCCGGAAGTCCATGAACGCCTCATCGATGGAATACTGCTCTACAGAAGGCGCAAAAGTGCGCAGCACCTCCTGGACCCTTCCAGACATATCACCATAGAGTGCGAAATTGGAACTGAATACCGCCACATCGTTCTTTTCAATGATGTCGCGAATCTTGAAGTAAGGGGCGCCCATCTTGATGCCGAGCGCTTTGGCTTCGTTTGAGCGTGCTACAGCGCAACCGTCGTTGTTGCTGAGCACGATTACAGGCCGCCCGTTAAGGTCGGGGCGGAACACTCTCTCGCAGGAAGCAAAGAAATTATTGCAGTCGGCAAGGGCGAACATAGCTCAGGCTTTCTTGATAACCCACGTCACGACCCCCCAGATAAGGAAGTCGTCGTCCGGCCCTACGGGGATGGGCTTATAAGTGCTGTTCTGTTCGTTACACGGCAGCAGGAGGGCTCCGCTCCGGGTGATCTTCACCCTTTTGACAGTGTATTCTCCGTCTATGAAGCACACTGCCTTGCAGCCGTCGTATGGCTCTACGGCGCGGTCCACTATTATTATGTCGCCCTCATCCATGTCGGCATCCACCATCGACACGCCGTCGATGCGGAAAAAGAATGTGGATGCGCTGTGCCTGACCAGAAGCTTGACAAGGTCAAGTTTCTCGCGTACGTCCTCTGCAGGCGAAGGAAATCCTGCTTTGACCCCTCCCAGCATAAGCGCTTCCAGGGAGTCGTTGTCTTCTATTTTGTGCGGATCCATTCAGCTATGGTTTGAGATGCTAAGATACAATTTTTTGGACCGAATTCCTCAAAAATCCTTATCTTGCACAAAAATGCAGCATGAACGGCGCGGGACGCATTGTAAGTATCCGGAAAGCGGGGAAGGAAGATCTTCCGCTCATCCATGACATGGCCGATGTGGTGTTCCGCCATACATACAAAGACATACTCTCTCCGGAGCAGATGGAGTATATGATGGAATGGATGTACTCGCTGCCAAATCTTGAGCGCCAGCTGCTGGAAGGGCACACTTATTATATCGCCAGCATCGGCGGCGTGCCGGCCGGTTACGTCTCAATCCAGGGGCCCGCAGATCCGGGTGCCTCGCCGCAGGTATTCCATCTTCAGAAGATTTACGTGATGCCCGGGGCTCAGAAGCAAGGGCTGGGATTGAAGCTTCTGGAAAAGGCCAAAGAGCACGTCAGGAGCCTTGGCGGAGGAAAGCATTGCCGGATAGAGCTAAACGTGAACCGCGGCAACGGAGCCTTAGGCTTTTACGAAAAAATGGGCTTTAGAATACTGCGGCAGGGGAATTTCCCCATAGGCGGGGGCTTTTACATGAACGATTATATAATGGGACTCGACATCTGAGATGGACCAGCCGAAACTCGAAAGAATGCTGCGCCTGATGAAGTATCTTTCAGGCAATGTCAACTACACCGTAGGCGAACTTGGACGCAAACTGGAATTGTCGCCCCGTACTGTTTACCGGTACCTCGATACATTTAAAAGCGCGGGCTTTTCGGTGACCAAGCTTTACGGCGACGTGTACAAACTGGCCTCAATGCCCAGGGAGGCCATAGAGATAGACAAGCTGATTTACTTCTCCGAAGAGGAGGCGTACCTTGTGAATTCCCTTATAGATCAACTGGTTCCGACCAATAGCCTCAAGGCGAACTTGAAGCAGAAACTGTCGGCCATCTACCGCTCTACAAGCATTGCCGATTATGTCGCCGACAGGAGCAATGCGGCTCATGTGGAGGCTCTCGGCAGGGCGGTCCAGGACAAATTGAAAGCCCGCCTCAATGACTATGAATCGGGTAATTCCCACACTATCAGGGACCGCCTCATAGAACCCTTCGCTTTTACTGCCGACTATGCCGACGTATGGGCTTTCGACCTTGAAGACGGGCGTAACAAAACTTTCAAGATTTCCCGCATAGGAGGTGAAGTCGAAGTGCTTGATGAGACCTGGGCGAACGAAGAAAAACACCATCGCAGCAGTATGGACATATTCCGCACCACAGGCGAAGAGCCCGAACATATCGTGCTCCGAATGAGCCTGCTCGCAAAGAACCTGCTGGAAGAAGAATACCCGATGGCGGCAAAATATATAAGTAAAGGCAAGGACTGCTGGATACTTGAGACCGATATTTACCAGATGCGCGGAGTGGCGCGTTTCGTGGCCGGGCTGATGGGCGAGATAAGCATTCTGGAAGGCTCCAGACTGATGGACTATATGAAAGAATACGGACATAAATATTTCTGCGAATGAAACGGTTTTGGTCTATAATTGCAGTGGCAGTCCTTCTTGCCGCCTGCTCGGCTCCCCGGACGCCCCGCCCGCTCGATTACGTGACTCCTTCCCAGGCCGGCCTCGACTCAGCCCTTCTCTCAAGAGTAGATACCGCGATACTGAACGCAATAGAGTGTAAAACCATCCCGGGAGCGGTCCTGTCGGTGGTGCGCGGCGACAAAATAGCCTACCTGAAGGCCTACGGTAACAGCCAGGTGGTCCCTGATACCGTCCAGATGACTGCAGGCACCGTATTCGACCTTGCTTCGGTGTCGAAATGTGTGGGCACTACGTTGAGCGTAATGCAACTGCTGGAACGGCAACTTATCGGGCTCGAGGACAATGTGAGCGACTATATTCCCGGATTCCTTCCTTTCAGGGATACTTTGATCGACGAAGACGTGAACATAACGATACGTGAGCTTCTTTCCCATTCGTCAGGTCTCGACCCTTATGCGAATGTGGAGAGTCTCTCAAAGCGCTACGGTGAGCCATGCCCTGATTCGCTGATGCAGTACATCGCCCGCGAAGCACACCGTAATTTCAAGCCCGGCACTGACTTCATGTACAGCTGCCTCAACTTTGTGACCCTCCAGAATATTCTCCAGAAAGTGACAGGGGAGCGCCTGTGCGATTATGCACAGAGAGAAGTCTTCGATGCTCTGGGCCTGGAGCATACTTGCTATCTGCCTGATGTCAACCGTCCCGATTTGATGGAATCCATTGCTCCTACAACGGTGCAGCCTGACGGGAAGCCGTTCAAGGGAGTTGTACACGACCCTCTGGCACGCCGGCTTAACGGTGGCAATTCGGGCAATGCAGGAGTATTCTCCAACGCCGAAGACCTGTCGGTGATTGCAGCGGCCATAATGTGTGGAGGAGAGGTAAACGGCAGACGTATCTTGAAGAGCGAAACCGTGCAGCTGATGTGTACCGTTCCTTATAAAAACGACCCCCGCATCGGCAGGGCTCTCGGCTGGGATATGTATAGTTCGCACTCAAGCTGTAAAGGCACCCTTACGAGCCCCCGCAGGACTCTCTGCCATACCGGTTATACGGGGCCGTCGATGGTAATAGACCTCGACAACCGGCTTGCCATTATACTCCTTGCACACCGCTGCCACCCCTACGACGTAGGTTCCATGAAGGAACTTCGCGCAGAAGTGGCAGATATAGTGGCGGGCGCTCTTATTCGTTGATAACGTGAATGTCCCTCTGAGGGAACGGAATGCTGATACCCGCGTTTGTGAGCGCTTCGTAGATAACTTCCTTAGCCTTATCTACATAGGCAATGCGTTCGGCTACAAGTATAAACTGCTTGACGGCCACGTTGATGCTGCTCTCGTCAAAGGCGTCGAATGTGACGTAGATGCCCTTCTTGGGATCTACTATCTCACGCCCGTAAGAGTCTTTGGTGCGCATCTGCTGCATTGCGTCCACGAGGACCTCCCTCACCTTGTTCATATCGCTTCCGTAGCTTACGCCCACCACGATTTTCACAAATTCGTATGAGTTGTTGTGGGTAAGGTTGCTGAAGTTCTTGTTGAACAGCGATGCGTTAAGGAATGACATAACTGCACCTTCAATAGTCTCTATCTGGGTGCTCTGGTAGCTGATGCCCGTTACCCTTCCCCTCACTCCGTCGCACTCGATCCAGTCGCCGACCCTTACCCGGCCCGACATGAGCTGGATACCATAGACGAAGTTGTTGATAATATCCTTGAGGGCGATACCGATACCGGCAGACAGACCACCGGCGATAATGGTCAGCGAAGTGGTCGGAATTTTGAGCATTACGATAATCACTATCACGTAGATTATCCAGGTTATGGCGTTGATAATGCTCTTGCCGAGCGAGAGGTTGATTTCGTTCTTGCGCACGGTCTTGCGGCCGTTCTTCTTCATGAAGGTGGCGTAGCGTACGTTCTGGTAAATACCATAAGCCGCATAATTGAGGTAGCGGAACACGAAGAACAGTACGCAGGCGACAACTATTATACGGAAAGAGAGCCTTAACACTACAGCACCTTCGGAGTTGGTAAGATTGACGAAGGGGTGGGTATAAATGGTATCGTACAAGTCGCTGAAATCGAATACTCCGAGCCCGAGTTTGATGCTGAACGGAACGGAAAGCAGGGCCAGGACAGGCAGGGCGACCATTTTCACCATATCGTAGAACCAGGTGGCTCCGAACAGCATGCTGTCCCTCTCGGCAGGGCTTACAAAGGTCAGATGCTTTTTATAAGCTTCGATACTGCGGGTAAGGTATTTCTCGCGGAACTGTTCGAGCAGGTGTGATATGGTGACCAGGGTGAGCACGGCCGACAGGAGGAAGAACCACCATATCATAATAAGCAGAGCAACGAAAATGTAGCCCGCCAGAGCCGTGACCAGCGCAACTCCGATGATGAGCAGCGACGTCCATCCTGCCAGCCTGTCACTTGTATGCACCAGGTTGCGGTGCCTCAGGCAGGCTATCAGCTGCCAGATGAAGAACACCAGCAGAACGGGAGGGAAGATGATGTTCATCATCGAATTGGGCATGAATATTATACGCAGCCCGATGACGATGACAGCCATTACCATGGTAGGCATATAGAGCAGCAGGCCGTTCTTGAGCTGATTGGGCTTAAGGCGTATCAGGAGCGCTGCGATGATAGCGGCGAGGAGCCAAAGATAGGTTCTCATCAGCCCCGACGCCGACTGAAGGAAGCCTGTAGCATCTTTCTGCCAGAAGGTGAGAAGGCCGTTAAGCAAAATGCCGGACAGGAGTATGATGCAGAAATACTGCTGCTTGGGAATTGCTTCGCGAAGGCGCTTGAAGATACGCAGGAGCACGAAGAAGATAAGTGCCGCTATGAGCGTGGTGATCAGCAGGATAGCGAACTGGATGAGCAGGAAATATACAAGGAATGGTCCCTTCCAGATGCTCTGGAAACTGCCCTCGTCGCGGGTGTATTTCTCGCGGAAGTCCTGTACGGCCCTGGTCCAGTAGCGCCCCAGGCCGGGCAGTATGCGGTTATAAGGTGTCTGCCCCTGTACGAAGATGCGGTTCTGCAGAATCTTGTAGCGCTGCTGGGCGTAGTCGTACGACTCTTTGAGGCGAAGGAAAGTATGCTGGTAATGAGTGCTGTCCCTGATTATCTGCTTCTTGCTTGCGGCGCACATCTTGAGCATTTCCGAAGCGTAGAAGATGCAGGAATCGCGGTCGGCGCATTCCTCCTCGTTCAGGAAGAAAGGCCGCTCGGTACGGAGCGAATCGGGTATGCGGGGGATGCGGAATCCTTGCATGGAGGCGTTAGACGGCCTGCGGAAAGTATAGCGGTCGAGGCTGTCGTTGTGATATGCAAGGCTGTCGGGAACGCTATCGATATGGGCGATTTCCGGAGGGAGGCGGCGCAGCGACTCGATGAGTCGGGCGTAGCGGTCTATGTCCCAGTCCAGGCGGGTGACAATCTGGTCGTAGGGGAGGCGCTTGGATGTGAATTCATCGTACTCGTGCGACACGGAGCCCAGGGCGTAAGTAAGGTCGAAAGTGAAATCCTGCTTCTGGGAGTACAGTATGAGCGACAGCTCATTGCACTTCTTCATAGTGGAGATCATCTGGCGCCTCTGGCCGCGATATTGCTCCGAGAGCCGTTTTTCGGCTGCGACGCGTTTCTTATAATCACGGTTGAGTTCCGAGCGCAGGGTGTGTATGGTCTGGCCCAGGTCCCTTTCGTTGAACACAGCGAGTGCGGGACCGGCTATAAGCAGTGCCGCCGCGAGGATAATTAAGTGTTTGCGTTTCATTACCAATCTACTGATATAGAATAGGGGACTCCGTTAAGGACTCCGGTCTTTCCTGAATATATAAAGCGCCTGCCCTTGCCTGTGGCAGGATTGATTATGGTTTCGGTGGCGGTGACGGTGGTGGCGCACCTGACGGTTACATACCAAAGGCCTTCGCTCAGAAGGGGCGTCTCGATTTGCTGAACCGGCCCTCCAGTGCAGGAGCTGTAATCGGGGGAATCCCACGGGAAGGCGAAGCCGTCTTTCTTAAGGTAAAGCTCCAGGTCGTAGTCTCCTTCGCCCTCGATCCTGAGCGTGACGGACGGGACCGGAGCGTTCAAGTAAAACACGAAGTGGTGGCATTGCAGGTCGCCTATGCAAGTATACTCCGGACGGTTGTCCTGAGTGCCGTATTTCATAGGGACAAGGTCTCCTTTGCGGAGTATGCCTTTGACCTTGGCGCATCCGCTGCCTTCGTATCCGTAACGGAACATTGAAGCGGTAAGCTTGAGTATATCGCCGTCAGGAGCGTCTTCGGGGTGTGACCCGGTAACGACTACGCGTCCCGACCGGGGGGATGCTTTGTACGCCCAGACTGCCGGCTGCATGTAAAAGGAACGTGAAGAAGAGTCCATCCCTTTCTGATTGAGGAAACGGGCGATTACTTCGGTGCAGGGAGGCGCGTTGTCCACATCCATGTAGCCGCCGCCGTTGTGCCTTGCTCCTTTGATGACGGTGTTGATGGAGGGACCGAAATAAGGTACGAAAGAGTCGGAAACCATTTCGATGTCTATGCTGGAGTTGCCGACTCCGGTGGCGTTCATATTGCCTCCCTTCCACAGGTCGAAATAGTGTGACGAGCCGCCTCCGGCATATCTTCCTGCTAGATAGGCTCCGGCGCATGACCCGACATATGAGCCGCCATTGGTATAGAAAACGTTTACCAGGCGCCGGCCGTGCACGCCTATGGTCTTGCCGTGGGGACTTGAATGCCCGCCGAATACATACATCATCCTGAACCGGGGCTCCCCGTCGGGATACAGCAGGACGCCGTTGAGGTCTTCGGGCGTGCCGGAAATGATGTCGGTCTGAAGCTGCAGGTCGGAGGGGATATATCCGTTATCTACGTCGTCGATAGTAGAAAGGAAATACTCGCAACTCTTTATTCCTGCTGTGGCTATGGCGTAAGGAAGGCGCCCGTTGATAACGATTCCGTTCTCTTTGATTCCAGGATTGAGCTCGCACCCGCCGTCCAGGAACAACTCTTTATAATAAGCGGTGTTGGGGACGTTCGTGGGAATCATTGCCAGGATCTCGGCCTCGTCCGGCTCGGGCAGGGGAGGAGGGGCGGGAGTGACGGGCTCCTTGGTACAACAGGCCAGTGTTATCAATAGAAGTAGTATGGGCGCGCGTTTCATTAAATGCAAATGTATGAAAAAACTTGAAATAACAAACTGTTGAAAACTTGTGCAAAACCATACTGCCTTTTTACTTACCTTTGTATGCTGATGTAGAGAAGAGTCACCATCAAATTCAATATTATGACGAAAACTCAATCTGAAGGCATTTACGACGCCCGTACTTTAGGTGGCGGTAAAATGCTAACGCTGGGCCTCCAGCACATGTTTGCAATGTTCGGAGCCACGGTCCTCGTGCCAGTCATCACGGGACTGTCAATGTCAGCAACTCTGTTGTTTGCAGGTCTCGGCACACTGATTTTCCATCTCTGCACCAAATTGAAGGTTCCGGCATTCCTGGGATCTTCATTTGCTTTTCTTGGGGGCTATGCCACCGTGGTGCAGATGGGTATGGCCGGCGGTTTGACGCAGGCACAAGCTCTGCCTTACGCTTGTATCGGCGTATTCTGTGCGGGTCTGATTTACTTTATCCTTGCAGGCCTCTTTGCGGCTTTCGGGCCCCGGAAGGTCATGCGCTTCTTCCCGCCCATCGTTACCGGTCCAATCATCATTGCCATCGGTCTGATTCTTTCCGGTTCTGCAATCAACAACTGCAACAACAACTGGTGGATCGCCCTGCTGGCCATCGTGATCATCATCGTGTGCAACATCTGGGGCAAGGGCATGATCAAAATCATCCCCATCCTCCTGGGCGTCCTGGGCTCCTACATCGTGGCCGCATGCTTCGGGCTCTGTGATTTCAGCCCTGTTAAAGATGCTGCCTGGGTAGGTCTTCCCGTCAAGTGGGAGAATACCGCCATCTCGGTTTTCGCCAATCCTAACTGGGGCCTTGTGCTAGCGGCCATCATCGCAATCATCCCCATCTCGCTTGCTACCATGATGGAGCATATCGGGGATATGTGCGCGATTTCTTCTACGACCGGCGTCAACTATCTTGAGAATCCCGGTCTGCACCGCACCTTGCTGGGAGATGGTCTTGCAACTGCGCTTGCTTCTCTGTTCGGCGCTCCTGCCAACACCACCTACGGAGAGAATACCGGCGTGCTCAACCTTACCAAGGTTTATGATCCCAGGGTGATCCGCATCGCTGCGGTTTTTGCCATCATCCTCTCTTTCTGCCCCAAGTTCTCCGCAATAATCAGTTGCATGCCTGCTGCTACCATCGGCGGCGTATCGCTGGTGCTCTACGGTATGATTTCAGCTGTCGGCGTACGCAATGTGGTTGAAAACCAGGTCAATTTCAAGTCGTCCCGCAACGTTATCATTATGGCCCTCATCCTTGTCCTTTCCATCGGTATCTCCTATAGCGAGAAAGGCTCCCTGGATATCGGCTTCACTTCGCTTTCCGGTCTTGCTGTCGGCGCTCTTGTAGGTATTATCCTGAATGCCATACTGCCGGGAAAGGATTATGAATTCGGTAAGAACATTGCCGGAGACAAATCTGTGGATTTCGAGATTAACCAGAGTCGCAAATAATGACTGACGAACAACTTGTCTCTACGATTCGTATAGTGCCGGATTACCCGATTGAAGGTATCCAGTTCTTCGATGTTACCACGCTTTTCAAGAATCCCGCGGCATACGAAGAAGTAATCCGGCGCATATGCGATATTTATAAAGATAAAGGCATTACCAAGGTTGCCGGTATCGAGTCGCGCGGTTTCATAGCAGGCGCTGCGGTGGCTGCCCGTCTGGGCGCGGGATTCGTCCCAATACGGAAACCCGGCAAACTGCCTGCCCAGACCATAAGCGAGAGCTATTCAAAGGAGTATGGCACGGATACCATTGAGATTCACGCCGATGCCATAGGCCCCGACGATGTGGTGCTTATCCACGACGACATCCTCGCCACAGGAGGCACTGCGTCGGCAGCGGTCAGGCTCGTTAAGGGCTTTGGTCCCAAGGGCGTTTTCGCCAACTTTATTATAGACATTGTTGATGTGCCCCGCAGCGCGCCCATCCCCGAGGATGTGCCCGTGAGCGCCATACTCAAATTGTCCGAAAGATAACCCAAATATATTAAGTTCATAAATTACATTTTATGTCCAAAAAACTATTCCTTGCTGCAGCGTTTGCTGTGCTGGCCTTCACTCAAGGAGCCAAGGCCCAAACCAATCTCCAGACTTTCTACGATTTCGGAAAGAACAGAGGACATTTTACCACCACCCTTGAAGGTTTTTATGGAGACAATTGGGGTAACACCTTTTTCTTCATTGATTACGACTTCAACCACAAGGACACCAATGGTGTGAACCAAGCTCCAAGCGGTAGCTACATGGAGATCGCCCGTTGCCTGAATTTCTGGCAGAATACGGCGCTTGCACCTCTCAGCCTGCAGGTCGAGTATAACGGCCTCGTCGGGGTGAATCAGAACTTCCTGTTCGGTCTGGATTACTTTGTTCACAACAGCGACTTCAGCAATACTTTCAACTTCAAAGTATTGTACAAGACCTTCAGCATCGGCGTGACCAGTGACGTGCCCGTACAGTTTACCTTCGTCTGGGGCATGCAGGATCTGTTCGGCCTCAAGGGCCTTCGTTTCTCCGGCTTCGCCGATATCTGGGGCGAGAATGTCATCAACTTCATGGAAGGATTGGATAAACCCAGGAAGTTTGTCTTCATCTCCGAGCCTCAGCTGTGGTATTGCATCGGCCAGCACTTTGGAGTTCCCAACCTGAACATCGGCGGCGAGGTCGAGTTTTCCTGCAACTTTGCCGGATACGACGGTTTCTATGCCCGTCCTTGTATCGGAACCAAGTGGGTTTTCTAAACTAAGTAGACTATGGCAAATTTCTGGAATAAGGCTTTGGGATTCAAAGCCGGTGAGCACAGCGTCCGCACCGAGATAGTGGCCGGTCTCACCACTTTCCTTACGATGGCATATATCCTTGCCGTCAACCCTAGCATATTCGGGGCTCTGGATATGCCCAAGGGCTCCGTGTTTACCGCAACTGCCCTGGCCGCCCTTGTGGGTACCTTGGTAATGGCACTTTATGCGCGTAAGCCTTTTGCCCTGGCTCCCGGTATGGGCCTGAACGCATTCTTTGTGTTCACTGTGTGCCTTACCATGGGACACAGCTGGCAGTTCGCCCTGACTGCGGTTTTCCTTGAGGGTATCATCTTCATTATCCTTACGCTGACCAAGGTCCGTTCCTGGATACTTAATGCCATTCCGCTCAGCCTCAAGCATGCTATAGGTGCGGGTATCGGTCTGTTCATTGCTTTCATCGGTCTTCAGAATGCTGGTATTATTGCCAATAACGACGCTACTCTGGTGTCGCTTGGCGATATCTGCCACGGAAAGGCTCTTCTTGCAATCATCGGTATAGCCATCACCGGCGCCCTGGTTATCCTTAAGGTCAAGGGCGGCATACTGCTCGGCATCCTCATTACTACTCTCATTGGCCTTCTTATCAAGGATCCGGCCACAGGTGCCGCTATCACCACCTTCAGCGGCGTGGTTTCGCTCCCTGACGGCCTTGGCCCCATTTTCTGCAAGTTCGAGTGGGGAAGCATCCTGAGCTGGGATATGCTGGCGGTTGTCTTTACCTTCCTGTTCATCGATATGTTCGACACCATGGGAACCGTTATCGGCGTGTCCCAGAAGGCCGGAATGGTAGATGAGAAAGGCAACGTGGACGGCATTGACAAGATGTTCCTCGCCGACTCCATCGCCACCGTCGCAGGTGCTTGCTTCGGTACTTCCACCACCACTACCTACGTAGAGAGCGCATCCGGTGTGGGTGCAGGCGGCCGTACGGGTCTCACCGCCCTTACCACTGCGGCATGCTTTGCCCTGGCGCTTCTCTTCTCGCCCCTCTTCCTCGCTATCCCCGGCGCAGCTACCGCTCCCGCCCTTGTGATAGTGGGTGTCATGATGATGGGCCCTGTGGTGAAGATTGACTGGGAAGACTTCTCCGAGAGTATTCCGGCATTCATTACCGTGCTGCTCATGCCCGTCGCATACTCCATTTCCGACGGTATCCTCATCGGCGTTATCTCCTATGTGGTACTCAACGCCCTGAGCGGTAAGTTCAAGAAGATTTCAGTGACAATGTGGATATTGGCAGTACTGTTCGTGCTGAAGTATATCTTTATCTAGCTCTCTGCAGTCTTTTAAATTCGGCTCGCGCCTTTCGGACCTGGGTCCGGAAGGCGCTGCTTGTTTGCAGCTTGGCGTAGCCTATGCTGGCCGCCACCCGGCTCACGTCCACGTCGCTCTGCCAGTGGGCGCCTACAAGTACGCGGCTCTCGCCGTATTGCCATGCCCGTTTGAAAAGGGCGTCAGCGGACGAAGGGTTGACTTCCGTGAGCAGTAATGCGGTTCCCCAGCCGCGTATTGTATGCCCGGACGGATAGGAGCCCTCACCGCGAAGGAAATCTTCTTCCCATTCGGTATAAGTGTGCTCGTTGAAGTATTCGAACGGCCTTATGCGGTGGAAATAGGCTTTGGGCCGGATGCGTATCAATTCGATAGTTGATATTCCGCTCTCGAGGAGTGTCCATATCTGGGGCGTGGCGGCAGGGGAGAGCTCCATGCCGAACGGCTCGAAGAATTGGGCGAAGAGAGTGTCCAGCGACCATACTGCGTCGCTGTTTGCCATAGCCATCCGCGCATTGTCGCTCCTGAGTTCTTTCCCGCGGTAATAGCGCAGGGAGTCGTATGCGAATTCGGGACTGCCGGCAGAAGGCGGAGCCGGGAGGCACTTGACCAGGTCCGGCATATCGTCGATGCTGAAATATGTAGGTATGTCACCTGAACCCGCCGTTGTGCGGACGGCGCTGCAGGAAGAAATAAGCATTGCGGCCAGAGCAAGACCGTCCAGAGCGAGTTTGCGCATCATTTAATGTGTGCGGTGAGGTAAATGTTGTCGATAAGCCTGTCTACATCTTCTTCCTTCGTGCCCTGGGCGACGGCGGTGATTCGGTAGTTCCTGAGCATTGTGGCGCGCAGCGACCCACAATAAGGACCGCCCTTATAGGTGCCGTCGAAGAAAGCATAGACTTCCATATCGGAATCGTCACTGTCGACTTTTATGTCGTCTTTGCTGAACGGGGCTGATAGGCTGATATTCTCGGAGCCTATCACAAAGATATCCATTATCTGATATGCGTTGTCGATGAGGTATGCCGAGAGTATCTCGGGGTCGGGATCGGCAACCGCTTCCGGGTCTTCTTCAACAACTTCTATGAAGATATAGGAGTTGCCGTCAGGATTGGAAATAGAAATGGCCATTGTATTCCCGTCGGTGTCGTGATGGTCGATAGTACAGTCGGAAGGGTAGTCGAATTCCAGGTCTTCAAAAGAGAAATGGTTTTTGCAGCCGGTGAATACAAGTGCGGCAGCTGCGAGGAGGATGAGCAGATTTTTCATGGGACTTGGGTTTTTACAAAGATATCAGTTTTGGAGAATAAAACAAATACCCGCGCTCCGGGCAAGGCTGCCGACAACCCAGGGGTAAATTTTGGAAATAAGCAAAATATGCCTATATTCACGCCGATAAGTCAATTACTACAACCGTTATGAAATCATTATTGAAAATCTTTGTGGCTCTTGCCGCTATGTTAGCCTCATCAACCCTTGTATCCTGCAAGGACATTATCATCTCTCCGGACAAACTGCCTGCAGCGGCACAGTCCTTTATCAAGGAGTATTTTCCTGAAACAGCAATTTCCTACGCAAAGAAGGATGCCGAACTGTCAAAGACGACCTATGAAGTCACCCTGCAGGATGGAACCGGGATCGATTTCAACTCCAAGGGCGAATGGGACAAGGTTGATTGTAAAAGGGCGGCTGTCCCTGCAGCACTGGTCCCCGCTTTCATCGCCGATTATGTCCAGACTTCTTTCCCCGGCCAGATCATTGTAAAAATAGATAAAGAGCGTTACGGCTACGAAATCGAACTGGGCAACGATCTGGAGCTCAAATTCGACAAGAACGGAAAACTTCTCAATATCGACGACTGATATCCGGTTGGTGCGCTCTTTGCCATCCGTTCGATAAACCGGGATATATCAACATAACAAATGCCCCTGAACACTTCAGGGGCATTTTTGGAGGTGCGTAGCGGAATCGAACCACTGTGACAGGTTTTGCAGACCTGCGCCTAGCCACTCGGCCAACGCACCGTAAGGGATTGCAAAGATACAACTATTATTTGAATTTGCAAAATGTAAGGATTGCTATACTTTAGTGAAATTTTTGTTTAATCGTAAGTGCTTGAAAATCAGCAACAGTAAAGAAATATTAAAATTTTTTCAAAAAATATTTTGGAAATTAAAATAAAAGTCTTACCTTTGTATCGGGTTGTTAACGAGGGTTCTCCTCGCAGCCTATTGGTTATTAGTTTTAGTGTTATTAATTATGTGGTTAGTATGAGTTGTTGTCGTGAGACACCAACTCATTTCTTTTATACCCCTTCCCCAAAGCTCATAAGTTTCCCGGTAGCCGGGTGAGTGAAAGCGATTCCGCATGCCCTTAGCATCAGCGGCGTCTCTGTAGAAGGGGTACCGTACAGACGGTCGCCGACTATCGGATGCCCAAGTCCGCGGATGTGGGCGGCGTGTACGCGTATCTGGTGAGAGCGTCCTGTAAGCGGCCGGAAAAGCACGTCCAGAGTGCCGTCCGGCAGGACCTCCACGAGCTCATATTCCGTAATAGCCTTTTTGCCGGCCAGGCTGTCCACCATCTGGCGCGGCCTGTCATAGTAGTCCAGGGCGAGCGGCAAGGCGATGGTGCCTTTGGCAGCGTGGTTCCACGGCCCGCCTTCAAGCCTTGCCCGGTACGCCTTCCGTACTTTCCTCTCTGCGAACTGAAACTCCAGGCTGCTTTTGTCCTTAACCGAGCGGGCGAATACCATCAGTCCTGATGTGTCCATATCCAGCCGGTGGCAGCTCTCCACCCCGGCCCCGTATCTTTCGCGCAGCCATCCAAGCAGTGACGGCGCTCCGGTGCGGCCCGGCACGGAAAGCATTCCGGAGGGCTTGTCGGCTACTATGATACTCTCGTCGGTATATATCACCCGTGGTTCGTCCGGAGATGCAAGCGCCCCGTCCAGCGGGTTCCGGTCCACATCGAGCCCCCGCATCATCCACGTGAGCAGCGGCCCGCACTTGCCGGTACAGGACGGATAGAAGCGCCCTTGCTGCCTGACTTCTTTCTCGGGGCTGGCGCCATACCAGAATTCCCCCATGGCAAGTGGCTTAAAGCCGTTGCGGAACGCATAGTTGAGCAGTTTGGGGGCGGCGCAGTCGCCGGTGCCGCCCGGCGGGACGAGGCCTCTGAGCGCGAAAATTTCCTTGACGCTGAGTTCTTCGCCAAGCGCGTTGTGCACACGGTACTGATTGAAGATCCATTCCTGCAGTTCGGAAGATGCTGCCGATTTCCCGGGGCCTGCCGGCATGAGGCTTATTTCTTTTTCACGTTGCTTGTAGAAGCCCTGCGTAAGATCGAAAACGGGAGGTACGAATCCATCGACAACCGCTTTCCCGCCAGCCAGACCGCTGAATGCGTATAGCGGCCCCCTGTCGGTAATCAGCACGCCCATCATTTTACCTTCTGCAAACAGGCTTCCGATGGCGGGGTCGGAGTCAAGGCGCTCTATTAGCGCACGCGCCGCATCTTGGACTAGCGGATGCGGCACGTAGCAGAATGGATAAGTGAAGCGGGGCGGGGGATTCATCAGTCAAATTGCCTAAGCAGTTCCCACACCCGATGCACCGGGAATCCCATGACATTGTAAAATGACCCTTCGATGCGGCCTATTGCAGCGAAGCCCAGCCATTCTTGGATGCCGTAGCCTCCGGCTTTGTCGAACGGACGGTAAGTATCGACGTAATAAGCTATTTCCTCGTCGCTCAAAGGCGAAACGAACACCTTTGTAGTGTCTTTGACGCTGAGTTCCTTGGCCGTTGAACGAAAGGTTACGGCCGATACCACCTCGTGCTCGCGCCCCGACAGCTCGCGCAGCATTTCTATTGCCTGCTCTCTCCCGTGGGGCTTGCCCAGCACGCGGGAGTCCACAATCACCACGGTGTCGGCGGTGATGAGCAGTTCGTCATCTTCAAGCGGCCGGTGAAAACCATGCGATTTCCCCTCTGACATCAGCAGGGGCACATCTTCAGGCCTGGCTCCATCCGGGATTGATTCCTCGAATGTGTTGGCGGTATCTACGGTGAAATCCACGTCAAGCCCGGCGAGCAGCTCGCGCCTGCGGGGCGATCCGCTTCCGAGAATGATGCGTTTAGAACATTTTTTCATACTTGTCAACATCGAAAATCCACCTGCCCTGGGCTTTCATAACAAGTTCGAGAGTCCAGCGCACGAAGCCCTTGCCGCCTGCGACGGGCGAAACGATATCAGCTGCCTGACGCGCCTCCTCAACTGCGTCGGCGGGAGCGACTCCGATGCCCGCGAACTCCATCGCCGGCACGTCGGGAATATCGTCGCCCATATAAAGTATTTCTTCAGGTTGGAGATTGAAACGCTCACATATTCCGGTAAGTATGCGACGCTTGTTACGCGCTTTGAGATACACATTCTCATAAGGAACACCATATGCCGTCATGCGCTTGCGCACCGCCTCGGTGTGCCCTCCGGTAACTACCGCCAGAGTATATCCGTTCAAGGCGGCCATACGGAGTCCGTGGCCGTCTTTTTCGTTGAAAATCCTCAAAGGCTCCGCATCGGAATTACACAGGACGCTGCCGTCCGTCATAACTCCGTCGATGTCAAAAACAAAGGCCTTGACGGCACTAAGATTTAGTTCCATTCGGATTGAAATCGGCAAGGTTGAATGTGGCTTTAGGGGAGCCGGGGAGCTCGATCCTGCCAAACTGGGACTCATATTTGCCGATATTGTCGGTCAGGGCGTTGAGCAACCTTTTGGCATGCTCGGGCGTCATGAGGATGCGGTTGCTGATCTCGGGCTTGACAAGTCCGGGAAGCATGGTTGCGAAGTCTATGACAAACTCACTGTGCGAGTGGCTTATGATGGCCAGGTTCGAATAATTGCCTTTTGCGACCTCGGGCTTGAGCTCGAGTTGTATTTGCTTGTTTTCTTCCATAATTTCGTGTGTTTCACGGGCAAAATTAGTGTAAAAATGTTATCTTTGCAAACTATGGAACTGAATACTAAATACAATCCTGCGGAAGTAGAGGACAAGTGGTACGCCTTTTGGCTTAAGAACAGATGCTTCCATTCAGAACCGGACTCCAGGGAGCCCTACACGATTGTTATCCCCCCGCCCAACGTAACGGGCATACTCCATATGGGCCATGTGCTCAACAACACCCTGAACGACGTGCTCATACGCAAGGCGCGTATGGACGGCAAGAACGCCTGCTGGGTGCCCGGTACCGATCACGCAAGCATAGCCACCGAGAGCAAGGTCGTGGCCAGGCTTGCCGAGAGGGGCATCAAGAAGGAGGACCTGACTCGCGAGGAGTTCCTCAAATATGCCTGGGAGTGGAAAGAGGAGCACGGCGGCATCATTCTCCAGCAGCTTCGTAAGCTCGGAGCATCCTGCGACTGGGACCGTACCAAGTTTACCATGGAGCCGGCACTGAGCGACGCCGTCACTGCCACTTTCGTGTATTTCTACAAGAAGGGGCTGATCTATCACGGCTACCGCATGGTCAACTGGGATCCCGTGGCACACACCGCCATATCTGACGACGAGGTTATCCACCGCGATACCAAGAGCCATTTCTACCATCTCCGCTATTTTATTTCGGACGGTAAAGGCAATCCTACCGATGACTTCCTGGTAATCGCCACTACCCGTCCCGAAACCATTATGGCAGATGCCGCTATTTGCGTGAATCCCGCCGACGAGCGCTATCACGGACTGCGTGGCAAGAAGGTGCTTATTCCGTTGATCAACAGGGAGATACCTGTTATCGAAGACGACTACGTCGAGATGGACTTCGGAACCGGCTGCCTTAAAGTGACCCCCGCCCACGACGCTCACGACTATGAGATTGGCCAGAGGCACAATCTGCCCATAATGGAAATACTCGACGATGACGGCCGCCTGAACGAGCAGGCGCAGATACTTGTAGGCCAGGACCGTTTCGTGGCCCGCAAGAACATAGTCAAGATGCTTGAAGAGGCCGGCAACCTGGTCAAGATCGAAGAGTACATTTCACCGGTCGGATATAGCGAGCGTACCGACGCCGTCATAGAGCCCAAGCTCAGCAAGCAGTGGTTCCTCAAACTTGAGGGGCTGGCCAAGCAGGCCCTGGAGTCGGTGGAATCGGGCAAGATCAAACTCATTCCTGACAAATACCGCAATGTGTACCGTCACTGGATGGAGAATGCCCACGATTGGTGCATTTCCCGTCAGTTGTGGTGGGGACAGAGAATCCCCGCCTGGTATACTCCCGACGGGGAAGTGGTGGTGGAAGAAACCGCCGAAAAGGCGCTCAAGGCCGCTAAAGCCATCAATCCTTCACTTACCGCAGCCGACCTGCGCCAAGATGAAGACGTGCTCGACACCTGGTTCAGCAGCTGGCTTTGGCCGATCAGCGTTTTCGATGCAGCACGCCCCGGCCACCCTTCACACAAACCCAACAGGGACCTTCAGTATTACTATCCCACAAGCGACCTGGTGACTGGCCCGGATATCATTTTCTTCTGGGTGGCCAGAATGGTCATGGCCGGCGGGGAGTTCATGGGAGACGTGCCTTTCCGCAACGTTTACTTTACCGGCATAGTGCGTGACAAGTTGGGACGCAAGATGAGCAAGACCCTGGGCAACAGCCCCGACCCTCTGGTGCTCATCGAAAAGTATGGCGCCGATTCGGTCAGGCTAGGAATGCTCCTTTGCTCGTCGGCCGGCAACGATATTCTGTACGATGAGTCTCAGGTAGAGCAGGGCCGTAACTTCTGCGGCAAGATCTGGAATTCCTGGCGTTTGGTAAACGGCTGGAGGGTTGACGAGAACGGCCGCCAGAGCGAGTCTTCCCGCGTGGCCGTCAAGTGGTTCGACAACCTGCTGTCGCGCACCATCACCATAGTCGAGGATCATTATCGCAAATTCCGCATCAACGATGCCCTGATGGCGATTTACAAGCTCTTCTGGGACGATTACTGTAGCTGGTACCTGGAGCTGGTCAAGCCCGCATACGGCGAGGCGGTGGACGGCTATACGTATGAGGCTACCGTGGGCTTTTTCGACAAGCTTCTCAAACTCATACATCCTGTGATGCCTTTCATCACCGAAGAGATCTGGCACGCCATGGCCGAGCGCCGCAGCGGCGAGACCATCATGTATGAGCGCACGCCTGTGGCTGGCCCATACGACGATGCTTTCCTCGAGGGTTTCGATCAGGCCCGTCAGATTATCACGGGAGTCCGCGGGATACGTGCACAAAAGCAGATAGCTCCCAAGGATGCTCTCAAGCTCTGCATCGAGGGACCTTTCTCGAAGGAGTTCCTGCCCATCGTCGGCAAATCCGCGAATATTTCGGCATTCCTCGACAGCCTTGACGGCCCCGCACAGAGTTTCATAGTGGGAACCGTCAAGTGCAGTGTACCTCTTGAGGGTCTTGTGGATACTCAGCAGGAGCGCGCACGCATCCTTGCCGAACTGGAGCATCAGCGTAAGTTCCTTGCAGGCGTGAGAGCAAAGCTTGGCAATGCGGGTTTCGTCGCTCATGCACCTCAGGCGGTTATCGATACAGAACGCAAGAAAGAATCTGACGCCCTGTCGCGTATCGAGGCACTTGAGGCGTCGTTGAATTCACTTTAATTCCATAGTCTATGTTGTACTATCCTTTGGTTTTCGGCTGGTGGGAATTAGTCATCATCGCATTCGTCATTCTTCTGTTCTTCGGGGGAAGGAAGCTTCCCGAACTCATGAAAGGCCTTGGCAAGGGCGTCAAAAGTTTCAAAGACGGAATGAAGGAGATCGATGACCAGACCGGCCTCTCGGACGAGACTGACAAAAAAGAATAGGCTGTGGCCTCTACGGAACGCAGCGGCGGCGAGATGTCCTTCTGGGACCATCTCGAAGAACTGAGATGGACCCTGCTCCGCTCGGTAATAGCCGTCTGCGTGTTCTGTGTGGCGGGCTTATTGTTCAGGGAGCCTCTTTTTGACGTCGTACTCTGGCCTTCCAAGCCCGATTTCATTGTGTATAAATGGCTTGGGTGGAATCTTAACATGAGCCTTATAAATGTTGAGATTTCCGCCCAGTTTTTTACTCACCTTAAAGCTGCGCTTGCAGCCGGAGTGGTGCTGGCTTTCCCGTATATAGTTTTTGAGATCTGGCGCTTTGTGGCGCCGGCTCTATACGACAGCGAGAAGAAAGCTGTGCGTACGGCTTTCATAATGTCGTCGGGATTCTTTTACCTGGGAGTAGTGGTGGGTTACTTTTTCGTGCTCCCGGTATGCCTGCAGTTCTTTATGAACTACAGCGTGAGCCCCGAAATAGCCAATACCATCACCCTGAGCTCATACATGTCGATGTTTACTTCCATGTCGCTGCTCATTGGCATTGTATTCGAGTTCCCGACGGTGATTTCCGTGCTGTCGCGCCTTGGCGTCGTGGGCCGTTCCACTCTCCGCAAGGGACGTAAATATGCTTTCGTAGCCGTGCTGGCTCTGGCTGCCCTTATTACGCCGTCCGATCCTTTCTCCATGCTGGTGCTGTCGGCTCCTCTATATCTGCTGTATGAGCTTTCTATCCTTCTGTGCCGTAAAGACCCCGTAAAAGAACAAGATGATATCGATTGATGATGTGAGCGTTGCCTACGGCGGCTTCGTGCTTCTGGATAAGATTAATTTCCATATCAGCAGTGCCGACAAGATAGGCCTGGTGGGGCGTAACGGTGCGGGGAAATCGACCATAATGAAGCTCATAATGGGTTTGCAAAGCCCCACGTCGGGACATATCGACAAACCTTCTGGCATCACCATCGGCTATCTGCCCCAGATTATGGAGCACCATAAGGGGCTTAGCGTGCTGGACGAGACCATGACCGTGTTCAGCGAGACTTCCGGCCTCCAGTCGGAAATCGATGCCATCAGCGTCGAACTCTCCGAGCGAACCGACTATGAATCGGAGTCTTATGCCGATCTGATAGAAAGGCTCTCGGAACTTAATGACCGCCTTGCGGTTTCGCATAGCGAACCTCCCGAGGTGCAGGCCCGCAAGACTCTCCGGGGCCTCGGCTTCAAGGACGATGAGCTGGGGCGCTTGACCGACACTTTCAGCCAGGGGTGGAACATGCGCATCGAACTGGCCAAGATACTTCTGCGTCAGCCCGAACTGCTGATGCTTGACGAGCCCACGAACCACCTTGACATCGAGTCTATCGAGTGGCTGGAAGAGTATCTGAAGGCCCGCCGCGGGGCTCTCCTGCTGGTGAGCCACGACCGGAAGTTCCTGGATAACGTTACCAACCGTACGGTGGAGATAATGCTCGCCCATATCCACGATTACAAGGTCCCGTATTCCAAGTATCTCGAATTGCGCGCCGAGCGCATCTCTCAGCAGACCGCTGCTTATGAGAACCAGCAGCGCATGATCCAGAAGACCGAAGAATTCATCCAGGCTTTTCGCTACAAGCCTACTAAATCCAATCAGGTGCAGTCGCGTATCAAGGCGCTCGAAAAGCTTGAACGCCTGGAGATTGACGAAACTGACAATGTGCGCCTGACTGTAAAATTCCCTCCGGCACCCCGCTCGGGAGACGTTGTGTACAAGGCGACCGGACTTGTGGCTGGATATCCCCAGAAGATTGTTTTCAGCGACGCCGACATAGAAATCAAGCGCGGAGAGAAAGTGGCCCTGGTGGGGCGCAACGGCGAGGGTAAGACTACGCTTATGCGCATCATAGCAGGCGAGCTGGAGCCCCTGGGAGGAGAGTCCCGCCTGGGATATAATGTCGACCTGGGCTACTTTGCTCAGAATCAGGAAGACAAACTCGATAAAACCGAGACGGTGTTCAGCACCCTTGACCGGATCGCGGTGGGGGATATACGCACCCGTCTGCGCGATATCCTTGCCCAGTTCCTGTTCCGCGGAGAGGACATCGACAAGAGGGTAGGAGTATTGTCGGGAGGCGAGCGTGCACGTCTGGGAATGGCCAAGCTGATGCTGCAGAATCACAATCTGCTGGCCCTCGACGAGCCTACCAACCATATGGATATCAAGTCGAAAGACATTCTTAAGCAGGCGCTCAAATCTTTCGATGGCACGCTCATTGTTGTAAGTCACGACAGAGACTTCCTTGAAGGGCTGGTTGATAAGCTCTATGAGTTCCGTGACGGGAAGGTAAGGGAGCACCTCGGAGGCGTTAAAGAGTTCCTGCAGCGCCGGAAACTTGAAAACCTTCAGGAGTTGGAACGCAATGCGGCCGTACAGCAAAAGGCCGCGGAGCCTAAGAACAACGCACTGAGAGAGGAAATGAAAGAAAAAAGTCGGCAAGACCGTAAGAAAAAGAACAGAATTTCTTATCTTGAGTGCGAAATTGAAAAATTAGAGTCCCGAATGGGCGAAATAGAGAAGGTTCTCTCCGCCCCGGGTGCTAACGATGACATAATGGAGCTCACCCGCGAGTATCTTGAGTGCAAGCGTGAGTTGGATGCGAAAACGGACGAGTGGGGCTCGTTAATAGAATAGATTATGAAAAAGTTGATTGTCAGCCTTCTGTGCATCTCTCTCCTCGTGTCGGGGACGGGAGCTGCGGCGGCTACGCGGCAGTATAGCCGTCATCTCTCTCCTTTCAAGAGCATCGAGGTGTCGGGCCAGTTTACCGTAAGCCTGGTAAGGGGCTCCGATTATAGGGCGCTCCTGTCGGTGGAAGAGGCCTATATCGATTATGTAACTTGCGAGGTTCAGGGCTCTTCTTTAGTTATCTCGCTTGCCGAGCGCAAGGTCCCCTCTGAAGTCAAGCGCCAGTTCCGCGGCAAAGGGACGCCCGATCCTGTATTCTCCGCGGTCGTTTATGTGCCCGACCTTCTGCAGGGAGTGACCCTTTCCGAAAAAGCCGTGCTCCAGGATACCGAAGACCTGTTCGATAAGTCGAGGGTAAGCTTCGAGCTGTCGGATAACGCTGTTGTCAAACCGCTTAAAATCAGCTCCTTGTCTTTTAATCTTACGGCCCGCAACAAGTCGTCGGCAGAGTTTGACGTTACTTGCAAGGAGTGCTCCGTCGAGGCCTTCAATTCTGCTCAGCTGAAGATAGTGGAGCAGCAGTCCGAGGAGTCGGAATACTCTCTGCAGGGCACATCAAAAGTGGTATCTTATTGCACTACCGAAAAGCTGTCCGTCAGCACCAAGTCAAACTGCTATATGGTTGTCAGCGGAAGCGGCAACAAGGCAGAGTTCAACATCAACGGAACATCCGAAGTGGATGCGGCGTCATTTGAAGTGCCCGATGCCGAGGTCAAGATGTCGAGCGTGAGCAAGCTCACCGAAGCTGCATATAAAACTTTGAAGGTGAATCTGAACGGCGGGTCCACGCTATATTTCATCAATGACCCGTCCGTTACAATAGAGAACATCCGTTCTGCAACCATGACGCCCGGATATTCGGGCAGAAAGTCCGTAAGCCTATGAAAGAAGTCTTTGATTTCCTCGACGGCCTTCAGGTAACCCTGAATGCCGGAGGTATGAACACTATCAACATTGTACTTGCCTTCGTCATGTTCGGCGTGGCTCTTGGAATCAAGCCCAAGATGTTCGTTGAGGTGTTCCGTAAACCTAAGTCGGTTATTCTTGGAATGTGTTGTCAGCTGGTACTCCTGCCATTGCTGACTTTTTTGCTCGCTATAGCGCTCGGCCCCAGAATCAGCTGGTCCATGGCGCTGGGTATGATTCTGGTGGCATCCTGCCCGGGCGGCAACATCTCCAATTTCATGTCGTCGCTTTCCAAGGCAAACGTTGAACTATCCGTATCGCTTACCGCCATCAGCACCGCCCTCTGCATACTGATGACTCCTTTCAATTTCTGGCTATACGGTAATCTCTACCTCGATATCGCCAGCGTCAAGGCCGATGTGCCTCAGCTGGTTATTCCGCTTTGGGACGTATTCAAGACAATATTCATACTGCTTGGCATTCCCCTTACCCTCGGTATCCTCACTTCGCATTATCTGCCCAAGGTAGCGGACAAGCTCAAGAAGCCTCTGCAGTGGCTGAGCATAATTTTCTTCCTTGCTATGGTAGTGCTTTCGTTCTGGGGCAACAGGGAGAGTTTCCTCGCGTGCATCAAGTACATCTTCCTCATCGTACTTGTGCATAACTTGCTGGCGCTCACCATTGGTTTTTCGGTGGGCAGCGCCTTCAAGCTGCCTTTCCGTGACAGGCGTACTCTCACCATCGAGACCGGAATCCAGAACAGCGGCCTTGGCCTTGTCCTGCTGCTTGGAACCAGCATCTTTTCCAATCTTCCGCCTCACGGAGGAATGCTGGTCATTACGGCCTGGTGGGGCGTATGGCATATTGTGAGCGGCCTTACCGTGAGCAGCCTCTTCCTTCTTGCCGACCGCCGCAAAGAGCGTAAGCAATGAGTTTTAAGTTACCGCTGCCGGTTTTACTTTTATTAGCATGCATTGCGTGCACTCCTGCGCCCGTAGAGCAGCCTGACCCTGACAATCCGCAGCAAATCAATCCGGACCCGGAACCCGAACCCGGGCCGGAACCGGCAAGGCATGTGGAGAGTGTGGATCTGGCATTTGTAAGCAAGAATATCTTTGATATGACCATGTCATTCAACGAGTCTTCGGGTGAATGGCTGCTTACAACCACGGGTACGGATCCTTACATTTTTACGGAGGGCATCAAAAGCGACCTGGAGCCGGAACACCGTGTTTTAACTTTTGATTATCAGTGTAACGCGGGTGTAAGTGACCTTCAGGTCTTTTACGGCAATTCCATTACCGAGGCCCGTTCCCGCCATTTCGGCGCTATTTCTTCTACGATGGGGACGGCCTGGAAGAATTACAGTTGCAGCATTGCAGCCGACCGCAGCGCCTTTTCCTGGGGCAGGACTGGCGAGTTCCTCCGCCTTGATTTCGGCTCTAAAAAAGGGGTGGTCATCCACATCAAGAATTTCCGGATAAGAGAGATGAACGAGGAGGAGCTGAAGGCCTATGAATCCGAACTTGCCAAAGCGCAGGGCAAGCAGGCAGAGGCTGAGCGCATTGCAAATTATGTCGTCAAGTCTTTTCCCTGCTCGGTGTCAAGTGTTGCAGCGGGAGATTCCGAAATTACAATAAAAGGCCGGACAGATGGAGGCAGCGGGTATTATATTGCCGAAATCGCGCCGTGGGAGAATCCTGCCGAGATGAGTTCCTTCAGTCAGAAAAAAGCTGTTGACGGCAGCAGTTTCAGCATAACCGTGCCACGGAAAGTAAACCGTGACGGCCTTCCGGCGTATGACAGATTGCTGTCGCGTTTTGCTGTGGTGAAAGTGGACGGCACCTCCCAGACTCTTTGCTCGCATGCCCGTTACCCCGACAAGATCAGCGCCGTGCGCAGCCCTTCTGCGCTTAAGCCCAGGAGCAAGAAAGGACTGGGCGGCTTTGTGGTTAACGACAATCTTCCGGACCTGGACAATCTGGGCATAAGCAGCGTGACTGTAAATATCCTGATCAATTCTCTTGTGAACACTGTCCGCAGCGGCAACTATACGGTCGAGCGCAAGTTCGGCGGGCTTACATATTACATGGACAAGGGGTATGTTTCCGCTCTGGACAAGATAATGACGGAATGTCGCAAACGCGGGATAGTTGTATCGGCTATCTTGCTTAACCGTCAGAGCGACACCCATTCACAAGCGACGGCGCTTCTTAAGCATCCCGAATGCGATGGCGGAAATTACAGTATGCCCAACCTTACCACGGCTCAAAGCGTGAACGTGTATGCCGCCGCTCTCGATTATCTTGCCGACCGCTACTCGTCGGAATCGATAGGGCGCATCCACAACTGGATTCTTCACAATGAGGTGGATTTCCAGAAGGAATGGACCAATATGGGCGATCAGCCCGAGTGGCGCTATATGGACAGTTATGTGCGTTCCATGCGTATCTGCCACAATATTGCTCATCAATATGATCCTAATGCAGTGGTTATGATTTCTTTGACGCACTGCTGGGCAAAGGCTGAAGGTCAGTATGCTCCAAAGAGCCTGCTTGACGACTTGTGCAAATGTAGCGCGGCCGAAGGTGACTTCCTGTGGGGTGTCGCTTATCACCCTTACCCGCAGAACCTTGCAAAACCTGAGTTCTGGAAGGACGATAAAGCTGCCACTTATTCTACTTCGTCACCTTATTGCACTTTCAAGAATCTGGAAGTAATAAATGCGTGGATTCTTGACAAGGCACATTATTATAACGGCAATACAAAGCGCCTCCTATTCCTTTCCGAGAACGGTACCAATTCGCCCAGTTACTCAGATGCCGACCTGGCCCTTCAGGCGGCCGGCGCCGCCTGGGCCTGGAAGAAAACCGCAGCCCTGGAAGGTATCGACGGGATTCAGTGGCACAATTGGCAGGATAACAGGGCGGAGGGAGGCTTGAGAATCGGCTTGAGGCGTTTCCCTGACGATGCTCAGGAGCCTGGCGGCAAGAAGCCCTCCTGGTTCGTGTGGGCGGCCGCCGGTACTCCGGATGAGGAGAGTGTGTTTGCGCCATATTTGACCACCATAGGAGTAGGGGCCTGGTCCGAGATATTCAGTACTGTTCAGTAGCTATATTTCGCTGAGTTCGAGCCAGCGGGTTTCTTTGGCGTCTATTTGAGCGCGGATCTGCTCGTACCGCTCAGAGGCCTGAGCTATCTTCTGATAGTCGGGAGTGCCGCCTGCAAGTATTGCTTCCAGTTCCTTTTGCTCGGCTCCCAGCGCCTCCAAATCGGCCTCCAGCTGTTCCATCTCCTTCTTCTCTTTCCAGCTGAGCTTGCGGGGAGCGGCGGGCTTTTCGCGGACCGGGGCTTTGGGCGCTGATGCGTTTGCACGCGCCTTCTCTTCTTTCCGGAGGTCGGAAATAAACGTCCGGTATGCGCTGTAGCCCCCGATGAAATCTTTGATGACCCCATCGCCGCAGAACACGAACAGATGATCTACCAGACGGTCCAGGAAATGCCGGTCATGAGTAACGATGATCAGGCTGCCCTTGAATTCCAGCAGATACTCTTCAAGAATATTGAGGGTTACTATATCCAGGTCGTTGGTAGGCTCGTCCAGTATCAGCAGGTTAGGATTCTGCAAAAGAACTGTCAGCAGGTACAAACGCCTTTTTTCTCCTCCTGAAAGGCGCCCGATGCGGTTGTTCCACATTTCGTGCGGAAACAGGAACTTCTCGAGCAGGCGCGTGTCCGGAACGGTTTCAAGTACCGTGTCCCCGTCGCTGAAAGATCCGCCTTTTTGCTTGTAATAGCCTATCCGTACCGACTCGCCCCTTTTGACGGAAGGAGAGTCGCTATATGCCAGCAGGTCGAGGAAAGTACTTTTCCCGATGCCGTTTCCTCCTACTATGCCAACCCTCTCGTATCGCTGGAAGTTATAGCTGAAATGGCTTACGATCTTTTTGTCTCCGAATGAAAAAGAAAGGTCCCGGCAGTCGATTACCTGCTTGCCCAGATAGCCTCCGGAGCTGAGGCCTTCCATTGTTATATTGCTGGTTATGTACGCGTCGGATGCTCTTTCCTTGAGCTCCTCGAAAGCTTGCTTTCGGTATTTGGCCTTACCGCTCCTCGCGCATGGAGTGGCATGGATCCATTCCAGCTCGCGGCGCAGGATGTTGCGTACCCTGTCGGTCTCGGCATTGTAGTTTGAAACTCTTTCCGAGCGTTTGGCCAGGAAGTTCTCATAATCGCCACGGTAGATATAAATTGCCCCGCGGTCCATTTCCATGACAGTGTTGCATACCCTGTCGAGGAAATAGCGGTCATGCGATACCATGAACAGAGTGCAGCGGGAACGCTTCAAGGCGTTTTCGAGATACTCTATGGCGTCGATATCCAGGTGGTTGGTAGGCTCGTCCATTATCAGGAATTCCGCACCCGATGCAAGTAAGCCGGCAATGGCGACTCTCTTGATTTCGCCTCCCGACAATTCCCCCATAGATTGCGAGGGAGACAAGCCCAGCTCATCCAGTATGCGTATGGTCCGAAGCTGCACGTCTGCATCGTCGGAATAAAGCTGCTGGCCGATGCTGAGCGAGGGGTCGAATTCGTACTCCTGTTCGAGAAAAGCGATCCGTATATCTTTCAGGAAGGTTATCTTGCCGCCGGAGTCGGACTTGTCTTTGCCGGCCAGGATGCGCAGCAGCGAAGTCTTGCCGGTACCGTTTGGAGCAACGAGGGCGATTTTGTCGCCCTCATTGATGTTGAACCCTATGTGGTCAAAGAGAATCTTTGTGCCGTAGGATTTGGATATGTTGTCAATTTGCAGGAACGACGGCATTGTTGCAGCGTTTGATGACTTCTATCTCGGCTGGATCGAAAGGAGTGTGGTCGGTGCGGAAAATATCGTGGAACCAAAGATCCGGCTCGTCCTCATCGGGCAGGGGAGTGTCCCAGGCAAAGATGGTATTGGTCTTGCCGGATACGAAACCCCAGTTGATCGCGGCTGCGTTGTTCTCTTTCAACAGCGGCATAACGTTGCCGAACAGGCTTCCTCGGGTGCGTGCCATATACTCGGTGCAGATAAGCGGGCGGCCTCTGGTCTTGAGTGTATCGATGGTATGCTGCATGTGCTCCGGGGTGCCGTAGTCGTGGAAAGAAATAATATCGGAATTCTCAAGCTGGTATGCATTCAGGGCAGGCAGCGATTCTGTCCATACACCAACAGTAAGCGGCTGGGATGGTGCTGCATTCCGTGCCCAACGGAACACGTTCTTCACCAGTTGAAGGCTGCTTTCGCCGTACCCGCTGTTGCCTGGTTCGTTGTAGAGGTCCCATCCGAGGATGCGGTTGTCGAGTCCGAAAGTGCCGAGAATATCGCTCACATATTTTTCGAGCTCGGGGTATGTGAGGGATGTGTCGGCCCTGCGTGCCTTTGACGGATCCTGGACCCATCCAGAATTGTGCACTCCTTTCTTGGGCGCGCGCTGCACGCCGTATGACGATTCGGGATCCCAGCAATCGTCGAAGAACACGAACAGGGGCAGTATGTCGTAGCGGTCGCAGATGGTCAGGAATTCATCGATGTGGCGCTTGAAAGCTTCCGGCTCATTGGCATAGACGACACTGCTCAGGAACACCCTCATAGTGTTGAATCCAAGCTCCTCCGCCCAACTGAGTTCGGTATTGATCAGATCGGGCGACCATGTGCCCGAACTCCACATTTCAATCTGGTTTATGGCATTGGACGGAATGAAGTTACATCCCGACAGCCAGGGCTGGGCCCCATACCACAGATTGGCTTTCTCTGCGCTCCAGGGTGCCTGTGAAGGCTTTGAAGTGCAGGCGCATAAAAGAAAGGTCAGAATCGCGAAGCTGAATAGTTTTCTCATTTATAGATATCGTTGAGCGTGATGTTGTTCCAGACAGGCATGGAAGGATCGTCGAGCGTGGCGTCTATAATCCTGCGCTTGCCTCCTATTACATTCTCTTCCAGGAATCTCTTCTGCTCCGGCCAGGTAGCTTCCATGCTGCCGGCAACGTCGTGCGTATGATTCTCGTAACGGAAGAAGTTGTAAACATATCCCTTTTTGGAGAAAACTTCCTTCACCAGAGAGCTGCTGCCGTACATGCCCCAGCGTCCGAAGGCTATCTTGTTGTAAGCTACCGCCTCGTCCACGGTCCCGTGGAACAGCAGGTGAGGGGCGGGCTCCGTCTTGTATGAAGGCAGTCCGCTGTCGGACATGACTGCGCCGGCAAAAGACATAACTCCCTTGAAATTGAATCCTTCGGGAAGAATTGCGGTGCGCTCGGTGGGGCTGCAGACTTCAAGGGCGCAGCTGAGTGAAATCATTGCACCAGCTGAGCTTCCCGAGATAACCAGATTGTTGGGATCTACGCCCATCTCGTCGGAATTGTCGGCTATGAAGCGTATTGCTGCAAATACGTCTTCCACACCCATATCAACAGCTCTCTTGGTGTATTTGGCGCTCTGGATCAGATGGAAGAGATCAAAGCGCATGGGGATTCCCTTAAGTCCCAGCCTATAGTCAACGGATACCACTCCGTAACCGTCGTCCGTCAGCTTTTTGAACCAAGGGAGATGATACGGATCATTGCGGCGTCCGCTTACGAAACCGCCGCCGAAAACGAACAATACGGTAGGCTTGAGATTGCCGTCCGGAAGAACGGCGGCCTGGGGATTGGGAGCGTAATAGTCGATGTAGAGATTGCACGTATCGCGCTCGGCCACCAGATAAGTCCCGGTGAGCTGCTGGGCATGCATGGCCGCGCAGAGCAGCAGCAGCGAAGAAATCAGGATAAAGCGTTTCATATTCATTTGGTTCCACAGTAGCGTCCGGCAAACAGGATGCTGCCGGAGCTGTCTTCAGTTATCATATACAAGAAAGTGCGGTCGGCATGGAATTCGACCGGAGGATCCATGGGTATCGCGGTGGTAGCTATCATGCCGGCAGAAGAAACTGCTGCAGCCTCCGCTCCTTCTTCGTCAACTTTTATTACTGCGTCTTGCATGACAAAACTCAGTCTGAGGGCATCGGGAGAAAGAGCTTTGAAATCGGCCCGCCTGGTAAAAGATGTAGGCATCCCCATCTTGGCGAGAGTGTCGTTGAGGCGGATGTGATATCGGACTTCGAAGCGGGGGAGCCATAGGTCGACTTTCCTTTTATGTGTGCTGTACAGGAGCCACCCGGCGCCTTTGTCTTTAAGGAAACTAATGGCTTCTGCAGTACTGTGTCCCTCTTCAGGGAGCAGTACAATCATGCTGAATGACTTGTTCCCGTAAGGGAGACGGACAGCCTTGAAAAGTTCGTTGCCGAAGAAGCCGAAGTCGTCGTACTGCTTCATCATGGGAACATCTCCTACGATCTTGCCGTTATTGCTGAAAGGCTCGGGGGAAGTGTATCTTGGATCGAACTTGTCTGCCCATTCGCCTTTGAAATACAGGGCGTTTACCAGGTAGCACAGCATATCCTCCGACACCTTGTCGATGATAGAAGGAATGAGTCCGTTAGTTTGCTCCGAACACCAATTGTTTATGTAGTCGGCAGTGCCCTTGGCGTTGCTGAAATCATGGGCCGAAACTTCTGCGCTGAAGGGCTTCGTGACTTTTTGGAGATACTCGTCCTTGAGCTTGTAGCGCTGGTTGACAAACAGGGCGTTGGCCAGATTCAGTTTGGTTTTCGGATCAAGCTTCGGCAGCCTCTCGATGGTGCGGCTGCAATAGTTGTTGAATTCTTCCGCTTCAGACGCTTCAATGCCGAGAGTGGAGTAAATCTCGTCAGCCGTCTTGCCCTGGGCGCCGTTCATGACCAGGCCGAGCAACAGCTGGAGGCTGAGAGGTGAGATGACATAATCTTTGTCAGACTCTTTATCCATCCTTTCAATCAAATTGAGCGCGAAAGGAGTATTAGCGAAATGACGGTCTTGTTGCCTGTCCGGTGAAGCCGCGGCAGCTGATTGGCACATAATTATAAGCGCCAGCGACGGGATTAAGAATCTGCAAAGCGTTTTCATTTCTTAAAGCTGTTTTACGGGGAACGTGAAATAGGTTTCGGGGAAAGGCTCGTCCTTGAGCGTGAAGTGCCACCACTCGGAGTCCAAGGTCTTGAAGCCGTGCTTGACCATAATGTTGCGGAGCAGCATGCGGTTGGCGAATTGCTCTGCGGTGATGGTCATGCCGGACGGACTGACGCTTCCGTCACCATTGAACTCTCCGCTGTCGGGGTTGCCGCAAAAGTCGGGATGGCTCTCGGGACCGAACCAGTCGAAGGTGCCGCCCATGTCGACGTCCGTCTCGGTATTCATGTCGAAAAGGGTCAGGTCGACGGTCGATCCGCGGGTGTGCCCGCTTTTTTCCATTATGTATTCCTGTTCGAAGAGCACGCTCTTGTCAAGGTCGGGATAGAAATAAGATTTCATGCGGGTGTCGGAAACATCCGATGCCCAGCGCACAAAATGGTCAACTGCGCACTGGGGCCTGTATGCATCGAAAATCTTGATTCGGTAGCCGAGGGTGAGAAGTTCGTCGCTTACGGCGCGAAGACTGTCTGCAGCCCTTTTGGTAAGCAGGGCGGTAGGCTCTAGATAACCGTCGATGCGTTCACCGACGAAATTGTATGTGCTGAAATAGCGTATTTCGAGAATCGCGTCGGGCACGGCGTCGGTAATGGTCACAAACTCGCTGGAATCCGCCTCCGGTGCGGCTTCCTCCTTGTTGAGCTTGAGGGAGAGAAGCACTGCGCCGGCGGTGAGCAGAAGGGCGCAGACGGGGATAATTAACTTCTTCATCGTTACCAGATATGAACTCGTTCTTCTTCGGGCCTCCACATAGGATCACCTTCTTTTATGCCGAACGCATCAAAGAAAGTGCCGAAATTGCGGAGCGATACATTTACCCTGTTGACAGCAAGCGAGTGAGGGTCGGTGTTGGTAAGGCGCAGTTTCTCCTCGTCGGTGATGTTCTGTGCCCAGACGGTTGCATAGCCGATATAGAAACGCTGTGCGGGAGTGAATCCGTCGATAAGGCCGGGATCTTTACCTGCGATTGCATTTTCCATTGCTGTATAGGCAATGCTCAGGCCACCGTGGTCGCCGATATTCTCGCCAAGGGTGAAGCTGCCGTTGGCATGTACGCCGGGCAGGATTTCAACCTCGTCAAACTGCTCTACGA
>CADBAY010000012.1:108620-110715 GCA_902792815.1 uncultured Bacteroidia bacterium
CTTCTGCCTGAAGCGGGCGTCATCTTCGTCGGTCCACCAGCTTACCATGTTGCCGTTGGCGTCGAACAGGCGGCCCTGGTCGTCGAAACCATGGCTCATTTCGTGTCCGATAACTACGCCGATAGCTCCGTAGTTGACAGCTTCATCCGCATCGGGATTGAAGAACGGCGGCTGCAGGATGGCGGCAGGGAAGCATATCTCGTTAGTGCTTGGATTGTAGTATGCGTTCACGGTCTGCGGAGTCATGCCCCACTCGGTCTTGTCGGTGGGCTTGCCGAGTTTTGAGAGATTGTCCTGGACAAACCAGCGGGAGGCGGCTCGCAGGTTCTCGTAGTAACTCAGGGCAGGGTCGATCTGCAGAGAGCTGTAGTCTTTCCATTTGTCGGGATATCCGATCTTTACCGTGAAATTGTTGAGCTTCTCGTGCGCGCGGACCTTGGTGCTGTCTCCCATCCAGTCAAGTGCGTCGATATGCTCTCCCCATGCTTTCTGCAGGTTGTTTACCAATGCGAGCATCTGGTCTTTTGACTTCTTGGGGAAGTATTTCTTGACGTACATTTGGCCGACGGCCTCGCCCAGAACTCCATTCGGAACTGCCATGGCGCGTTTCCAGCGGGGCTTGGGCTCCTGGATCCCGGAGAGCTGGCGGGAGAAGAAATCGAACTGTGCGGCATAGAAATCATCGCTCAGCGCTCCGCAGCCGCCGCTCACGAGGTGGGCGGTTAGGTAGTCGCGCAGCACTTCGACGTCAGTTGATGCAACGTACTCACTGAGCGCTTCGAAGAACGATGGCTCAGCAACTATGATTTTGTCTTGCTCCGGAATGCCTGCTTCTTTGAAGAAAGCCGCGAAATCGAATCCGGGATAAGCCTCGACGAGTTGCTGTGAAGACATAGGGTTGTATTGCTTCACAATGTCCCGCTCCTGCTCCCTGGTCCAGGAGTTGAGGGCAAGATAATCTTCGACGGCAAGGGCGTTGGCGGCTACTTTGCCGGGATCTTGAACGCCGGCAAGGCCCAGTATCTTTGAAAGGAACGAGAGGTAACCTTCTTTAATGGCTGCGTTCTCGCTTTTTAGATAGTAGTCTCTGTCGCCGATTCCCAGGCCGCCCTGGCCTAAATACAGAATCTGGCTGTTGCTGTCCATGAGGTCCGATTCCACAAACGCCGAGAACAGGGCGCGTCCGCCGTTAAGCTGCATTGCGGCAAGGGCGCGTGCAAAGGCCTCCTTGTCGGAGATGGAGTTTATTTGCTCAATATATTTTTTTAGAGGCTCTGCACCTTCGGAATTAAGGCGGAGCGAATCGAGACCCTGTTTGTAGAGGTCGATTATCTTTTGTTCGACACTGCCATTCTTGGGGTTGAGCTTGGTCATCGAGGCAAAAAGATCGTTGATGCGCTTGACATTGTCTTCGCGTAGCTGGTCAAAAGTGCCGAAACGTGCGAACTCCGCCCCTAGGGGGTGACTTTTCTGCCAGCCTGCCGTGGCGTAGCGGTAGAAATCCTCTCCGGGAGAGACTTCTGTATCAAGGTTTGCAAGATCGATTGCCGGTACTTTTTGCTTGGCCTCTTGGCAGGATGATGCGATTGCGCTCAGTGCGATCGCGGTCAGAATGAAGGACTTGAGTTTCATAAGACGTATAATTAGAGATGTAAAGATACGAAAACTTTTTTTTCTTTTTCCCGGAACTCTCGCACCGAACCCTTAGAATACAAAAAAGCCGCTGTAAATCAGCGGCTTAAGTGGAGTATTGGGGATACGAAAATCTTGTAAAACCTGCCACGGAGGACGATTCGCCGGCATCAATGAGGAAATCCGCATTACAACCTACAAGGGCAACGTCCGCACCGATGAAATCCATCCCAAGTGGGAACTGGTCGGCACCCATACCGGCCGCCGCACGTTCATCGTCACCACACTGTCCCTGGGCATCCCGCCGAACGTCGTGATGAAATGGACAGGCCACAGCGACTATTCATCCATGAAGCCTTACATTGACATCGTGGATGATATCAAGGCCACCTCGATGACGAAGTTCAATGGGCTGTTAGAGAAAAATGATTAACTTCGCATAAAAGAACGTGCTATGGCAAAG
>CADBAY010000013.1 GCA_902792815.1 uncultured Bacteroidia bacterium
ACGGGGTCGGCGCCCTCCGGCCATTGGCGCAGGAACTGGCTGATACTTTCCCGGACATACTTCTCGGCCGAGCTGGAAATCTCCACTTTGCCGTTCTTCCAGAGCGTCACCATCAGGGTGAAGAGGAAGTTCATGGCCTCGCTGTCCGCCTGGCTGAATCGCTTCACGTTTCGGAACGGATTGAACGATATCGGTTTTCCCTTCTCGAAAGTGTAATACGTGCCATCCTTCCCGCCGGATTCCTCTTTGATAATATGGCAGAGAGCCCGGTAGGAATCTCCCACGTCAATCAGGAAACAGTGTTGCCCGGCCACATAGCAGCTGCGCAGGTACTTATTCATAAAGAAGGACTTGCCGGAGCCGGAGGGGCCTAGCAGGAACACGTTGTAGTTCTCAATGAGACCGGCGTCCAGGGCCTTTTCCTGTATGTCGAAACGCTGCGGGACAAGCCGGATGCGGTCGCTCATTTTGAGCACGCCGTCGGCAATGCCCGTGTCGAATCCGTCATAAATATTCAGACACAGGGCGCTGTTCAGCTCCATTGTCATATACTCGCTGAATGCAAGGCCGGATTCGTTGCCCGGGATGGAAGTCCAGAACTGCGCCGGCGCATTGGCGATGTCCCTGACAGGGGTGACACCCAGCTTGGATATGGCAGAAGTCACCCGGTCGGAATCCCCGGCGGAAAGCACGTTCAGATGGCATCTGACGGTGCTCATCTGCTGCACGGCCGCCGTCTCCAGATACTCGGTGATTTCCTCGGCATATTTGCGGTTCTCTGCGCTCCGGGCAGACATCGACAGCATCTGCCGGCGCTTGTTATCCAGACTGCCGTGAATATCCTTCAGCGGCTCCTTCACGCAGTACCAGTTCACCACGTGCTCGCAGTCCAGTGCCTGGCCAATATCATTCAGGAAGGACAAGGAGACGATGGAATTTTCCGTCGACAGTTCCCGGTCGCGCCTGCAGGATGCAACCTCGCCGGGCAACTGGTCCAGATCTGCAAACAGGTGGCAGACCACGGTCTTGTCACCCACGCGGATGGAATCCGAGGCGACTTGGATGTCAGAAAGGACATCCGTTCCACCATCGGTGAAGTTAAGGTAGTCTTGCAGGATGCCGGGGCGTTCGCCGCCGAAGATGTCCTCCTCGGAAAGCCTCCGCAGTGATAGCAGACTGTTGCCAGCAAGCATGGTCCCAAACTGGTCGGCCGAAGCCAGCAGTCGGGCGATCTCTGCTCCCTTGGGAAGTCCTGCACTGGGCAGGCCCAATAGACCACTGGAGCCACCACGGACGTTTTTCTTCGATGAAAAGGATAGCCACAACAGACACCTGTGGTCCATATACTCCCGGCCGTCAAAGTGCTCCTCATAAGCCTTCTCAAGAAAGCCGGAGACGCGTTCAGACGCGTAGTGCTTCCGCATGAAGATATCCTGCTTATGGATAATCGTATAGTCCGGCAGGAGCGCAATGGCGCCCGCCATCGAGGCAATCAAGGAGTCGTATTTCTCCTCATTGCAGCGGAAGGCAGGAGGCAGCTGTACCTCCCAGCCAACACAGATATCACCCCTTTTGGAGAGGATGATACCGTCCCCGCCATTCATCACGGGGAAATTCTCTCTTATGTCTATCTGTTCCATACCTTACTCCTCACAAGAATGAACTTCGGAAGGCGCCGTCCTGCCAGAAAGCGGGACAGGCCCTTCTCCCCAAACTTCTGCTGCAGTTCCAGCAGTCCCAGATAACCGCCGACGATGAGCACCACCGCCGATGCCAGACCGGCGAAGGTCCCCAGCGCGGCACCCAGCACCACGGCCATGACCACAATTCCAAGTAACCCTACCAGGGCCACCGGGATGTACCGGCCTTTGACGCCCAGGAAGGTGAAAGGCCTGTCCAGATTGCGATATACCCTGCATCTCATAGCCCGATGAAGTTCTTCAGCACAAGGGCTGCGATGATACAGAACACCATGCCTCCGCACCATCCAAGGGCCTTCTGGGCGCTCTCCTGGTCACCGGAGTACATCTTGATGCCCACCGTAATCAGCGACACAATGGCCACGATGGCGAGCACTGCAATAACTACCTGGTAGATGATGGAACCCGCCGAACGGATCTGCGAGTTCGCTTCATTCAAAAACGAAATGGCATCCTGTGCTGATGCCGAGACACTCACGGCAAGGCCCAGGATGCCACACGCCGCATATCTCACTCCTCTTTCTTTCATCACTTATGCGTTTTAGTTATTTCATTCAACTTCTCTTTGGCCTTGTCCTGGCCAACGAGGAAGTTTTGCAGGATATTATCCAGTTTCGCGTCTTCTTCGTCATCCTTCTCCGCTTCTTTGCGGCTCAGACGCTCGGGGAGCACGATGGGCTCCAATATGACGAACGGTATTATCTCAGCCAGTATCTCTTCTTCCCGCATACTCTAGCACCTCCTCGAATAATTCGATGATTTCAGGCACAGTGGCCTTAATTTCCTTCATCGGGAAACAGACGCTGCTGCGCATGTAGGCGACCGTTCCATCTGCATCCCGGCGAAGCTTGACACTGTTCTTGATTCTATGGGCCGATACGCACATGCCTCCGTCGGCAAAGAACGCCTCGAACTGCGCGTAGAGATCTTTCTTTTCCTGCCAATAGACTTTGTTGAAAAAGAGAAGGAAGGGTTGCTCCAGACTCTTGCAGACCTCTCCTAGCGAATAGCTGGAAGCGATGCTCATACCGTCGATATCCATAGGGATGACAATCAAAGTGAACACGCCAGCCGCCAGCATCTGGAAAGAAGCGTCGGTTTGCACCAGCGAACCCGGGCAGTCGATGACCACGTAGTCGTAGTCCTCCTCCAGATTCTTTAAGTCAGCAATCTCCACCTTGATATGGGAGCGCGTCAGGTCCTCAATCTTCCGGATGGGATACAGGCCGTTCGCGTCAAAGGAGGGATTCTCCTGCAGCATACCGTCCGCCTCACGCTCACGAGTAGAAGAAAGGTTGTAACCTGGAGCATCCAGATCGAGTACCATTACCCGCTTACCCAAAACGTATTTCAGGTAAGAAGCCAGTAGCATATTGAATGTCGACTTTCCGGTACCCCCTTTGGCCGAGAAGAATGATATGACTTGCATAGCGCCTCCTTTGTTTAGCAGTGCGACACAAAGGTATATTTGGTTTTCAATAATGCAAGCGAATCGGGTATGCACGGGGCGTCGAGAGTGCATCTAGTATTAGGCGAAATGCCGGACAGAACGGTCTGTAGGCGCGATTTGCTTTGTCCGACATTATAAGAAAACTGCGGAGAGCAGCGCCCCTCGCAGTCATACTTGACAGGTACCCGATTGGATTGGTAACCGGTATTATTTGGCCTCAATGGCGCTGTGCCACAAGAAGCGGAACAGTTCCTTCAGCTCCTCTTCGTCCGGGAGAGGATTCACCGCATCATCGGAGACATCCTCCCTATGCTCGATGACGTAGCTGGCCACGGCAAACTTTTCAGCGTTGCCAAGCCTGGCAAGAGTACCGCTGATAATGGCATCTTCCTTCGCAGGCCATTCAGCCTTAGGAGTTTTGTCATATTCGGCGCGAAGCGTCTCAAGGAGTGGATGGAAAATGTCGGTGACTGCCTCTTCGCAGAGGGTAAACAATTTGTGATTTACTTCTTCTAACATAGTTGGTATTAAGTGATTAGGATGTTAAGTCAATTGATCCTGCCAGCACAGAATCAGAAAAACAGGCAGCATAAAGAGTGCCAGAAGCACTTTTCCTAGGGTGGATCTTTGTGGTTTCATATAGATGTCAATTAATGTCATTAAATACAACTTTTGCAAATATACAAAATAAATGTCAATGTGTGTCACCATTCAGGAAAATTGTCAGTCGAAAAACTTTTATTAAATTCGCATAGCTAAAACCTCTATACCACAATGGATCAGCCAAAGATTGAAAGGATGCTTCGCCTGATGCAGCTCCTTTCCGGGAACAAGATTTATACGCTCGACGAGCTGAGCGATACCCTTGACCTTTCCCGTCGTTCCCTCTTCCGCTACTTCGATACGTTCAAGAATGCAGGCTTCGTGGTGCAGTGCATCGGCGATGGCCGCTACCGGATGACGACGCTCAACAAGGAGTACACAGACCTGTCCCAGTTGGTCTACTTCTCGGAAGAGGAAGCCATCGTTGTCAGCCACCTGATTGAGAATCTGGACGGAACCAATGCGCTCAAGGCCGGACTGAAGCAAAAGCTGGCCGCCGTGTATGATTCCACTTCCATCAGCGATTATATCGAAAACAAGGGCAAGTCCGAGGTTGTGGAGACGCTGGCCAATGCCGTCAAATCCAAGCACCAGGTGGCCCTGAAGGACTATTCCTCTGCCCACTCTGGCAAGTCCAAGGACTATATAGTAGAGCCGTATAAGTTCACCAAGGGATATGTGGATATCATTGCCTACGACACAGAGGCCGGACTTAATAAGGTGTTCAAGATATCCCGTATTACTTCGGTGAAGATGCTGGAACCCTGGAAGTTCGAAGACCGTCACGAGGAGCAGCCAATTGACTCTTTCCGAATGAGCGGGAGTCCCGTCGAGCACGTCAAACTGAAGTTGACGCTCCGGGCAAAGAATCTGCTTACAGAGGAGTTCCCCATTACCAGCATTGAGGTCACACAGGTCAAGCGCAGCTGGTTCTGGGAGGGTGATGTTAATGCCATGGAGGGTATCGGCCGCTTTGTCCTTGGCCTCCCGCACGAAGTTTCCGTGGAAGAAGGTCCGAAGCTGAAGGCCTGGCTTACTGAAAATGGGGCTTTTACCCAGAAAAAGTTCAAATAATTCACTTCCTGCCCGAGAAATTATTTTGAGTGTCAAAACCTGTCACTTGTATATTGTAGATTTGCGGCGTAACTCCAAAAATCTGCAATTATGTACGTTTTAATCTACCTGCTCTGCGGGCTGGCGTTTATTCCCGAATTGTTTAATGAAAAGCGCTGACCTATGTTTTTCCTGATAATGTGCCTTGCATATCTGGATGATATGCTTGCAAGACGATGAGGATTGAAGAAGCCATCGTCTGGTTGCTGTCCACCGAGGGCTGCGGGATGACCGCTGAGACCTTGGCGGAGCAGATAAACTTGCGCCGACTGCACCGTAGGAGGGATGGGCAGCCGGTTGGGACATCACAAATCTGGGCGATTGTATTCCGGAATCCGGAGATGTTTGTTAGGGATGGGAAATTGATTCGATTGATGGTGTAAAAGAGGCATGCTTAATCTCGAGAGATTAAGGTTATATGACTTTTTGGCGGATTAGTTGGTAAAAAATGTTAAATTTGTAAGTTATAGCACTAATAATACATATTATATGGCCAAGAAAAACACGGCCGACGTTGGATTTGAGAAACAAATCTGGAACGCGGCAGACGTTTTGAGGGGAAGTATGGATGCATCCGAGTACAAACATGTTGTCCTCGGTCTCATCTTCCTCAAGTACATTTCCGATCGTTTTGAGCAGCGCTATGGAGAATTAGTAGCAGAAGGCTACGGAATGCAGGAAGACAAAGACGAATATACCAGCGTCAACATCTTCTGGGTTCCTCAAGAAGCTCGCTGGGAAGTTATTGCCAGTAGTGCCCATACGCCGGAAGTTGGTGTCAAGATCGATAACGCAATGCGTCTGATCGAGAGCGAGAACCCCAAACTCAAAGGTATCCTGCCTAAGAACTTTGCTCGCCCGGAGCTAAATAAACAACGCCTTGGAGATGTTGTAGATCTCTTTACCAACATCAACATGAAGGAGCACGGGGAGAGTAAAGACATTCTTGGTCGTACATATGAGTATTGCCTATCTCAGTTCGCTTCACAGGAAGGAAAGAACGCTGGTGAATTTTATACGCCATCTTGTATTGTCCGTACACTTGTGGAGGTATTGAAGCCTTACCACGGCCGTGTTTTCGACCCTGCTTGTGGATCGGGTGGTATGTTTGTCCAGTCCGCAAAGTTCATTGAACGTCACCAAGGGAAAATAGCAGATATTTCCGTCTATGGACAGGAAAGCAACCCCACCACCTGGAAGATGGCTCAAATGAACCTGGCGATTCGTGGCATCGATGCAGACCTTGGTGAAGCCAATGAGGACTCTTTCCTTCATGACATGCATCCGTCACTCAAGGCGGACTTTGTCATGGCAAATCCTCCCTTTAATATGAGTCCTTGGGGCGCTGATAAGCTTCAAGATGATGTTCGGTGGAAATACGGCATTCCTCCTGCAGGAAACGCCAACTTCGCCTGGCTGCAACATATGATTCATCACCTTTCTCCAGTTGGAAAGATTGGTATGGTGCTGGCCAACGGCTCACTTTCTTCTCAGACTGGCGGAGAAGGCACCATTCGTGAGAATATTCTGAAAGCAGATCTTGTTGAGTGCATTATTGCTTTGCCTACGCAACTCTTCTATTCCACTCAGATTCCTGTATGTCTTTGGTTCCTCAACCGTAATAAAAAACAGCCTGGGAAAACGCTTTTCATTGATGCCCGTAACCTCGGCACAATGGTTACTCGCCGCCTTCGTGAATTGATGGAAGAGGATATCATGAAGATTGCCGGCACCTACGACAAATACGTCGCCGGTGAACTGGAGGATGAAAAGGGATTCTGTGCAGTGGCCACTCTTGATGATATCGCCAAACAAGACTACATCCTCACTCCTGGCCGCTATGTTGGGATTGCAGATACAGAGGATGACGGTGAGCCCTTTGAAGAGAAGATGACTCGACTGACTGGTGAGCTATCGGAGATGTTCAAGAAGTCTCACGAGTTGGAGGAGGAAATCCGCAAGCAGCTCGCCTCGATAGGTTTTGAACTGAAATAGTGTATCTTATCCTCTTTGTTTAATTTAACACAGAGGATATGAAAGAAACATTTATCACCCAGATTACGGAAGCGATGTCCGGTACATTGACAGTAGACCAGATGACCCAGCTGAGCAGCGTCCTTCTTCAAACGCTGTCTAGCTACACACTCATCGATGAAGGCGGCAAAGTCCAGGAGGACATTGTCACCAATACACGTCTACTGGAGATATTTCTGTCTGCAAAGTTGGTGGAGGGCTGCTCTGCCAAAACCATCAAATATTACGAGACCACCATCAAACAGTTGTTCAAGTATATGCCTAAGGCCGTCAAAGATTACACGACTGACGACCTTCGGGCTTATTTGGCCGTTTTCCAGAAGAAGCATAAATCCAGCAAGGTTACCATCGACAATATTCGCAGGATCTTCTCATCCTTCTTCTCCTGGCTGGAGGATGAGGATTTCATCCTAAAGAGTCCTGTCCGCCGAATCCATAAGGTTAAAACTGGCGAGCAGATCAAGGAGACCATCTCTGATGAGAATATGGAAATCCTGCGGGACAATTGCAAGAACATCCGGGACCTGGCAATCATTGACCTGCTTTCCTCAACCGGCATGCGTGTCGGAGAGTTGGTGAAGCTTAATCGTGCGGACGTCAACTTCAACGAGCGTGAATGCATTGTCTTTGGCAAGGGCAACAAAGAGCGTGTGGTATATTTCAATGCCCGGGCAAAGATTCACCTGCAGCAGTATCTCAAATCCCGCAAGGATAAGAATCCAGCGCTGTTTGTGACACTTGATAAACCTCATGAGCGTTTGCAGATCTCGGGCGTTGAGGTTCGCCTTCGCCAGCTGGGCCGCAGCCTCAAGGTTCCCCGCATTCATCCTCACAAGTTCCGCCGCACACTGGCCACGATGGCCATCGATAAAGGTATGCCCGTGGAGCAGGTGCAGAAACTTTTGGGGCACGTTAAGATTGATACTACCATGCGTTATGCAATGGTAAACCAGACTAACGTAAAACTCTCTCACCGCAAATTTATCGCCTGATGACTGCCATACATTCATACAGCCGTCGCAGGCATAGTTTCTTGACCGCGAGGAGGCCAAGAAATCATAATTTAGAGGAGCAAGCGCAAGCCCTGTACAAGTCTTGGTTCGTTGATTTCGTTCCTTTTATGGATGAAAGGTTCGTAGATTCTGAATTAGGAAAGATTCCTGAGGGATGGCACGTCGGAACTCTTTCTGAATTGGGTGATATTGTGGCTGGAGGGACTCCTTCTAAAGCAAAACCAGAGTATTACACGAATAATGGAATAGCTTGGTTAACCCCCAAGGATTTATCAGTAAAATGCATTAAGTATACTTCCAGAGGAGAGACTGATATCACAGAGGAGGGCTACAAGAACAGTAGCGCCAAGTTGATGCCGCGGGGTTCTATTCTGTTTAGTTCGCGTGCTCCGATTGGATATATCACCATTGCGAAGGGAGATATTTGCACCAACCAGGGCTTTAAATCAGTTGTTCCCAGGTATGCAGGGACTGGCTACCTTTATTACTGGCTTAGGGAGCATACTGACGCTATTGAGTCTCAGGCATCAGGCTCTACTTTCAAGGAGGCGTCTGGTTCTTTGATGAAGTCTTTCCCTGCTATTATTCCTGACAAGAATGTACTGGATTCCTTTGAAAAAGAACTAGCTCCCATTCTAAACGAACAAGAGATTCTAGAGGAGCAAATTTACCACGCAGAGCAAATTCGCGACTCCTTACTGCCTCGTATGATGTCTGGAGAGCTTGTTATTACTTGCTAAATTCTCATTTATGGAAGAGTGGAAGAAATACAAAATGGGTGATTTCATTGATTTCAATCCTACGATATCCTTAAAGAAGGGCACCGTGGCAAGAAAGATTACAATGGATAAACTCATCCCTCATTCCCGTGATATATATGACTGGGAATACGAACAGTATTCCGGAGGAGCCAAGTTCCAGAATGGGGATACAATTATGGCTCGCATTACTCCTTGTCTTGAAAATGGGAAACATGCTTATATCTCTCTTCTTGATGATGGAGAGACGGCATATGGTTCTACCGAATATATCGTCATGAGAGGCATCCCCGGGGTAAGTGATAATCGCTTTGTTTACTATTTGTCGCATTTCCCTGATTTCAAGAATGCGGCTGTTAAATCAATGGTTGGTTCATCTGGACGCCAGCGTGCTCAGGTGGATGTTCTTAAGAATTTAGAATTCTACCTTCCTGGACTTGAAGAGCAAAGAAAGATAGCTGACACACTTTCCTCTCTTGACGACAAAATCGCCCTCAACAATCGCATAAATCATAATTTACCAGCGCAAAGACCTCGTGGTCAATTATGTAAGACACTATATATTAGTAATTTAAACTATCGCCTTACAGCATAATCATATAGACACTATGGAACCAGGAAAAGGAAGCATCTATGACTTGTTGAATGGGAACACTCAGTACATTGTTCCTGTATATCAGCGTAAGTACAGCTGGCTAAAGGAAAAGCAGTGTGAACGGCTGTGGAATGATATCGTTTCTATGGAGAAAACCGGGAAACGTCAGCATTTCGTAGGCTCCATCGTAAACATCGCGGAGACTCATACACCGATGGGTATTCAGAAATACCTGGTCATCGATGGCCAGCAGCGCATGACAACTCTCACCATTTTGATGATTGCTCTACGCGACTACCTTAAGGCCCATCCGTCTGAAGAAGTTGACCCCGATAATCTCACCTCTATGCTGTTGAAGAATGTCACACAGAAGGGCGAGAACCGGTATAAAATGATTCTTACCGACACCGATAAGGACATCCTGATTAAGTTGGTGGAAAGCGCTCCTATTCCTGAGGATGAGGATTCCAATATCTACATCAACTATCTGTACTTCCGCGATAAGATCGAAAACGCTCCCATTACACCTTACCAGATTTATGAATCTATAGCCAAGCTGCAGATTGTCAGCATTACCCTCAAGCGCGAGGATGGAGATGATCCCCAGCTAATATTCGAGAGCCTCAACTCTACTGGCATGGATCTGTCTCAGTCAGATCTTATCCGTAACTTCCTTCTGATGGGCCTCTCCAACGATGAGCAGGTAGATGTATATAACAATTACTGGAAGCCCGTAGAGGAATCCTTCCCGGCCGAAAAACGCAACGAAGCTATGGATACCTTCTTCCGTCATTATTTGATGATGAAGAGTATGCAATTCGTTAAGGAAGAGGATGTTTACGAGGGTTACAAAAAGTATCAGAATAACGCCGAGTTCAGCAATGCCAAGGAGTTCGCAGAGGACATCTTTAACTTTGGCAAGTGCTACACGGAGATGTTCTATGCATCATCGCCATATCCGGAATTGAATGTTGTCTTCTCAGACATCTCCAAGCTGAAGATGGATGTTCAGTTCCCGTTCCTGATGTATGTCTACTATGACTTCAAGAACGATAAACTCTCTCAGGATGATTTCAAATGCATTTTGCGCATGACCGAGGCCTACATCGTCCGTCGTGCAATTTGCGAAATACCTACCAACTCTCTGAATAAGACCTTCATCACGATGAAGCGCTCCATCAACTATTCGGACTACCTGAATTCCATAAAGATGGCCTTCATCAAGCTGGATTCCTATAAAGAATTCCCGGCCGACGCCAAGTTTAAAGCTGACTTCCTGGAGAAGAACGTGTACAAGATGCGTATTGCCAACTATCTCCTGGTCAAGCTTGAGAACCACGATAACAAGGAGCCAATTCCTTTCGAAGGGTTCACTATCGAGCACATCATGCCGCAGAACAAAGACCTCAATCCAGAATGGCGTGCTGCTTTGGGTGAAAACTGGGAGGAGATCCACAACAGCTATCTCCATAGGATTGGCAACTTGACGCTTACCAAGTACAATACTGAAATGAGCGATAAGCCCTTCTCAGAGAAACTGAGCGTATTCCAGGAAAGCGCTACTCACATCCTCAACAAGAGCGTAATCAATCAGACCACATGGAATCAACAGACAATGGACGACCGTGCGGAGATCCTGATTGGGTATGCGCTGAAGGTTTGGCAGTATCCAGAAGTTTCAGATGAAGTACGCGCAAAATATACAGAGGAGCCGGCGGAAGAAGCCAAGTCTAAGTATTCATTGGAGTCCTACGAAGTTTACAACAACGATGCACTTACCCGGATGTTCTTCGATAAGCTCAATGAAGCCATCCTGGGACTTCATCCTGGTATCAAGAGAGAATTCAAGAAGCTGTATGTTGCCTACAAGCTGAAGACCAACGTGGTTGATGTGATTATGCAGCATGCACGTTTACGTTTGACAGTCAATTTGGAATTCGATGAAGTCAATGACCCGTCCGGCATCTGCCGAGACGTGACAAACCTTGGTCGTTGGGGCAATGGAGATGTAGAGATCGGCTTTGATTCCCTCGGGAAAATGGATGCCGCACTCGATATTATCAAGCAATCACTTGCAAAACAGCTATAATTATGTTTGCTGAATCTAACTACGAGAACGCGCTCATAGAGCTGCTTGACAATCTGGGCTATGACCATATTTACGGCCCGGAAATAGAACGGGATTACAGAGTCCCTTTCTATGAAGCGCAGCTCATCCACAGCCTAGCCTTGGTGAACCCCACCAAGCCTTCTGTGGCCATCAATGAGGCAATCCGTCGTATCAAAGATATTGATACTGGAACGCTGGTTCAGAAGAATGAAAAGTTCATGGATTTCCTGCAGAACGGCGTTGAGGTATCCTATGATATCAAGGGCGAGACCGTCCATGACATCATCTACCTCATCGATTACATTCATCCGGACCGCAATACCTTCCAGGCTATCAATCAGTGGACTTTCATTGAAAAGTCCGAGAAGCGTGCGGATATCATGATTTTCGTGAACGGCTTACCGCTCGTTCTCGTAGAGCTCAAATCGCCGGCAAGGGAAGAAACTGATGCTTCGGCGGCTTATCGTCAGATCAGGAATTATCTTCAGGAGATACCGTCCCTGTTCATCTACAATGTCTTCTGCGTGATGAGCGACATGACGCTCTCCAAGGCTGGTACCATCACCAGCAAAGAAGACCGTTTCATGGAGTGGAAAACAAAGGACGGAATGGAGGAAACGAAGGATTTCGTGGACTACGACACGTTCTTTGTGGGAATGTTCAAAAGAGACCGGCTTTTGGATCTTATAAAGAACTTCACCTGCTTCAGCGTTGACGAATCCGGCTCCGCCAAGATTCTTGCTGGCTATCACCAGTATTTCGCCGTAAAGAAGGCCATTGACCGCACAGTTAGGGCAACGGGAAGTGATGGCAAGATTGGCGTTTTCTGGCACACTCAGGGCAGCGGAAAGTCCCTCTCCATGGTGTTCTATGCCCATCTGATTCAGACGGTTCTCAACAAACCTACTATTGTGGTTATTACGGACCGCAATGACCTGGATGACCAACTCTATACCCAATTCTCCAAGTGTGAACGATTCCTGCGTCAGAAGCCTATTCAGGCATCCAGCCGTGAGAACCTTCGCGAACTATTAGTTGGTCGTGAAGCCAACGGAATCATCTTCACGACGATGCAAAAGTTCGAAGAATCCAACGAACCTCTCTCGGAAAGAAGGAATATTGTGGTGATGGCTGATGAAGCCCATCGTGGCCATTATGGCTTTGAAGAAAGAGTGGACGCCCAGGGGCGCATTAGTGTCGGTACTGCCCGCATTATTCACGACTCACTGCCAAATGCTTCTTTCATTGGATTCACGGGAACGCCAATCTCGCTGAAGGACCGCGATACTCAAGAGGTCTTTGGTGACTACATCGATATCTACGACATGACGCAATCCGTTAAGGATGGCGCCACCTGCCCGGTCTTCTACGAGTCTCGCGTGGTCAATCTGAAGCTGGATGAAGAGACCATCCGGAAGATTGACTCCGAGTATGAAAAACTCTCTGACGAAGGCGCTACACCTCAACAAATCGAGGAGAGTATGCATGAGATGTCTCATCTGGAAGAGATCCTCGGCGCACCGGAAACCATTGATTCCCTCGTCCGTGACATTCTCAAACACTACGAAGAGAACCGCCAGTACGAGCTTACCGGCAAAGCTATGATTGTGGCCTTCTCTCGTCCTATCGCAATCCGTATCTACAAGCGTATCCTTGAATTGCGCCCCAACTGGACGGAAAAAGTTAAGGTCGTAGTTACGGGCTCCAACAATGATCCTGAAGAGTGGCACGATATCATCGGAAACAAGCAGTATAAGAAAGAGCTGGCCAAGAAGTTCAAGGATGACAACGACCCGATGAAGATTGCCATTGTGGTGGATATGTGGCTTACTGGTTTTGATGTCCCTTCGTTGGCTACCATGTACGTGTATAAGCCTATGTCTGGCCACAATCTGATGCAGGCAATAGCGCGTGTGAATCGTGTGTTCTCAGGCAAGGCCGGCGGCTTGGTGGTGGACTATATCGGCATTGCCAAGGCCCTGAAAGAGGCCATGCGCGATTATACCAAGCAGGACCAGGAAAACTATGGCAATACCGACATCAAAGATACGGCTCTCATTAAGTTCAAAGAGAAGCTGGAAATCTGCCGTGATTGCTTCCATGGCTTTGATTACTCGAACTTCAAGGACGGCAGCGATTCTGATCGTGCTGCCATCATCCAGGGTGGTGTAAACTTTATGTTGGCGCCGTGGATGGAGGAGACAATGAATCGCTTCTTGAAAGAGGCCTTATTGCTTAAGAATGCAGTTAGCCTCTGCCGGAGCCTTTTGGATGAGGACCAGCGCTTCGAGTCTGCTTTCTTTGAGATCGTTCGCACTTCTATCAACAGAATCAAGAATGTGAAGGCGAAGGTCTCCAAGAAGGAGATTAATGAACGCATCGGAGAACTTCTTAAACAGAGCATCAAGAGCGAGGGCGTTATCAACCTCTTCTCGGATGTCAAGGCGGAATTCTCACTCTTTGATCCCGCGTTCCTGGAAGAGATCTCCAAGATGAAGGAGAAGCACATTGCCATTGAGTTGCTCAAGAAACTGCTTAAAGAGCGCGTTCACCTCTATGAGCGCACGAATTTGGTCCAGGCACAGAAGTTCTCAGACCTCATCAATATGGCGCTCTCCAACTATCTGAAGGGCCTTCTCACCAACGAGGAAGTCATCAAGGAGTTGCTGGAGCTGGCACAGGAGATAGCTCAAAGCGAGCAAATGGCAGATAGTCTGGGCCTCAATTCTGAGGAAAAGGCTTTCTACGATGCCCTCACAAAGCCGCAGGCGGTGAAAGACTTCTATTCCAACGAGGAGTTGGTGAACCTTACCAAAGAACTGACAGAGGAGCTCAGAAAGAACCGTACCATCGACTGGCAGAAAAAAGAGTCTGCCCGTGCCGGCATGCGCTCAAAGGTAAAACGCCTCCTGAAGAAATACCACTACCCGCCGGAGGAAGAGCAATCAGCCCTCGAGACGGTTATCCGCCAGTGTGAGCAGTGGGCAGACGTGGACACCACAGATTACGACCTTTACGAATAATACTATGGCAAGATTCAACATAGGCGACAGCGTTCAGTCAGTTAGTACCAGAGAAAATGGTACAATTATCCAGGTCTATCCTAAACGACCTGGCAAGCAGCTCTATGAAGTCGTCTTTGAAAGCGGGCTCCGCAAGCCTGCGCTTGAATCTACTCTTATTCCGGTCACGGACTACAGTGATCCTTTCGACTGCTGCGCAAAGGGTATTTACGGCTCCAATTCGGACTTTACGTGCATCAATACTTCGTATAAGATCCGGAATACCAGTAACAATACCATCTCATCCCTGAAAGCCTCCAGAACCATCTTCAAGGCCTATCAGTTCAAACCGCTGCTGAAGTTCCTCAACTCCCGGAACCACCGTGTTCTTATCGCTGATGAAGTCGGTCTCGGTAAGACCATCGAGGCAGGCCACATCATGCTGGAACTGTCAGCTCGTCGAGAGCTTAACAACGCCCTTATCATCTGCCCGAAGTCCCTTATGGAGAAGTGGCAGAAGGAGTTGAAGAATAAGTTTGGATTCAACTTCGAGATCTACTCAAAGGACCGGCTCATCTACGACATCAACAACAAGGAGGGCTATGTGAGGGGTATCGTCAACTACGAGCAGCTGCGTCCATCGGGAAAGAAGTCCCTTTTCGACACCCTGGATCAGTCTTACAAGAAGTTTGACTTCGTCCTTTGTGATGAGGCTCACCGCCTGCGTAATGACGATACGCTTACCCACATGGGCATTGCCAAGCTCCTGGAGAGTCCGGCTGCTGCAGTATTCCTGACGGCCACGCCAGTAATGACCAAACGGGAGAATCTCTTCAACCTGCTGAAACTCCTTGACCCGAAGCAGTATAGCGACTACTCCGTGTTCTTGAACACGCTGGCCATCAACAGACCTTTCATCAAGGCCATCTCAGCTATCAATGCCAACGAGGACTTCGATTCCATCCTGGAAGATCTGGCAAGTTCAGAGGTTACGACTTTCTATACCATCGGTGAGAACGAGTATCAGCACGAATATGCCAAGGCTGCGACCATCGATGAACGCTTCAAGGACTCTCCGCTGTACCAGCGTATTGTGAAGAATCTCCAGAGCGGCAAGACGGACAATGAAACCCGGGTGAACATCCAGTTTGACCTGTCGGCTATGAGCCCGATGAATAACCTCTTTTCCAGAACGCGAAAGAGGGAAATCACCACCGACTGGACTCAGGCTGTCCGTGATACGCATACCAGGATTATTCACCTATACCCAGATGAGCTGGAAGCCTACACCGAAGTTATCGAAAACTACTCCGAAGGCGATCTGGGTCTGATTCAGCGCAAGCGCCAGGTGTCCAGTAGTGTGTACGGCTTCCTCAACGAAAGAGACCGTCTGATCCTTGGCTATGACGACTATGAGGACATGCCAGATGCGAAGATTGATGAACTGGTGAAAATCATAGACGCCATCCAGCAGGGCGGCAAGAAACACCTCATTGTCTTCGCCATCTTCAAGGATACGCTCCGCTACCTGGGCATTCGCTTGAGCAAACTGGGGTACAACACCTTCCAGATCCACGGAGATGTCAAGGCTGAAGACCGCGAAAAAATTATCGAGGAGTTCCAGTATTCGCCCAACTTCTCCATCCTCCTTTCTTCAGAAGTGGGTAGTGAGGGTTTGGATATGCAGTTCTGCGACGCCATGGTCAACTACGACCTGCCCTGGAACCCGATGGTTGTCGAGCAACGAATCGGCCGTATTGACCGTTTCGGGCAGACATCTCCTAAGGTCCACATCTATAACCTTGTCGTCGAGAACTCCATTCATGTCAAGATCTACCAGCGCCTGCTGGATAGAATCGGCATCTTCAAGGATTGCATAGGCGACCTTGAGGCCATACTTGATAAAGTGCTGGAAAATACTGGCTACGATGATGTTCAGGAATGGTTCGAGTCTCTCGAGAAGGAGCTGTATAGCAATAAGTTGACGGAAGAAGAAAAGAATGAAAAGATAGACGCCATTGCCAAGGCCGTAGAGACGGAGAATCACAATCAGGAAGAGATTGCCACCGGCCTGACGAATACGCTGACCAACGACACCTATTTCCGTAAGGCTATTGGCGATATCGACAAATATGGCCAGTACGTGACTGCAGAGGAAGTCCTCAATTATGTGCGTCTCTTGATCGAGAAAAAGCTGCCTTCCTGCGTACTCGTTCGGGATGATACCAGGCCAACAGTCTATCACTTCAATATCCCTCTGTCACAGCCACAGTTGCTCACAAGCTTCCTGGAGGAGAATCTCCCAGTGGGGAAAGGGTTTGACTACGAGCAAATGAACCGCCAGTTCAAGTCGAAGGTCTTTGGAGAGACGTCTATCGCCATGACTTTTGATCAGGACACGGCATACCAATACAAAGATCTTGAGTTCATCAATGCTTATCATCCTCTGGTGGTGGCTGCGTATGTGTACTTCGAGAAGAATAAAGCCAGCCTGGACAAGACCTTCAGCCTGGAGATACGCCGTGGCACCCTGAAGGGCATCGAGTCACCCATCTCTGGAGAGTATTTCCTGGGGCTCTATGTTCTGCTATCTGAAAAGCACCTCTACGGCAGCTTAACCACAATGGAACTGCTACGTCCGGTCCTGTTTGACATCAAGAGCCAGACTATCGTGGAGGATGAAGAACTGGTTAAGACCATCTATGCTCAGGCCCAGGATTCCTCAGCCTTGTCACGCCGGGCTCACGACCAGGAAGACAGTGAAATGATTCTCACGATGAAGATTGCCATGGAGGAGAAAGTCAACCAGATTCGTGCAGAATACATCGAGAATGAATCCGTTCTCATAGAGGCGAATAAATTCACGATGGTGAACCAGTACACGCAGTACTACGACTCCCGAATCGAACACTTACAGAACCTTTTGGCAAGATACGAGCGGGAAGGGCGTAAGAAAGTCATTCCGATGGCCAAGAAGAATGTCGAGAATATGATCATCGAGAAAGAGGAGAAGCTGGCCTCTATTAAGGATGCCGGCATTGTGGAGAAGGAGCACAGACTCATATCTCTAAGTCGAATCTCTATCGTCGATTAAGCTATGGATATTACTCTCGGATTGGATTTTGGGACACATCAGTCCAAGCTCTGCATGAGTTACATGCCGAACAACGAGACTATCTACGAATTCGTCGAGTTCACCCTGGCGGATGGCTCCAAAAGTGTCCTGTTTCCGTCCCTAATCCAAATCAATAAAGACGACACAATCCGCATAGGCTCCATCGACTATGCCACTTGCGCATCACGTCCGATAGCGCCTCCAGAGAAACCGGAATTACCTCCACGTCCGGATATCGTCTTCCCTGAAGAGCCAGACCCGACATTACCTCCTGAACCCAAGAGAGAGGAACCCAAACCCCAGATAGAAGATGCCACAGACTGGAAGAATGCACTGAAGAGCATCAAGACTTCTATGCAGCAGCCGAAGAAGGATGACTTGAACTTCAAACAGGAGCATAAGATCTGGGCAAAGAAGTGCCAGCGCATCAGAGAAAGGCATATGGAGTGGGAGAAACAGTGCCGGTACCTCAACTATCAGCTGGCCCAGTGGCAAAAGAAAGTCGATGCCATCAACGCTGAATATCAGGAAGAGTATGAGTACTGGCAGCAGCATTGCTCAGAACCACGGGTACTGCGCTACTTCAAGCAGGCAGCCTTCACCCATACAATGCAGTGGGATAAGGATGAAATCCCGGCAGACACCCTGTCTATCTGGTATCTGGCCTACCTGATGCTTCTGGCAAAGCGCTACGTGAAAGACAGATTCAACGAGGTCTTCGAAGAAAGCGTTTCCGTCCAGATGGGCGTTCCTTCCGGCTTGGATGACAATGTCTCCCGCTGGATTAAATACCGTGGCCAGCGTATCCTGGTTGCCGCCCGCAATTTGATGGAGCTTTTCGGAGCTGCAGATGAAATGTGCACACTGCCTTACCAGGATCTCATCGAGATGACCAAGTATTCGGAAGGCAATGTTGTTGAGGAAGCCGAGATGTATGGCTTCGTGATGATTCCCGAAGCATACGCCGGCCTCCAGTCTTTGACTTATAGCCGGCGCCTGTCAAGAGGTAATATGCACCTGCTGGTGGACATCGGCGGCGGTACCACAGACATCGCCTTCTTTACTATCGATGAATCCCTGATGCCGTCCATCCATACGGTGCAGTCCTTCCACAAGGGTTTGAATTATGTTCTCGAACTATACCTGAGAGATCATCCTGGCATCAGTATGGGAGAAGCCCAGGAACTGCTCAGGACCGATATCGGCAAGTTCAACCATGCAATTGCAGAGTACACGAGCGAATTGCGAAAGGAACTCAACGGCATCATTGACCACGTGGTTCACGTATTCAATCAGGAAGTAGTCGGGACCGAGTTAAGTTCCTCACGCTTGATTGAAGCCATGATGGGCAGGCCCATCGTCTATTGCGGTGGTGGTTCCGTGTTCACCAATATGCGTATTGCCCACAACTATTTCTCAGACAAACGACTCATCAATAAGGACATGCTGAACATCCCCAACTTGCTCAATCGGGGATTTGAGCCTGTCTACTATACGATTCTGGCAACTGCCTATGGCCTTTCCATTCCTATGATTGACGAAATCAAACCGATGGACGCCCGGCAGCTGTGGAAGACAATTGCCAAGAACGCCGGTGTTCGTCCAGCTCTAACACGAGAGAAAAAAGACTACGGCCTAATGGATGATTAAAGACATTTTTATGTACTAGAATTTATGGCAACCTTTAAGTATAAAATCGTCGAATTTGCGCCAGATCAAAAAATGGAAAAGGCTTTTAATGATCTTGGTAAAGATGGCTGGGACCTTGTTTCTGTTACCCCTATTGGCTTAAAGGTCGAAGGGGATTATGATTCCACGCATGGGTATGGCGGAGGAGAGACCCTCGGAAGATTTGAGAAGATTGCCGCATACTTCAAAAAGGAGGTATAATAATGCTTGAACAACTGGGAAAATACCATCACAGCGGTCATTTCAAGTTTAGAGGGCAAGATGACCTTAAAGATGTTTGTAATGCTCCAGATAATCGGAGTGGTGTTTATGTGGTTTGGACAACTTTCAAAGAGCAGCGATTCATTCTGTATGTTGGGCGCTCAGGAAAGAAAGTCGATGGCGTAATTGTCCATAGAAAAGCTGGGCTTGGCGGCATGAAAGACAGACTGGTAAATGGTCATCAGTTTGGCAAAGAGCCTCGCAGACGAAGTTGGCCGAGGGTTATGGAACAACAAGGTTTGCACGAACTTGATGTATACTGGTATGATACAGGTGATGATGACCCCGTGGCTGTGGAACACGAAGTGCTTGCCGAGGTCAAGGAAGAATACGGGCAACTCCCTCCATGGAATTCTATCCCGTAAGTATTATTTAAGCCTAAAGAAAGAACAGCAATGGCTCAACAATCTTATCCCTGCGAAACCTGCCCATTTCGAGCTAAACACGACAAGAAGCCTAAATCTCTGGTCGGCCGCTTCTGGCGCTGGCACATCAACTTCTGCCCTGGCTGGAAAGGTTACTTTACGCATCAGGATGAGGATACCAAAGCTGCTCTCCGCGAGAAATACAACTTCAAGAAGTACCAGTAGAAATGGTTTTCCTCTTTGAATCCCTAATCGCTTGCGCGCTGTTCACGCTTTTTGTGTTCTTGATGTCCAGGGACCCTATAAAGACAGTTTTCAACTATCCTCCTACCATCATCGAGCGCTGTGATAAGTTGGGGCTGGTGGATGCCAGCAACAAGCCTGGTGGAGTAGTCTTTTACATGAAGAAACTGACGGCCATGGCTATCTTTGGCGTTCTACTGGGCCTGCTGGTCAGGTACGTCAACGGCTGCACCACTTTCTGGTGCGGCTGCCTAACCGCTTACGCCCTCTGGGTGGTTGTGAACTGGTTCGACGCCATCGTGCTGGACTGTATCTGGTTCTGCCACGACAAACACTTCGTGATTCCAGGGACGGAGGATATGGTGAAAGACTACCATGACTACTGGTTCCACATCAAGGGTGCCCTTATTGGCATGCTTCTAGGTATTCCTGCAGCGTTAGTTGCTGGCTTGATTTCCATTGTTTGTTAAGATTCTTTTATGAACGGCAATAAACTCACCCGTCTGGCTAACATGGCCAAGGTTTTCCAACTGGTCACAACGGCCACATCGGCCTTTGCTATTACTGGCTACTATGTCGGGAACCAGACTTTGTTCCTAGCCTGCTCGATTGTCAGCGCAGTCTTGTCTATAGGGCTAATAATTGGGCTTGCCGTGACGACGACCAGGCTTTCTTGGGTTGCCAGTTTTGCTATTTGCCTATTTGCCGTGTTAATTCTTATCATTGGGATGCTGATTGACCGAACTGTCATGCCTGGATTCTTGCTGGGAGCTTCCATACTCGGTCTGTCTATGCTGGGGTTTGGGAGAATAGCGACTTATCTATTCAAAAGCAGGCTGCAATACATTCAAGATAAGCATGACCTGATGATGGAAGGAGATGAAGAAGAATCCGGAGACTTTCTTGATCCGGATGTCTATCCGAAGAATCTTGTGGAGCGCGTTGCCAGAATGGAGGAGGCCTCAAAGCGAGTGGAGAATATGCTGGTGCAGTTGAATCAGGGATTAGACAGCTATTCACAAGTCCAACACGAGATAGAGATCCTCGAAAAATATCTTGATTCAAAGCAGTGGCGCGCCGATTTCGAGGCTGATGAGGCAGGTAAGCTCCCGGCGGATATGCCCAGAGGGGTTCTTTCAGAAGATGGTCTTTACAATCTCCTGAACCGTGTCGAAGACGCCAAAGAGCGATTCGTGGACATTGTACGAGATATGACCTACGAAGAGGCATAATGCCCCGCATCATCTTTCATATCGATGTTAATTCTGCGTTCCTTTCCTGGAGCGCGGTGAAACTCGTGATGGAAGGGAAACCGGACATCCGACTGGTGCCGTCCGTGGTGTCCGGCGACCCGAACGACCGGCGAAGCATCATCACCGCCGCATCCATCCCGGCGAAGAAACTGGGCATCAAGACGGCGCAGCCGGTGTCAATGGCCCTCCGGACCTGTCCTTCGCTGGTGCTGGTCCGGGGAGATTGGGAATGGTATAAGCGCTGCTCGGAGGGCTTTATCGCCATCTGCAGGACCTATTCTCCCGTGCTACAACAGTTTTCTATCGATGAGTGTTTCATCGATATGACGCTTCGCTGCGGCGGACGCGATCCGGTTGTCGTAGCGACGCAGCTGAAGGATGAAATCAAGTCAAAGCTGGGCTTTACCGTAAACGTGGGCATCGGCTCCAACAAACTGCTGGCCAAGATGGCTTCCGACTTTGAGAAACCGGACAAGGTGCATACTCTGTGGGAGAGCGAGGTTCAGGAGAAGATGTGGCCACTAGGCGTGCGGGACCTACTCTGGGTTGGAAAGAAAACGGAAGAGCGTCTGACCGCTTATGGCATTCACACCATCGGAGACCTTGCGAAGCTTGGGATGGGCTCTCTTACGCGCCTGGTGGGCCAGAAGTTTGCCATCCAGCTGCATGAGAACGCCAACGGCCGTGACGATGCGCCGGTAGAAACAGAAATGGCCGAGGCCAAGAGCTATAGCGCAGAGCGTACTTTCCCGCACGACTATACCGACCCCAAGGATATCGACAGGGCTCTGTTCAATGTAGCCTGCATCGTAGCGCACCGTATTCGCCGGGATGATTTCCGGGCGTCAACAGTGTCGATGTTCATCAAGCATAAGGATTTCACCGTGATGCAAAAGCAGACATCGCTTTCCCAGCCCACGGACATCACGGCCGTTATCCTGAACGAGGCACGACGGATGCTCGGCGAAATCTGGGACGGCGTCACTCCCATACGCCAGGTGGGCCTGGGTGTGTCTAAACTGACGCATGAAAGCTACGAACAGATGTCCCTGTTCGAGGACCCGAAGATGGAGTACTATCGCGAATGGGACCGCCAGTACGATGAGCAGCGTACCCAGGCTGAGGATGCACGCATGCTTGCTTATGAAAGAAAAACAGCACCCGTAGAAGCACCTCCACCACCAACGATACCGCCACAGGCATATACTCCGAAACGGAATTCCGGAGCAAGTTCGGTCAGGCAATCCACGCCGAAGGATGATGCCTTGGTCTTCACCTATGACTCTGGCGAAAAGGCTTTGGCCGCCGCCAAGAAAGCCATAAAGGGTCATCCGACATACCGTTTCCACCGGGCAACGCTACCCGACGGAACAGATTGCTTTGAGGTTGTCGAAGATCAGAAAACCCTTGAACGTCACACTGTAACCAAAAAGAATCGTTAATTTTACACTTTCTGCCAGACTTTGGCGGTAAGTTTTACGTTATTTGCAGTATTATGAGCAATAATATAAAGCCAATCTCAATAAAAGCCCTGCAAGGGATGCATTTCTATATCCCCGACTATCAACGTGGATATAGATGGAGTATAAAACAAGTCATTGATCTCCTTGAAGACATTAATGCATTTGAGCCTGGCGACAATGCTTCCATTTATTGTATTCAGCCGCTCGTTGTAAAGAATCGTAATACATCCAACCCAGAATCTGAAGAAAATGCTATTTGGGAAGTTATCGATGGGCAGCAGAGACTGACAACCATCCATATTCTATTAAACTCTCTACAACTCCCCAGGTATTATACCCTAGAATACCAAACCAGAACTGATAGTCAATCATTCTTGGTTTCAATAGATGCATCCAAGAAAGGAGAGAATATTGATTATTACCATATCGTTCAGGCCAAAGAAACAATTGATAATTGGCTGGCAAATAAAAAGGTCGACATACAGCATTTTAAGAAAAAGTTGCTTGACAACGTCAAGTTTATCTGGTATAAAACTAATGAACCTAATCCGATAACCGTGTTTACCCGGTTGAACGTTGGAAAGATTGCTTTAACCAATGCGGAACTTATTAAAGCTCTTATTATGAATGTCCTGGACATTCCTAAAGAGCGGATAGCTTTACAGTGGGATAGCATAGAAAACTCTCTCGAGAATGATGAGTTCTGGTATTTCCTTAATGAGAAAGAGGATACGCCTTTACAAACTCGCATCGATTTCATTTTCGATCTAATAAGAAAAAGCCGGAAGCTGTTCCCATTTCCTGAAGTAGACCATAAAAGCCCAGATTTGAAATACGCAACGTTCCAGTATTTCTATGACTATTTGGAAGACGCAAAACAAAAGCACAAAGAAGTTGAGAGTATTGGCATCATCTGGGAACGTGTTTTAGACGTGTTCTATGCTTTTGATGAGTGGTACAATGACACAGAACTATTCCATTATATAGGGTTTATTATCCACACAGGAGTTAAATCTGTCTCGGAGCTGGTTGTTTCATGGCTTGATGCAAAGTATCAAAGGAAAGACCTTTTTATCAACCAGTTTATTAAGCCGATAATAGCCAAAAAGATATCTGAAATCCCCATTGATTACGTCTACGAGAAGGATAAAGATAGCCGTCCAAAAACTGATTGCAGGCCCCTTGTCCTTCTTTATAACCTCCAGTTTATTATTAATGAGAATAAACAGTTTAAGGAGGATAGTAAGTTCAAAACCGGGATTCACCGACGTTTCCCTTTTCATATATACAAAGCGGAGAAATGGGATGTTGAACACATTGATTCATCTACCGAAAATGAGCTCAGTGTCGACAATGATTTCAAAGATGTCGTATCGTTCTTATGGACATCTCAGGTTTCTTTGTTGGACATGAATAAGCAGGAAAATAGTATCATAATTGAAGACATTGACAAATTCTTAACAGAGACTATCCTATCTGAAGATGGGCGTTTCAAACAGAGTGAATTCGACAGGTTGGCAAAAGCCATTGATTCTGCGTTAGGCTCTGAGGAAAGGTTAAAAGGGGTTGATGAAAAGAATAGAGTTTGGAATTTTGTCCTTTTAGACAGCAATACCAATAGAAGTTATAAGAATGCGATATTCCCCGCTAAGCGGAGAATCATCATATCAAAAAGTCAAGGACGTGTGACAGAGATTGTGCGTTGCTATAAAGAATCTGATGTCAAGCCTAATTATTCCCAGATTGGGAAGTCTCCTTTTTATGTTGTGACCACAAAAGGGAAACAAGCCTTTGTGCCGCCATGCACAATGAACGCATTTTTAAAGTTTCATACTTTATCATCCAGCAACTTGCTGGCGTGGACAAAACCTGATGCTGAAGCATATGAAAAAGCTATTGTAACCCTTCTTCATGACGCAGAATTAATGTAATGGCAGACAAGAACCTTATATCTTTTTGGGCGTACATACAAAAGTATGTAATCACTATTCCGATTATTCAAAGAGACTATGCTCAAGGTCGCAAGGGGAAAGAGTATTTGAGGCAGAACTTTCTCACCTCAATTAAACGGGCACTAGATAACGCCAATCCTCCTTTAGTTCTAGATTTTGTGTATGGGGGGCTAAAGGATGATGATAAAACAGTATTACCCCTGGATGGTCAGCAGAGGTTAACAACGCTCTGGCTTCTCCATTGGTTTATCGCCTATAACGCGGGGTTTTTAGCAAGTGTATCCGAAACGCTTAAACGTTTTCATTACGAAACTCGGATTTCTTCAGATGAATTTATTAAGCATCTCTGTATGCTTGATTACATTGAGGACAGCGGGAAGAATAGCCTAAAAAAGCACATCAAGAGCCAGCGGTGGTATAGAACGATTTGGGACTCAGATCCAACCATCAAGGCCATGTTGACAATGATTCAAGGAACTGATGTTAAAGACCGTAACGGTTCTGATATCATTGATGGTTTTGTAGAGTTGTTTGAGGGATGTACGAAAAATGATTTTGAAAAATACTGGAAAGTCCTGACAGAAACGAATCCGATTGTATTCTATGAGTACGCTTTAGGAAAGGAAGATTTGCCTGAGACTGATTCCCTGTATGTTAAGATGAACGCAAGAGGGAAACCGTTGTCTGATTTTGAGAACTTTAAAGCAGATCTATTTAACTATCTAAAGACAAAGTCTAGTTGTTCTGAAGAAGAACTGAGTGCAATAGGCGCCTGGTTTGATAATGCTGGTGCAGATTTATTCTGGAAACATTCGAATAAACAGATTAATGGCTTTGTTATCGATGAAGTTTTTTTTGCATTCCTTCAGAGATATCTCTTAAAGAAGCTTATAGATGAGACCTCATCTGATGGCATTGAAACAGTCGTTAAGCGCAATGCATTCAAACTGCTGTTTGACAGAAGTAATGACAAACAGCAAGATACTTCATACAAGGACTTTAGCGCATATGAGGATTTGGGAAACAAAATCCTATCAAAAGAGACTTTCGCTGTCCTACAAAAAGTGAGTGCATCCCTAAAAGGGATTGAAGGCATTAATGCTCTTTCTAAAAGTAACTGGAGTTCGGCAGATCCGAACATCATTCCTCAGTATATTGACAAATCAAAACCCTCTGTGGTTTCCGGAATTACTATAAAGGGGAGACTTATATTTTCAAGTGTAATTGATTATCTGGAGAATAACCCGGGCCAGTTCAGTGCGTCCAGTTTTAATGATTGGATGCGTTTCGTATGGAATATTATTGAAGGAACGGATACCTCTGGTTCGGAGAATTTAATTCAAGTATCGAGATTCCTTCATGGCTTTGCTGAGCACTCTGCAGCTATAATCACGCACCTGGCTGATCTGGATATTAAAAGAGATGAGAGAGATACCGAATTGAATCGTCAATTTGCTGAGGAAATCATCAAAGCAAAACGAATAGAGTTTCTTCGAGAGACTAATGATGCAGAATCTGAGAAAGCTCTCTATTCTGCAGAGAGTTCGAATTTCTATAAAGGAAGCATTAGGTTTCTTTACACCTCAGAAGATGGCGGTGTAAATTGGAATGACTTCAGTACAAAATTCAAAAACTCATTAATTGTATTCGATCCTAAGGGCGTTGCTCCTAACTTTAGTAAAGATTCGTTATTACTATGCTTCTTTATTTCTGTTCAAACGAAATGGATGCAGATTAAAGATCTGGTGTTTAGCAATAATGCCGATGAATGGAGAACAATCCTCAGGCGAGAGCGTTATAGAAGTAGTATTCACAATATACTAATGTCCCCGGACATTGTTAAGCCAGTTGATTCTAGCTATGTTCCCAGACTGGAGCATGCATATCTAGAGCAAGGGTACGAAGAGCTTAATCGTCAAGTTCAAAAAGATCTTTGCAATTATCAGCTCATGAATAATATTGTAGGGGCAATGGACAATAGCGGTAGGCTTCATTGGCGATATGACCACTATTGCGTTTACCCGCCCAATGCTAAAGCAGATTGGAAGAAGTATATCATTGCGACACCTAGAAATAGTATTATGTCCCAGCTTATTAGCTCCAATACGATCTTGTTAGAAACGAATAGGAGTATTGGTGATAGCGGTTATCTTTGGGGATGGGATATCACCTTTGACTATAAAGGAAAGACATATTGCTGGGATGCATGGGGAAACCTGAAGTATTATAGTGAAAAACGTCCACAAGTCAAGATAAGCGCTGTTGACGTAGAGTCTTTCTTGAAGCTTCTGAATTCCTAAAAAAGGCAGACCTCTGCAGCGGCCTGCCCGTGACAGATTGTGATCCCTGGCAATGGAATGCAATCTGTTAGGTCTGCGTCGACCTTAGGGCAGGGTATAAAACAAAGGATGCCGGCCTCACTACTTTCCCTTTCCTTCGAGAGGCTCTGGCAAGCCCAATCACCGGTCCGGTTCCATAGATCGGCCTGCATCCAGGGGATGCAGGCGTCTAACGCCGGCTGTAGGTGATTTGTTGAAATTGCCAGATTTCTCTCTAACAGCCCTATCGCAAAACGCTTGTGTATGTCTACACTGTATGTGTGTCTTTGCTTATTGACAAGGCAAATTTAGCAAATTTCTTTGATTCCAACAATCGGCATTCATAAATCGCTGAATATACGCTACTTGAAAGAATTATGACAAGAAAAACGCCAGGTGTCAAAAAGTGTCACCTATGGCCAATAACTTTGCATCTTGAAACGCAAATCTGTTAAAGCGTCTGTTTATCATTTGCAGATCAGAGTTGTGAGAGCCGGTCTGCAGTGATGTATCCCGGCTCTTTGGATTATGCGTTGGAAGCACATAGTAACACTAAGATAGAAACCTTATGATAGCACACTACTCCTTCTCAGGATGACCAATACAAGCCGCTTGTATTATTCCAACCGTCGACGGGATTCATTAACAACTCTTTAACTTCTTTTTTCATCATGAAAAAGACCAATAACAGATTTGCAAAGATCCCTGGCAATGGAATCACCATCCTTCGACACCTCAATGAGGTTATGACACAAATCCAGACGCTGGCATCAACCGATTGCCGCGACAGTGCAGCTACACTGAAGAAGTGCGAAGACGAGCTCCTTGGAATCTCCATCGACATCGCCTCCGTCTGCTGCCCCGGAGAGAACTGGGAATTCGTGTCCGCGCTGCTCAATAGCGCCGGAATCGTAATCCCGAAAGAACTGGATGAAGCCATTCGTGAGGCCGACTAGCCTGATGATGACAGCCGCATCTAAAGGTTGACCAAACAACGCCCGGGCCCGGGTTTACAACTGAACTATCCGAAAAAAGCGGAGACCTTCACAGGTGTCCGCTTCGGGTAGTTTAATGTTTAACTTTTAAAACCTTATGAAAAAATCTTTAGAGGTTTAGGTTTTAGTCGTTTATATCGTAATCTCAAATGTTACAGGGCCTTCCCATTCCATGATGGTGATGGTAAAGGTATGTGCAGGCAGGTCGGCCAGGATGCTCACATCGCCAAGGCTCTGCTTAGTCCAGTCGAACCCGGCTTTACGGATTAGTTCACCAACGGGGATGGCCTCTACATCCTTTCCGTTATAGGAGAGCACGGCGCTTAGAGAATCGTCTTTCTGGCGCGGTACACGGAACATATAGCCCCTTTCCGGAGCATCTTCCGGTATGCAGCTGAAACTGCCCTCTACGGGCGCAAGCGTGCGGGCATCGGCCCCGACATAATTGCCATAAATCTGGATGTCATAGCCGGTACGGCCGTCATCTTCATCCTTGAAGTCCAGATACACCGCGGCGAACTGTTTTTGCAGCTCGATTCCGGTAAGGGCGGTTTCACCGTTGGTGTTCAGGTGCTGAAGTTGTGCGAAGAGTTCTCCCATCTGTTCTCCTTCAGGAACGGTAAAAACGCCCTTGCTTGCCACCAGGTCGACGATTCCTCTTGGAACAGTATGGTCCTCCAGACCGCCGCGATGGTTGTCAAGAATCTTTTGATTACCGAACCAGGCGCTTAGGGAAGTGGATTCATTGGCTATAACCGTAATCCAGCACGGGCAGTCGCTACGGTCTTCTTTGACTGAGCAGGAAACCAGGACCACCAGCCCCAGTATTCCCATAAAAAAACTCCTTCTCATAGCACCAGATTGTCTATTTCGGCTACGTTTCCGTGGACGCGCCATTGTTCTTCATTCGATGCCGCCTTGGTAACCTGTCCGCCTCTTATCCACGTGTTCGGATACTCGGACGGCTCCCCGGCAAGGGTGATGTTATTAATCTTATAACACATATTTGGGTTCAGGCCGGTAATCATCTTAGAATAGAAGTATAGCGTACCGTTGATCTTCACGGCCAGTACCAGGCGCAACTCGCTGTTCTGGGATTCGTCGCCATAGGTGGGTTCCGAGAACCAGGCATTGAACTTGGTCGGCAGAGTGTAAAAGGCTCGGTTCACGCTGAACGGCCCCAACGAGCCATCGTATTCATCGCATAGTTTGCCGCTGTTCTGTGGCAAGTATGCATTGGTGTCCCAGCTCTGCTGCGAGAGCGCCACGAGGGATGCCGGCGCGGTCAGGTTAATGGTGTGCTTAGGTTGCATCCAATTGTCATTGTACAGGTAGTTGTAGTCCTGCTTGAGCTTTCCTTTGCCGCCCCAGGTGCCTTGGTTGTAGGTCCCGTGCATGTCAGCGTAGGTCTTATCATAAGTGCTCCACTCGTCCTGATCCAGGAAATAGTTCGCCATGTAGTAGTGTGTCGTAGCGCCTCCGAATGCATAGCTGGACCAGCCCCTGGGGCCGAAGATGTCGCTGGGGTCGCCCGTGAAATTCTGAGGTTTGGCTTGGCAGATGCGGACGATATCCCAGCCATTGGCAAATACTATATTCTGCAGATAGACGTTCCTGTACTGGTCGGGCGTGCCCCAGAACTGTGCAGTCACGGTCCCTATCTGGAACTTGGACATATATCGCATCAGGCTCACGCTGACACTGGTCGTTGTACCGAAGGTAACTCTTGCTGTGGCGCCCATCAGTGGGTAATTCACCCGGCAGTTGCCGGCGCTCCAGGGGATGTATGTTTCCGGATAGCGGTTCATGTCCACCTTGTCCAGATAGCCCACATACTGGGCGCTGTCGGGATCCAGATTGGCCATTATCAGGTAGGTGCGGACAACGCCGTTTCCGTCGGAATCCTGAAAACTGATTTCACTCAGGTCCAGAGGGTCTCCACCGTACTCGCCAATGACCTTATGACCGTAAATCCAGCCATTGCTGTCGTACATATAGATGTCAATCCGGTCTACAAGACCGTCTTCCACATCGGATGCGTATGCCTTGGTAGTTGGACTGTCGTAGCCCATCACCCCGAAGTCGATGTTCACGACTTCCTGGCCGGTGCTCTCCACCTCAAAGGTGGTCAGTAATGGTTCCGGCTCACATCCTGCCAGTGCAACCAGCACCGGCAGGATCAGGTATCTGATTGTTTCTCGTAACATAGGCCTAATAGATTTCAGTTCCGCCGTAGTCCTTGTACCCCATATCGATATTATCTACCTCCAGCTCGTTCCAGCCGTTGATTTCGATGGCACTGAGGGATGCGCCGTATTTCTTCAGATAGAAGTTGGAATACTCGCTGCCAATGCCCTTCAAGGTGATATTGTGGACTTTGTAGATGGAATTTGGCTGCACGTACATTACCCGATATGGGTAGTAGTATGTCTCACCATTGATTTCAACCACGATAACCATCTTGATCGTGTCATCCTGTCCATTGAACTCCGTACACATGTAGGAGCCGTAGCTGTTGCGGCCGATGGGATAAATATAGAACACCTTGTTCGCATTGAACACATGCGCCTGGGAAGAGTTCGTGGAAGAGCATACGCGGCCTTCTTCCCCAGTGAAGAAGTGGCTGGTCGCCGTGGCCATATAGCCCGGTGCGTCCACGTTGATGACGCCCTTGGCGAGCTGATAATTATTGTTGTAGATATAGGGGAAATCGGCCGCTAGAGTGCCCGTAGCACCCCATCCGGACAGGTTGTAATTCTCCTGCAGGCTTACCCAGCCGTGGTGATTCTCGTTGGCCTGGTAATAGTGATAGCCGTCAGCATATTCCAGATTGCCAAATTCTGTATTGGAGTAGTAAGTCGATCTGCTACCCCAGACAGGGCCGGGACTTTCCGCATAGTTCGAGCCGGGGAAGTACATCAGCGGCCGCAGGGCATTCGCCACATTGGTCCACACGATGCCCTTGACAATGACATCGGAATTCATCAGTTCCGAACTGGAAAAGTCGGCGGTAATCTTCTCAATCTCGAAACGCGCCAGATATCTGTAGAGCACCAGCGTGAGCTCACGGTTTCCGGTATCGCTGTAATTGTAGGAACTCTTTCCGAGAGAGCCGGTGACGGCCCCGCCCATAATGGGCTTATGCGCCCTGAAGTTGCCTGCTTCCAAGGGAATCAGGCCTCCGTAATAGGTGCAGATGCGCGTGCGGCTCAGCCCGGCCAGGTAGTTGGCCGTTGCTTCATCCAAATTGGCTAAGGCAAAGAAGTACAGCGTAGTTCCGGAGACATCATAGTATTTGACATCGATGCTGGAAAGGTCCACGCCGGAAGCGTCGGTAAAGACATGATGGTTTACCAGCACGGTGTCCTTGTTGTCATAGACGTACACGTCCAGCCGGTCGATGGTGTCGTCCTCTTCGTTCGCGTCGATGGAATCCGCCTTGGTGCGGAGCGTATGCATCGGGGCCTTGGAGAAGCGGACGGTTATTTCATCCGTCTGGTCAGGTCCGGATTCGGGAGTCCAGTCCTTGTTGCAGGCCGTCAGCAATCCGACAGCCAGCACTGCTGCTATATATAGTGTTCTTTTCATATTCAGTCGTTTTTAGCTTTGTTGACCACCTACGGGCTGACCGGTAACAGGATCAACACCCACGTCGATGTTGTTTACTTCCAGCTCATCCCAATCCTTAACGGAGATAGAGTAAGTGGCATAAAACTTCTGCTCGATGAAGTTGGAATAATCTGAACCATCACCCTTGATGGTGATTTTCTCAACCTGATAAACGGTATTGGGCTGCGGATAGGTGATGCACACAGGATAGAATTTGGAGACTCCGTTTATGACCAGCTCGATAACCAGCTTGGGATACTGTACCTGGTCATTATAGGTGCTCACGGCACTATAGACGCTGAAGCAGCCGCGTCCCATGAAACCATACAGGCTCTTTCCAACGGTCAGCGATTGGGCATTGGTTACTCCGGCCGTGGCCAGGTGTCCTTCTCCGTTCGCAATGTCGTAAGTGTGGCAGGTGGCGGTAAGGTACTTCCCGGTGGCGTCGATATTCAGGACTCCCTTTGCGACTTTCCAGTTGTTGTTGACGGTTCTGGGATAATCTTGATTGAGGATACCCGGGCCTCCGGGATTCCAAGTGCCAGCCTGGGACCAGTTTTTCGGGGCATTGGTATAGAAACGGAAACCATCATCAATGCCGCCGAAAGCTCCGGTGGAGCTGCCGGTGTATTCGCCGTTTCCGAAGAAAAGATACCAGGTATAGAAATGCCCGATGGAGTTGGACTTGGTGGGGTTGAAGTGGTTGCCGATATTGGTAATGGCAATATTCTTCACGTATACCTCTTTCCCTTTCAAGTTCTCATCCTCCGGGTCATAGACAATGCTGCCAATATCGATTCGCCACATCAGGCGGCGGAGCTCAATTTCCACCGTGCTGTCGCCAGTGAAGTATGCGTCACGGGCGCCAACCATCGGAATGCGGTCGAAATCAAAGTTATTTGCTGTCCAGACGATAGGACATGGCATATTGTAGTCATCATCAAAGTCATCCAGTGAATGACCTTCCAGTAAGGCAGCAGTATCCGCGTCCAGATTCGCAAAAGCTATGATGCCCACGCGTTCACCTCTCTTCTCCTTAATCTTGAACTCGGTGGTTCCGCTCTCATCGGGGGCAATGGTGACATGCCTGTCATCATCGGTTGCCGTCTGATGGAAGATATACAAATCCAGACGCTGCACGCCGTCAGTCAGAGTCAAGTCGGAGGTATTATAAGCCTTCGTTTTGGGGCTGGACGTGCGAATCAGAACGGTAAGCGTATGCTCTTCGTCTCCTGGGTTCTCGGTTTGCTGCGGGCTTATATCCTTGCTGCAGGAGACAGGCAGCATCAGGGCCAAGGGCAGCAGAAATGTCAGTATTCTTCGCATAGTAAAAATGGATTTGAAAAAGGGGCCGGATTCTCACGGATGGTCCACCGGCCCCACCAACATTATGAAAAGTATCAAATCACGACCTCGCGTCGCTTAGATGGTGATTCCTTCGGTAACGGGAACGACAGTCCAGTTCTTTACGCTGATTTCAAAGGTTGCGTCAGACAGGGAAATGGGCTGGTCGGGGTTGTTGGAGCCCTTTCTGGTGATGGTCAGGTTCTCAATCTCATAGGACTTGCCGGGTTCGAGAACCGGCATCGTGATGGGATAGTAGAAGGTCTCGCTGCCAAGGAGCACCTCGATGACCATTCTGGTATGACGGGCGCTCCAAGTAGTGGCCTGGGAGTCAGCGACAGTCGGGTTGGGATAGCAGTAGTGGCGGCATTCTGTCTCGAAGGCGGAGGTGTTCAACTCGTGGTTGGCACCGCTGGTGGAGAGATGATCGGTCAGGCCGGTGACGGCTTCGTATGCACGCTGGGCATACCAGGTGGTAGGAGCATTGGTCAGTTCCAGATTGATGTCGCCGGGGGCGTTGATGAGGAACATCTTCACCAGCTTGCAGCTCATGGATGCATAGGCAGGGTTGGAGAAGGCAGCGGTGACTTTCTTGACCACCACGCGAGAAGCGATGCGCTTGACCTCAATCTCGATGGGGTCTTCGCTGGGGACAGTGCCGGTGTTGGAGCCCACCATCACGAAGTTGCTGGCATTGTTAAGCAGGGTGCTGCTGACAGCCTTGAGCTGGGTGAGAGTGGTGACATTGCTGATGTCTGGTGCGTTTACGACGGCCCAGACAGTCTTGTCGCCGGCCTTGACGGTCATCGTTGTGGAAGTGGCGCTGCCAATCTTCTTGTAGGCATCCAGCACCTCGCCGTCAAAGACGAAGAATTGGACGTTCGAGACTTCGCTGTGGTCATCATCGAAATCGGCGTCGGCAGACTTGGTTGCCGGAGCGTTACCAACGATGGAGAGAGTCAGGTCGGCCAGCTGGACCGCCTCGGAGGGAGTATCCACTTTAGCAGTGGTGAGTTCTTTGTTGCACGCGACGGTGCAGAGGGTGGCGGCAACGGCCGCGAGAAATGCAATTTTACGCATAACTTTGTTTTTGGTTTAAAGGGTTTGTAATTAATTGTTTGTAAGGTTGTACCTTTTGATCAATTCAGAGATTTCAGGGTCCAGGTTGCCCCTATGCCAATAGGCAGGAGTCTGCCTGCAGGCTTTCAGATAGTGTTCAACGGCATCTTTGTCGCGTCCCTGGCGGCTATAGATGACAGCCAGCAGATAGTTGACCTGGTCCGTCTCCGGCAGCGCTTCCAGAATCTGGAGTGCCGATGCGTTATAGTCCATTGCCGTAAAAGCTACGGCGGCGTTGTAGTCCTGATAGGGACGGAGCAGCGGGATGGCTGTCTCATAGTCCCGGTCGCGAATTGCCTGCACGCCAGCCATGTACTCTTCATCGAGGACGGTGGTCTGGATGGTGTCTTTCACCATTCCTTTCCGGTGCAGATGGAAATCGAACTTGACAGTGCGAAGCCTCGGGTAGAGAACCTCCCGCAGGTGCGGATAGAAATCCTGCCAGGAGAGCGATTCTTCCCGCAAGTCGGGATTCTCAATCTCGCGTATGTCTTTGTAAATCAGTTTCTCGTTATCCGTTAGGACCTCGCTCTGCTCAACCAGCACGTCCAGCATCCTCCAGTTCTCCGGATTATTCCGGGAGATGAACTTGATGTCGGCTGTCTGGTATCCGGGGATATCTTCCTCGCGGACACCGTCGAAGTAAATATGCTCCATGTTTTCCTCCCGGAGCGAATCGCAGTAGGACTTGATATATTCGCTAAAATACTGGCTAACTGACTCTGAACGCCTCTGGGAGAGTTTGGTATTGAAGGCTACGCTCCCTTCCGGGGAGCAGCTGGCCGTTACCACGATGCTGTCCAAATCGAACTCAAGGTTCTCAATCAGGTTGCCCAGATTGCCCTTGATACGGCCCATTTCTTCTCGATTATGACTCAGATCTTCGATAATCTCGGCCGAACCTTGCTCAAAGTCGATATAGCAGGCGGTATTTGCCTGGACCCTGCGGCTGATAATCTTCTTCTTATAGCGCGGGGTGCTGTCCACAAAGGCAGAGAGGCTACTGATGTAGTAAGTAAGCGGTTCCGTTTCAGGGATTTCATACAGACGCTTGTCCTGCTCGAAGATGTCGCCGGTCAGCACCACATCCACCTTGCGGAGCTTCGGCCGGGTGTGGATGGTCTGGATGTAATTGTAGATGAAATCGCCGTTGGCTGCCACAATCACGGTATCCAGCCTCACGCCCTCGTTAACGATGGGCACGCGAACGTACCTATTGTACATTTCGTCTCTTCGTGCCGCCCGACGGGCATTGAGGCGTTTGGATATCGTGTTGGTGTAGTGTTCGATGGCATCACGGCCGGTCACGCCGAATTGGGACGCATAGCTGGAAGCAATCTGCATGTCCAGAATCCGGTTGAATGCTTCATCGGCAACCTCCGTGGAATCGGCCTTGAACGCATACAGTTCAGGGATATTTCGCTGAATAAACAGCTCCAGCATGTGCAGATTGATAAAGCGGGTGGAGTCCGTAATGATAGAGGCCAGGAACTTCTCGTACTGCTGATAGCCGCGCAGCTGCGCCTTTCGGTACTTGGCCCCGGTAATTACAATCTGGTCCAGTTTTAAAGTATCTTCCAGGATGTGCATCCGGGGGTAGAACCTGAGCTGCCAGGCATCGTCCTGCATTTCCTTGGGAACTCGAATCTGGAACTCGATGTCCACCTTTCCGTGACGCTCGGCCACATTGCGGAAGCGGGCTTCCACGACGGCAGCCTTGATGACATCCGTTGCCACCATTGCGCCGTTTTCGTCCTTGACGGCCTTCATCAGAATCATCTCCCGGCCATCATCGTCATGGACGACAATCGTATCCGGCCGAGCCAGTTCGTAAACTTCTGTAGTCGGAAGTCGCTTATCCTGAACCAGGCCGATTTCAGCGGCCAGATGCTGACGCTGAACGGTCTCCAATTTGGATGGCGTCGAGCAGCTTTGGGCGCAGAGCAGCAAAATGACAAGGACGAGAAGGATGGGGCACATCACCATCGAAAAGGCGGCCCACGCGCTTATGGTGAACACTTTCCGGTCGTGGGCGCTCATGTTTTCCCAATCATCGGGGCGCTGGCAATTCTTCTTGTACCAGGCCTTTATCTTCTTGAATAGTTGTTTCATCTTCGTATTCCCAGATTAACTTTCTTGTCAAGGTCCCAGAGCATGGAATCCTCCCTTCGGGGATTGTTTTTGTCCTGTGCGGCTTTCACGATCTTTTCGAATTCGGCGGCAATCTTGTCTACGGAATCCAGCCCCATCAGCCTCGGGTCTTTGAAGAGTTTCCGGTGGCCACGGCTGTCGAAGATGCCGTACTCGGGATGGTTCCGGCTGCCATATTCGCAGGCTTTATAGGCGAAGTGATGAAAGCCTTTGTAGGTGCCCAGGAACTTGAGCTCCTGGACTACATCGAACCGGTGCAGTGGGGTCTGGATGGTTTTTTCGTAATCGTCTTTGACAGTCACCGAGCCATCGTCATATCTGATGAACCAGATGCCTTTGCAGGGGTGTTCCACCTTCCACACATCGGGGTCCTTGAGGTATTTCTCCGGATCCATCATAGGGGTATCACCACTTCAGTTGCGTTGCCCCATCCATCTACGGTGACGTTGTCAAGGTCAATTTCTACGGCCTCGTCATCTTCCACCTCCTCGTTCTCTTCCAGACCATTCTGGACGAAGCTTGCACGGATGGTGAAATCCCGGTCTTCCGGTTGTTTCGCTACGACATCCTCCACGATGATATAGGGATTGTCAAACTCGAAAGTGAACTTGACGGCCAGCGAGTGAGCTTCATAGTATTTCCCGTTATAGGGCGGGTAATCAACGAATTCTTCAATGACGTACTGCTCATCCACGAGCTCCGGATAGTCGGCCCCTTCATAGACTTCGATATAGTCCTTCAGGCAGTTCATCATCAGGCTCTTGCGCATATTCGGATAGCTCTCCGGCCATCCGTAGAAATACCCGTCCACATCAAGCATACAGCCAGAGCGGGTGTTGCAGCAGTCAGTCACCTTCAGCCCGAGCATCAGGGTCGAGAAGTCCAGCTGCGTTTCGAAGGCGGCATAGCCATAGACATATACCTCGTAGGTCTTCTCACGTTTGTCGCCGAACTGGTCGGTCATCGTCACAGTGACTTTGGTGTTGCCCGGCGCCAGCGCTTTGAGGGTCCAGACGGATGGAGATAACTCCTCGATGGAAACGGTCTCCGGATCGGTGTGGGTAATCCTGAACTTCACATTGGCGTTGTCGCTCAGCGTGGCAATCTGGAACTCCTGTCCGGCGTCACAGACCATTACCTTGGGAAACGCTTTGCCATTGGTGGGGTCATTGCTGCGCCGTAGCCTGATGGCCATCTTCGGCTGATAGTTGCCGGTAATGTTGAAGGTCAGTTCATCGGTGGCCGTGATGCCGTTCTGGTCGGTGACTGTCGCCGTCAGTTTCACGCGTCCGGCTTTTCGTGCCATGACTCGGAATAGATCGGGCCGCTCACCTTGCTCAATCTCTACCATGCCTTCGATGTTCTGTTCCAGACGGATATCGGTAATGAGGGCGTTGTCGGGCGAGAATTCCACGGTGAAGAAGCGGCTCTCTCCGGCATTCCATGTGGAGTTGTCATTATTGACTTTAAGGGTGGCGCTTTTGAGCTCCCGGGTGTCCTGTACGACCAGCGGTTTGGGGTCGCAAGAAGCCAGGGCTAGCGCCGCCACGGCTGCCGCCGTAGCTATAATCAACTGTCTCATATGTATTTACGTTTTAGAAGATGTAAACGAGTGAAATGATTACTTCATTGGGCAGGAAGAACCATTTATTCCCTTCAGCAATGAGTTTTCCGTTCTCCGGATACTCGAATTGCCGGAACTTGGTCCAGCCGCCCCAGACACCCAGACCGAAGTCCAGGTTGAAATGCTCTTTCAGCATCAGGGAATAGCCGCCAGAAAGGGCAGCTCCAAAGGCGTCGCCTTCCTCTGTCTTGAGTCTCGAGGCGATGGGGAATCCAAATCCGCCCCGGTTGTACTCCTGGTACTGGGCCTTGCATCCGACCCACCATCCGGAATACACATTCCACGGCCACCAGCGTGCGCCGATGGCATAGGACTGTTTCCGGTCTTGCTTCTGGTCAGGATCGGGTTCACTGAACAGGCCGTTCCAGGTGTCGTGCTTTGCGAAAGTCCAGGGGTTCACTTTCGCCCCTGCGTGTATGCTCCAGTGCTGGGCGACGGCGACGGAACCTTCGATGCCGATGGTCCCAAGTTCGATGGCGTCGCCGAGGTTCAGGGCCACCGTCCAGGTCTGGGCTTTGGCTGCTGTAGCGCTGAACAGCATGATGGATAATAGAATGACTAACTTTTTCATTTTTAGCAGATTAATCGTTATCAAAAAGGAGAGCCCGCCCTGGCAAGGCTGTCATCTGTCAGCCTCGTCCCTTCGCACAGACAGCCTGTGTTTCGGGCGGGCTTGCTCCTAGAGTTTTTCTGTATCGTAATTGGTAATCACGGCAAGTTCCTGATGGGGACCGACGAAGGTCACAAAGTAGTTTCCGGAGAATTCGGCGACAGGTCTGACGATATCCGCTTGCTTGACTAGCAGCATCCATTTAGCCTTGCTGCGTTTGAGCTGAAGGAGAAGGTCTATAAGGTCCTGTTCGGAGAATATCTTGTTGCCAACCTTCTTGCACATCGCACCAAGCGGTGGGTCAACCATTATGAAGTCTCCTGCCTGCGGATGGCGTCTTCTGAAGAAGTCGCGGAAGTCCAGGCAGTGCAGTTCCGATTTCTCCATCCTTTCACAGAAGGCGGTCGAGTTGAACTGGGTTATTTTGGAGTCAAGGGATTTCATGTTGTGACCGACTCCGGCATAAACAGGTCTGAATTCTCCCTGCCGGTCATATACGAACTGACCGTTTGTGGAGAAGTACAATAGGAACAGGAGAATAGCCCTCTTGAGGCTCGGGTGCATGTCCTTCTTGCAGTTGTACAACTCAGTGTAATACGAATAAAGGGACATCTTTAATGATGTGAGAATGTACTCTTCGAGCTGTTCCTCAGTTTTGAAGATTCGGTCTTTGGACTGGGACTTCATCTGCGTAAAGTGGAAACGTTTCTCCATCTCAAAGGCATCGGGCCCGGTATAGTGCTGTGGGAATACTTCCTGATATGAGATGGTCCGTAATACGGGATTCACCGCTTCGATATAATCCAGATAATAGAAGTCTTTGCCTTCCGGGAACTGTTTGTAGATAGCCATTAGGGGCTCCTTCTTCTCGCGGAACACCGATGCGAGGTTCCTCCATGATGTACTGATGTCGCGCACATGCGAGAGAAAGAACCGTGTAGGGCGCGCGGCCTCACGGTACAGTTCCATTAGCTCTGAGCAGTCATCGTTGACAATGAACTTATCGCAGTCGTGCGCGCTCAGAAAGAGGCTGCCGCCGCCGACAAAGGGTTCATAATAGCGGGCGAAATCGCCGGGGATCAGCGGAAGTATCCCGTCGAGGAACTTCACCTTGCTTCCAATCCATTTGGTTAATGCTTCCATGATATCGTTAGTTATAGATTTAGTTTCAAGCCGATGCCCACATTTCCGCTTATTGTGCGGATTCCGGAGCCGAAGGTTATGGGAGATGACGCCTGCAGAAGAATGGCGAATTTCCTGGCTACGAACCATTCAAGCACTCCCTGCGCGTACACGCCATATATGAAAGCGGTTGGCTTCTGGGAGAGGGCGATGTGTTCGGGGAGTGTGGAGAATGGATCCAACAGCTCCACTCCCGCTAATGCGCCTCCTCCGACATAAAGACTGAGACTACGGCTACGCGTACCGGCGAGGCGGAAAAGGTATCCACCCTCGGCCAGAACATGCAGGTAGTCCAGCGTGTCGCCAGAGGAGAGGTTTGCTTTATAGAGATTCCCGGTCGCGCCGGTTTGCCAGTATCCGGACAGGGTGTATTGTTCATAGAAAGCTTCAGCGCCCACGGACAGGCCGTTATAGAGCGAAGATACTCGGAGCGAAGGTTGGCCAGACTGCGTCCGCTGCGCTGAAGCCGTTGATAAGAAAAGCAGCGAAGTAAGGATTGTCAATCCGATATGTGCGATTTTTACTTTCATTTCGTATTGTTGTGCGTTCCTTTGTGTTGTAGAACTTGCCGCAAAGTAAGGATGAATTTTTTGGAAATGCAAATCTTTTCATACATTTGTGGCGAGCAACACGATACGAAAGTGCAAAATTGCGACACGAAAAATACACCTAAAGGAGCGCTATCAAGGCCTGGTCAGACAGATGAACTGTACCAGACCAACAGTGTTGCATATATAGAAGCTGATTTGAAAATCAATCATTTACGCATTCTGATGGCTATTATAAAGCATCTTCAGACAGCCATTCGTTTCAAGGTGGGGCGCACTGTGGGAAAAGGTCGCATACCCGATTCACTTCTTCCACCGGTTTCGACTAATACCCGATTCTACGATACCAGAATTTTGGAGATACCCGTTCCTGATTTCCATATGGGTCTAAACAATGGTGGCAGGCTCCGGTCCTGCCTGGATGAGCTGTGTACGACACGCATTGTTTTCCCGCGCATATCCCATTATTATCTGGACACTTTTCCGGGATTGATTGCCGGCTACGAGTTCCCTGCATACGCGAAGAGTGTGCGTATCTTCCTGATGAATCCAATGATAGGAAGACTGCTCCTAACAGAGGAGGGCTACAGCCATTACTCTCACGCAAAGGCGCTGACAATCAGCAATAAATATACGGTTCGCCTATACTGGCTCATCTGCTCATGGCGCAATCGAGGCGGCTTTGTCATCTCTCTGGACAATCTCAGAAAGATTCTCCAATTGGGTCCCAGTTATGATCGTTATTGCAATATCACCGGACGCGTTCTCAACCCGTCGATGACAGAACTTCGCGTACACTTTCCCATCTGGTTCTTATATCGTCTCTATAAACGAAAAGAGGGACTAGTCCTGGCCTTCAAGATTAAGGTCAAACTGGCCGCCGAAGAGGAGAATCGCATCCGAAAGGATGCTTATGAATTCTGTTTCAGGCTATTAACCAAATCGGGTATCGGATTTCACGCCTTCACGGCCATCTTCGACAGCGTAGAAACTGAGGATATCAAGCCCTTTGTAAATAAGCTGACCGATCTGGTCTCCTATATGGCTGAGCACGGGGAGATCCGGAACCGGGACCAATACCTGCGCTCAGCCCTCGACGCCTGGCTCTCCGACTGGTCTATCCGCTATCAGGACATCGGCGAATAGTCCCTTTTCTTTTTCAGCCCGGGCACTTGTAGAAACTTTGTATTCAATTATAGATTCTATTTGTAGGCCCGCCAATGAGTTCCGCAACGATTTGTCGGACAAACCCTTACGTGTCTTCTCCTGCCGCTCCCAACTACAAAATGACTAACTCTTCACCCCATCCGCCTACAGATTGACTAACCCCCAACTACATTTTGACTAACTCCCGACTACAAATTGACTGGGTTTCCGGATGCCAACTACAAAATGACTAACCGAATAATAATCACGTTTTGTATTCTCAGCAACAATTGCTAAATTTGCAGAGCCTTGTCAATGAGGGTTATATCATTCATCCTATGGGGTAGCAATACCCCTCGAATCGACATCAACCCCTAAATAAATATATTATGATTGACAAGGCAAAAAAAATCGTTGAGCTCGTTATTCTTGTTGGAACGGCCATTAAGACTGTTATCGATGCAATCGATGAAAGCAAGAAGTAGTTCTCATTTTCCAGGGGCTTTAGCTCCTGGTTTTTCTTTTTCTATCAGATCAATCTCCTCAATGCCTAGGGCTGAAAGAACTATTTCGTCCATGACCGAGACAAAACCGTTATTCAAAAACCTGCCCTCTACAATTGTGATATACTCACCGATTATGTCAATAACACATGATGCCTTTGAGACATCTACCTCCTTATTAATCTTCATGGAAGCTAACACACCTCCATTGTGAGAAAGGTAGTTACGAAGCTCAATGATCTCATCGATTCTATCTGAAATACCCTCCACAATAATGCTGGTTTTGAATATCTTTTCGAAGAATCTATCATTCAGCTTATTAGTCTGATGATAATTGATAGTCTTTAAACTTTCGCCAATGGCCTTTCTCTGCTCCTCGGTCAAGGTTTCACCTCTTGAGACTTTGGTAAGCTTATCCTCGGGTTTTGGATGTAGGTAATTATAGGTGCGAATATACTCATAAATGTAATGGTCAACCTCACGCGAGGCTGAAGAGAAGACAGTCCTTCCTAATCTATCTCTTAAAAAAGATTCTAGACCGGCAACCGCAGAAAGAATAATAAGAGCACTGAAATCTCGACTTCCCATGAAACGGAAAAGGTCATCAGATGTTGTCCTCAGCATTTCAAGACAGCCACTACAGTGCCCCAAATAAACGCTTCTGAGAGCTTCGGAATACTTTATTACCTTCATCATAACAAATAGTATTATTAGTCATATAAAAAGGATAGCGGCAAGCCGCTATCCAACATAGCTTGAACTAGAAGAAAATCTTCGCGTCCTTCAAAATACGAGGCAGGACCCAAACGGGAGCCGTAACAACGATGATGATGATCTTTAAGGCGTTCATAATATAAAGGTTTTAAAAGATGAATAATCTTTCCACGGCGATAACAAGTATCGCAGGATGTGGATCCGTTATGAAGCCCGTTCAAGCATATGCAAATATAGCAAAATTGTATGGTTACTCAATAATTACCTCGCGGCCCTGGTATTCACCTTCTTCCCATCCTTATCCCAGGTATAAATCCAGCTTCCATTCCTGGAAGTAAATGTCTCACCGGAGACACCAGTCACTTCACCGACAGATGAAACGCTGAGCGTCTTATAGCGCTGGCCTTCGCTGTCGTACAGATAGATCCAGCTTCCGTTCTGTGAAACAAAAAACTCGGAGCTGTAGCCCTTGACTACGCCAACACTGCTTACGCTCAAAGTCTTGTATCGGTGACCGTTATCATCATAGAGGTACACCCAGCTACCGCTGGTTTCCACGCTGGAAATCTTATGCACCCCGGCTATCAATGCCAAAGCAACGACTAAAATGTTCAGAATCTTTCCCATAGACATACAAATTTAACTTTTTTCCACGAATAAACTCACATAAAGCAACAGCGTCGCAGCGGATCCAACCAACACTTCTCCGATGCATGGTGAAGGTACATGCCTTGATAATCCGCTCAAGAATAAAACCAGAAATGCTATTCCAAATGCAAAATAGTCCCAACGGGGTCTTTTCAAAGGCGTTACGCCAAAGAGCCAGAATACAAAAATGGAGAGGATGTACGCTGCCCAAACGCATGAGATCCATAATCCAATCCAGCCTAGAGCCCCATGACAGGAATAGTCAATTCCGGAGAAGAATGCCCCACGCTCTTTGAGGCAAATCACAAATAGCACAACAGTCAAAACAAGACTCAACATGTGCAGAAGCATCGCTGATCTGGATAAGCGCATAGGCTTAGCCTGCCCAGCAGTCTCCTCAAAGACTTCAAAAATAGCAGACTTAATCTTACTCAATTCCATACTCTTTGACTTTGATGGTTTCCGCTATCCCATATGGATAATTCAAGAAAGGATCTGCGACATATGGGAGATTCATAAACCAGTACTGAGGCTTTCGCCATTTCCAGTCTTTGCACAGGTCCAACACCCAGAACCGCTTTTTGAAGAAGTAATAATCCTCCGCTACAGCCTTGATGCCGATATCGGTAATCTTAGTTGGTTTCGAATACCCTTTCAGAAGTCTAGAGATGATTTCAGGTGTTAGGCATGTCATCCGCGTTACGGCGGCAACGTTCCCTTTTGAGGCATCAACAAGTTCCTGAAGCAGCACCACGCAATCCTGAGCCTGTACTTCTGCCCGGGCAGTCTTCATCCGAGATTCGTTACAAGACCAATCCTGATAATGCTTACAAGATGACAGAGAAACCATTGCAAGCGCCATAAAGAGCACTGCAACTGATTTACGTGCCAACCCGAGCAAACGCGCCAGGAATCCTAGAATACCTGACGTCTCGACGACATTCCCACATCTAGGGCAATGCACAGGCATCTCGGCCACCGTAGCATTGTCTTCAATGTCTGCCGCCATAAAGATGTGTCCACAATGAGGACACCGCACTTTTTTAAAACCTCTTAACATAGGCATTGTGATTAATGGCTGCAAAGATATACAACGCTATTGCCAAATGCTGGCAGCCGTCGAGAGCAGAGAAAAAAGTGCCGATTATTCGAGCTGCCCAATTCTGGCATTCTGATATACGACCTTTGCAGACATGGACACTAAGGAAATCGACTACAGAAAGCTGACAACGATTCAGCTGAAGTATGAGCTCAAACAACTTGAGCGCCGCATTCTTGAAATCACAGGAGACCCGCTTGAAACAGGTATCAGAAAGTTTATTACGTGGGCAAACGACAAAAGCGCCGTAGAGCAGGTGGACGAAATGATGTCTACCAGGTCCTATCTCCTTAACCTGCTCTTTGAAAAACACTGTACGCCGGAAGAAGTGTCCCGGCTCGAGAAGGTGAACACGCTTCTTAAGGAGCTATCTGACCGCACCCACAAACGCACAGGCAACCTTGCCAGAAAGGTGCTGTCCACGCCCCATGAAGAGTTGGACGATGATTTCACAATCGAGAGTAAACTGGTGCCTGAATTCGACATCCCGTACTCAGTCCTACGGCTTGCAGACGACGCCTTTTACTGCTCAGATTTCATTAGGATGGCTGCCATCCTGCAGGAAACGGAGGAGTTTAAACCAGGTATGGCCGACATCTGCTGGTTTCCCGATAAGGTCCAGTCATATACTCCAGCCATCACCGACAAAGAACTGGGATGTGCGGACGAAATGGACGATGGAACCTCTTGGGCTGAAGCCTGGCTGGCTATACCACCGCTGCAGCACATCAACGTATGCTACGCTCTCCACGCATTGGCCACCCACCAGAACTGGAGCATCCCCGATATATTGAGAATCAATGATTTCAAGATTGAGGTTCAACTGACCATCCAACAGTTCTCGGATCAGGAGCGTAACCGTTTACAATGGTGGAGCAAATATGACGTTTTTCACTTCAAAGACGTACTCCTCCATGAGGCCAAAAGCCGTCCGGAAGACCTTCCATTAGAGACCTTCCTGCTTCAGCGCTGTCGCGACTACTTCGAAGAACGCGCCGATGAGGTCCTTGCAGAAGTTGGAATTACCGACATTGACCGCTACATGGAAACGCTGAAGAACAAAATAGACAACCCTTAGCCATGACACTACAAGAACTCTTTCGTAAACACGAATTCGAATCCGTCGTTCCACTCCTTGTCGCTATCGACGAGAAGAATGTCCCGGATAATCTCTACGCTTTCAAAGAGGCTTTCGATGACCTAAGGCGAATGACACCGGGAGATTCTGGTGGGGAGCAGATCGTTGTCAGTACTGAGGTCGAGACTGACGAGGACGGGAATGAGATTGAGCGTTACCTATACTCTTCCAACTGTGAAGCTCAACCCTGGGATGAGTGCCTTGCCAAGGAGGTAATCTTCGGCTCCGTTATCGGAGAGGAGAAGGCTCTAGCTCAGATTCTCTGGCACATGACCTTCTATGGCTTCTCACCGGAACAAGAATTGTTTCCGGACCGATCCATCCAAAACAAGTATGAACAAAGGGCCAAAGATCTCGAGCGTCGCCAGTTCCTCAACTATGCCAAAGGAATAGCCCATCCTTTCGAGATCGAGCACCTATGCCTTTCGATGGAGGGCTGGGAGAAGTATCACCAGCGCGAGGCCCATCGCAACAGGGCAAAGCGGATGCGTGACGCACGCCAGGAACGGTCAATTGCCCGACTTGAAAGGATGGGAAAAGTACAGCGTCTCATCGACAAATTATTGCCAACTACTCCAGTGCTTGCCGCCAGCGAATATGCCTATCTCTTTGACACTTCAAAGATCTGGGAGCTAGAATTTAACTCGCGAACGCCGGACGCTACGTCAAGAGCAGAATACATCGCTGACAACATCCGAAAGCACTTCCATTTTAAACTTACGGAGTACACGCGGATGGAGATGGTCGTTTGCTGTTCCAGCGAATACCCGGCCACGGCCGAGGAATTACGAATCCTCTGCAAAGCCATATTCCCGCTGATGGGCTTTGTTCTCGACGAAGAGGGGCATACCGTTTCCCACACCACGCCCCGTATTCCTGCAATCAGGATTCACCACGCTGAGATCCAAAACCTCGGCCACGATTTCCACATTCTTCTTGCGGTCAGCAGATAGAACGCGCCTCATTTAGACTTCAAAGGCAGGTCATCGCTCGTGATGCCTGCCTTTTTCAGACGCTTGCGGTCATAGACCTTCTTCGATTTGTGGAGCGCCGACCTCATTGAAACCGGCCTCCCGTGCTCGGCAATCTCTTCGAGTCTTGCCGCCCTGCGGTTGGCGAGCATAAAGTCCGCCTCCGTAATTCGCAGCTTCTTCTGTTTCTTCTTCGGTTTCATGATTGTATGGTATTACGCATCCATAGATGCAAAAACCGTCCCATTTGTTGCCTGCAGGTCGCTCCAGTCGTGTTGCCGGCGGTGCCGCCAACACCACTTCCGCTCCATGGCGCTTGAGACATCGACGTCGGTAAACCGCCGCCGAAGTCTCACCCGGGAACAGACTGGCGCCGGCAAAGCCGTCACCAGACTGTCCCTTCGGGCCGCCTCTCACCGCCCGGCAGGCGAACAAGTTCGCCTGCCCGGCTATCTCTTCCTTATGCAATATACGGCAGCTGCGAGTTCCAGTAATCCAAAGACAAAATAGATATTGCTGATGGGGTTAAAGCCCCATACCCACCATTCCAAGACAATCCAAAGCATCAGGATGAGGCCACAGGCGAGCACTGCCCAGTATGCAAGCCGATGCTTCTTAATCAGCATCAGCGCTGCCAAAAACTGCGTAAGCCCGTTAACAGCCAGCAGTACAAAACCCGACGGAATGAAATCCTTGAAGAAGATATCAGGCCAGGGCATCTTTGCCCTCAGCAAATCAAGCATCGGCGCTCCGCCCCAACCATTCCCGCTGGGATCCACCCACATCATTATGGCTCCGCCCACCGCGCCGATGGCGATGAATAGAGTCAGTACAATCAGGATTTTTCTCATAGCCATGTGAAACAATCTTTCCCAGCACCGACCTCGAAATGGTATTTGACAATGCCAAGGTCGATATTGGTGTACCCTGCCATTGAGAATGAAGTCTTGGCCTCCACCTTGTTGCCCTCGTGAAGGATGAACTTGAACTTCTGCTGATTGACAGCGGTGGGTGCCAGCATGGCGGCCTCCATTCCATCCTGGAACCACTTGGGAGGAAGGCCTTCGGATTCATAGAATTGCTCTACAGGTTTCAGCGGATGCTGAACACCGGGGATGGTGCCATAGCCCAATGAAATCACACAATGTACGGTATCGCCATCCCGAAGGGTATAGGTGCCGGGAATCTTTTTGTAAGTCAGTCCCACCCAGCAGGTATTCAGGCCCAGTGTCTGTGCGAGGAGAACCAGTGTTTCTCCGTAGTAGCCAATCTTTTCCTCGGCCTCTTTCCCCTTGGGACCGGCCATCACGAAGTAATTCTTGACGCCAGAGAATTGCCCATATTTCCACATTCCGGTAGAGAAACACTTTGGCTCATCCAGAACCAGCTGTATGTTCAGACCGCTTTCCGCATTCAACCTCTCAATCTCAGAACGAAGGGTTGTTACTTTTGCCGTCTCGATAGGCTTATCGGCATACTTTCTAACTGAATGCCTGGTTTTGATTGCATCTAGTATTGTCATAGGGCAAATTTACTCATTTTAAGCGATATCCTCAAACTGAAGTCGCGCCAGTCGTGTTGCCGTGCGAACACGTCAACACCACTTCCGCTCCACGGCGCTTGAGACATCGACGTCGGTAAACCGCCGCCGAAGTCTCACCCGGGAACAGACTGGCGCCGGCAAAGCCGTCACCAGACTGTCCCTTCGGGCCGCATACCATGATTGGTATTACTTTATTCAGCAGGCGCCCACTTGCAGCGGACAGGAGAAACAATAGCGCCTTCCTTCTTGAGTTCAGCGAACGCTTTGTCCACTTCCTTGCGGTCTGCGTTCAAGATCTTGGTAATGTCACCAGCCGAAACGGGCTTCCCGGCCTCTTTCATGGCTTTTAGTACTTGCTCTTTCATGTTTCTTGTATTTTGGTGTTATTGTGATTAAGTCTCTCTTCAATCTGATTGAGCGTCTTGAAGAACCGTCCAGTCGCAACGGCTGGTCCCATAAACAGCACGCCGAAAGTGTTCCATCCAAACATATGCCACCACGAGGTATGGGGCCCTTCTAAGCCCATCTCAATCGCCTTCACCTTCAACTCCTCGGCAATATTCGCCATCCATACGAGCGTGTAGATGAACAGAGTCGGAATACCCAATAAATAGGCGACCCAGTACCGCTGCGTGCGGCGTCCAAGGATTTCATCCAGTTCGTCCTGTAACCCGCTGAGCGGCATATAGAACAGAAAGAACAGCCCGGCCGTACAAAAGTCGATCAAGCCGAACAGGAATCCCGGTCTATTGGTGCGCTGAAACCTCATAGTTCCTTCCTGAACACAAACATCTCATCATCCTCGCTCCAGTTCTCTTCCATCTCCTCCGGAACGGCGGGGCCATGCTGGTACTTGTTCCAAAACTCGACGATATGGAAGCCGCAGCGGTTCACGTAGAAGTGGATGTTGCGCTTTTCGAAGTAAGGGGTGATGGTTTCCCAGACGCGGATTTCCGGGTGCATCGCTTCCACGGCCTTCCATGCCGCCTGGCCGATGCCTTGGCTGTGGCACTCCGGAAGGACGAACAACAGTTCAAGCTCGCCTTTCGCCGCTTCCTTGTCAATCTGAAGCACGACGCCGCCGACCTTCTGCCCGTCCAGGACAATCCGGTAGGTCTCGGCATTCTCGCCGTCGATGGAGCGCTCGATGGTCTTGCGGGATATCACTTCCTCGCCCTCTTCGCAACGATCGTCCCGCATCCCGAACTCCTGCTGGGCGCCATACTTGAACGCCCACTGGTTGTCCAGGATGAACTGCTCCCGGTCATCTTTCCGTAATGGTTCCAGCGTAATCATTTCACTTTTCAATTACTTTCCACCTGACCCGCCAACGACCGTCCTCATAATCGTGGCTCAGGATCTTGAACGTGCCGATTTCAGAAGTGTTCTTCACGTGCGCACCGATGCAAGCGCAGGCATCATAGTCGCCCACACGCACGATCCGCAGCGTCTCGGAGACATCCTCCGGGAGTTTGCCCAGGTCGACAATATCCACCGCCTGTTTCCGCGTCATGAAATCGATGGTAACATCCAGATTTCTGGTAATCACCTCGTTTACAGTACGCTCGATTTCTGTCACCTGCTCATCGGTAGGACATGCCGCCAGCAGATAATCGCATTTCGATTTCTTGCGCTCGATGTGTGCGTTTCTTGACCTTGGACATCCAAACAAGCGAACCATTGTCCCATTCAGGATATGTTCCGCAGTATGCATCGGTGGGTACTCTTCTTTATTGTGGCTATTGAGAATTGGCTCTTCCATAAAAGGGTTCTACATCTATGCAAATGTACTCATTTTGCGCGAGATAATAAAATCAGGGTCGCTCCAGTCGTGTTGCCGTGCAAGCACGTCAACACCACTTCCGCCCCACGGCGCTTGAGACCTCGACGCCGGGAACCCGCCGCCGAAGTCTCACGGCTCCACAGACTCTGCCACTTGGTGCAGCCGGCTTACGCCTGGCCGCCCAAAGCGTCAGAGACTGTTCCACCGCCGCGCCTCACACCGCCCTCCGACCCGGACAAGCCGGGCCGGAAGGCTCATATGAATAATGGATTCTGTCTGAGGAGTTACTAATCACCGAAAGAAGGCCCATAGACGTTCGTCTTGCTCGAATTTCTCCTTCTTCACGTGGTACTTATATCCTTTCTTATGAATCTTCTCATCGAATTTACCAACGTTGTGCCTGGGCTTGCACTGCGGTATTTCACATTGTTTTACGCCGTTATCGTGCCAATGCACCGATAGTTTTCTATCCAGAACGTTGACGCCCATGAACAAAGCGTTGTAGAAAGAGGTGGAACGCTCATCGACATCCATGGAGAAAGACAGCCCTTCAGTCTCTTTTACCACCTCAACCCGGAAAGCGCGAACCAGCACAGATGCTCTATACTTGGGTTTATCAGGATGCCGATTGTCTTCGAATGTTATATCGATCCCTGAGACATGTGTATGAAGGCTTCCGATAGGAAAAGGTGGCAGCGGATTGGGCGTTTTTGCGGGATTCTCCGGATTACGGTGATAAACGATGTAATCTTTTACCAACCCATCTCCCTCTTCGTGATAATAAAACTCAACGTTGTGAAGATAAACATTTCGAACCACATCGCCATTCTCATCTGTGACAATAAAATGGCCCCCATAAAGAAGTTTCCCAGCAATCTGTTCAAAAGCAGGTTTCAATGAGTCAGTACGCTCTTTCTCCGTCTTGCCATGAGCACCACTAAACTCAGAAAGCAGAGTGCTCAAATTCTTTGATATGCCTAATACTCTGTCGGCCATGAGGTGTCAATGTTTACTTCTTCTTGTGGCTGTGATACCGGATCGGCGAGGATGTTCCAGCTGACGCAGTGCAGGGCACCGCCCATATGGATAATGTCTTCAAAAGGTCCTACATGAATGACATGTTTATCGGGGAACAGTTCATTCATTCTTGAGAAGGCCGCGTGAGCCTCACTTATCGGCATCCAAGGTACAAATATACAATCTTTTACCTGAAGATAGTTCAAGAAGGCCCACGAGAACTTGCTGGGCCGGGGACAACGGTAAACCAATTCCTCTACCCGGAAGTGAGGAGAAAGGGCATCCATCAGCTTTTTGCGAAATGCGGGATCGAAGTCGCTATAATTGTTCATTAAGACTCTGTCTCCGTCTATCCAACGCACCATTCCGTCGGCATGGCCGTACATTTCATAGCGGTCCCAGGGAATGATGACCAGTTCGGCAAAGAAGAGATTCTCCAGTTCATCGACTAATGCCTCCCGACTGTATTGCGGATTCTCCTTGAAGATTTTATCCGTCATTATGACCTTGTTGCCACACGGGATGACATTCCCTCCGTCCATTACGATGTCGGTGGTGATGCAATTCAGCCCTAGGTCTTTGCCGATCTCTTTGTATGGAGGAATCCACCCCCGGTATCGCTTCAAGTAATCTGGATTGTATTGGTACTGCAGGAATAGATTCTTCTCCAGTTGAATCGGCATATAGTCCCGTGCCCAGATGTAATTGTCATTCTCCGTCCTGGGAAGCCAAGCGAAGTCTATCCCTTGACATTTCAGATTCTCGACAATAAGCAGCGAAAGGGGCATGTAATAGCTCAGGCCTTTCGCCAGGTAAACTTTGTTGGTTTGGTTATCTTGGATCATAGTTCTTCGTTTTAGGGTCAATCTTATAACCATGTTCAGCAGCAATCCGGTCCCATTCATCGGCCTTGGCCTTATCGACCTCTGTACCGATGCCTTTCCGGTAGAACCGGGCCAAATTGTGCTCGGCAGGTGCGCCTGCACCATTCTCCACAGCCTTGTTCATCCACTCGAAAGCCCTTCTATTGCTTAAGGGCACTCCGTATCCGTTTTCGTAGCAAAGTCCCAGAGCGTTCATGGCTGTTTCGCTACCCAAGTCTGCACCCTTAAATGCCATAAGAACACCTCTGTCTTCATTTTTGTACTTTCCTTCTTGAAACAGGTAGACGTGCGCGAGATTGCTCATCGCTTCAATGCTACCCCTTTCTGCCGCTTTCTCGTACCAATATACAGCCCAACGGATACTCTTCTTCAAACCAAGTCCGTGTTGATAAGCATATCCCAGATTACTCATTGCATCTCGAGAGCCCTGCTCAACCAAATTCCTTAAGATGACAAGATGTGCTTGGTAATCCCGCTGGCCAAACCAACCGGCTGATAATCCATATGCGAGCGTGTTGCCAGCACGCCAACTGCCCAACCGATAGGCGGATTCCAGGTCTTTCTTTCCTTGCTCTGTCCTGCCTTCTGCAATAAAGTCCATGGCCATTGCATAAATAACATCTGCCCCATCTTTGGGATCGTAATCTTCGACTTCATGTGGCGGAGTAAGCACGGAATGATTGAATACCGTAAATTCAATTTCTGAATCTATTATTGCTGGTTTTTTCATATAAATTATATTTAATTATTTAATAATCAAACACTTGCAAGTATCACCAGCAAAGGTAAGTGGTTCTTTCCAGACCGCCAAGCAAAAGATGTTAAAGGTTTGTTAAAGGTTTTGAAAGAGTTATTTATACATATTCGACATATCTCTTCGACTTGGGGTATTTCTCATAGAAGGTATCCAGCATTACTCGTAGAAGTGCTTCCGACGAGGCCGTATCCGTGAGTTTCTGCCGCTGCGCCCAGAAGGAGAGGACGTGTATTTCTTCACGGGTCTGCATACTGACTGCCAGAGTTGTTCGCTGGCGTTGTGCTTTCGTTGGTTTCTTTCGTTGACGCGGAGAATCCACTGTCTGCTCCTGAACCTTTTCTTCTTTCATCTCGACAACTGTCGCTGGTGATCCGTTTGGCTGGTCAGTAATTCCCAGCACTTTTTTGAAGCTGTCTATCTGTCCCATATCTATATGTAATTATACCTTGTATAGCGTTATGCATCGCATATCTGTATCCCTTCCATAACAGTATACCAATCATAGTTGTATGCCGGGTATACATGTATACTTTGCATATCTGTCATAAGCGTATAGCAGTATACCCCGTATATCTGTATGCCGCAAAGATAGCCTATTTTGGTAATTCTCGCAACACATAGGTTTGTGTAATTTGCGTTTATCGGATTTATTGCTACCTTTGCAGAAGCGACTGAAAGGGAGTCCTGCGTTTGAGCCGTTAGGCCAAACTGCAAGATGGGTGTTTGTCCGACAGGTCGGCCAAGCACGGACCCCGTACCGGGGCCATCTTGTACGCTTCGCGGACGGGAAGGCTCCGGAGTCGCCTTCCTTCGGGATGTAATATTGTTTTAGAGGAGAGAGAATTGTGAAAGAGAACAAAACAGTAAAGATTACCTTCCGTATGTCGGAAGAAGAAGCGGCCAAACTGGATGCCGCAATGGCCTTGGAGGGGTTCCGCTCCAGGTCCAGATACATTCGACATGTGCTGATGCGCGGGCGTCTGCGAAGGCGCTATTTGAGTCGTAATGCCGCCAACCTTTCCAAGCAGATTGAGATTCTTCGGGCGGAAATCAAGCGCATCGGTGTCAACTACAACCAGGTCGTCAGGGCCGTGAATTCAATGGCAAAGCTCCGCGACAGGCAGGGCAATGCCGTCATCACTTCGCATACCATCGAGGGAAAACTGACCGACCTTCGTCAGATGATGATTTCCGTGCTGGATAAGGTTGAAGCCATCAGCGCGGAAGTATCAGATAACCCAAATTCAACTCATTAATCATTACGCGTTATGCAAACACTGTTTTTATCAGGCAACCTCGCTGCAGACTGCGAGATTGTGTCCGGAAAGGACGAGAAAGAATTCATCCGTTTCACTGTAGCAGCTAAGGATCCTGCCGCCGACAAGGATGAGAAGCCCACGTACTACACCTGCCGGATGAAGAAGACCGGTGTGGCCGACAGGCTCAAGAGGGGCCGCTATGTCGCTCTGGTCGGAGCATTGAAGGTCTCGCTCAATGTCAAGGACGAGAAGACCTACACCAACCTGGATGTATGGGTCCAGAGCCTCGACGCTCCACAGCTCGCATCCGGAGAGTGAATCGTCCATAAGTTCGCCATCGACTTGTCGCAATGGTAGTCAAGATCTACGCACCGGCGCCGAGTACATCATCGGCGGTCCAGTACAATGAGAGGAAGGTTGCCGAGGGGAAAGCCTCGGTAATCTTCTCCTCTAATATTGACGACCCGCGCAATCCGATGAAGATTTTTGAGCAATACGAAAACGGAAGTATCCGCACGGAAAAGATGTCTTTCCATGCCTCCATTAACCCAAGCGTCACGGACAATATGACCGATGAGCAGGTACAGGAGTTTGCCCGGAAGTATATGGAGAAGATGGGATATGGCAATCAGCCATTCATCTTGTACAAGCATACCGATACTGGCCGCATCCATTATCATCTCGTGTCCGTGCGCGTGGATGAGAATGGCAGAAAGATTCCAGACTTCCGGGAAAGGAAACACTCACAGGAAATCATGAAGGAACTGGCCCAGGAGTTCGGTTTTGCCGTCGGCAAGAAGAAAGAAATGGACCAGATTCCAGATAATCCGGAGGAAGAGCCTAAAGAGGCAAAGGATTTCAATCCCTACAATGGTTTCGGCCCGGAGAAGGGTGATTATGGAGAGCAACTGAACGCCATTATTGAACTGGCCAAGACGTATTACTTTACCCAGCCGGACCACTTCGACCTGACTATGGAGAGTCTGGGGATTCGGGTGCTCCGTACTGATTTCGAAGGCCATGAGAACATGGAGTTCCAGGGACTCGATCCCAAGACAAAAGAGCCTTGCACCCCGCTTCTGTCGCTACCTGAAGAGCACTGGGACCTGCCTGAATGGACTGCCATCCATGCCCGTCAATGTAAAGGGCAGATCAAGACACGGGAGAAAGAAAGAGTGTCCAACCTTGCGAAGACTGCTCTTAAGAAATGCAATACAGAACTGCATACACGGCGATATCTGGCCAAGTGTGGCATCTATCTCAAGCTCTCCACGAACGTGGACGGACGAATCTTCGGTGTTACGTTCGTTGACCATCATAACAAGTGCGTATTTAAAGCCAGCGACCTGCCGGATATCACCGCCTCCATGTTTGAAGATGCCCGGGTGAACAAGTGGGAGCACCAAATGGATTGGAAAAAAAAAAAAAAAGTGACGGCGGATGATGCCGCCGTCATCGCACTGGCAGCCCTCGGTGCTGAGAGGAGCCGCCGGAACGAGGATGAACAAATTATGAAGAGAGGGAGAAGGGGGCCCAACTAACGATGAACTCCAGAACGAAACCGATGTACTCAATGTTCCTGCTGCTGGCGGGAGCAATCCTGCTGGTGATGGTATACTATTATGCTTATCCAATGTGGGCGGCGCTGGGCCTACGCTCTTCGCTGACCGATTCGCTGATGCTGGAAATCTATCAGGCCGGGACACTGCGTTCGCCTTGGTCGGTCCGATTCGTGTGTATCTTCTTTACGACAGTTTCAGTCATTGTGCGTAGTGGCAGCTCGAAAGCCTCGACGTGGCTGGAGGTGCTACTTCCACTGATTTCCGGGCTGGTACTTTTCCTCGGCTCAGCATTTCTGGGAAGTGGTTTTTGGTTCGTCATTACCTGCGTTACCGGATATATCCTATTCCTGATTGGAGCTATCCTGCTGGGGCGCCTGGTACGCAGTTTTGATGCTCATTTGCCGGATTACTGGGACACATTCGAACAGTGCGAAGAACTCATCGAGAACGAGGACAGCGTGAACATCCCTATGACATACCAGTATGAGGGGAAACTACGTAACGGCTACATCAATGTGGTGTCTCCGCAGCGGGGATGTATGGTCATCGGCATTCCCGGCTCAGGTAAAACCTACAGCATCTACGGGCCGTTCTTCAGGCAGATGATGCAGAAGGGATATGCTATGTTTGTCTATGACTACAAGTATCCGGACCTGACGCACAGGGTGATGAATGAACTGCTGGATAACTACGGCTGCTATCCTGTCAAGCCCAAGCTCTACATCGTCAATTTCGATGACCCGTTGCATTCGCACCGCTTCAACCCTATCCATCCACGATATCTGACTGACCCCATTGATGCTACTGAAATTGCAGAGGTCATCATGAAAAACGCCAACAGGGAGAACGCTAAAGGTGATGACTTCTTCTCACTGTCGGCACGATGCTATATCGACCTGCTCATCTGGTTCCTCAAGATATACGAGGGCGGTAAGTACTGCACCTTCCCGCATCTGATTGAGCTTATGGGGCAGGATTACCGGGCAGTCTTCGAGATTCTGAAGAAGTTCGATGAGCTGGAGGTTAAGCGCAATACCTTTGCGGATGCCATTCAGGACCAGGCCTATGAGCAACTGCAGGGGCAGATTGCTTCTGCCCGCGTTCCGTTGAATAGATTCGCGTCCAAAACCCTGTACTGGACGCTATCAGGGGACGATTTCTCCCTGGAGATAAACAATCCGGAAGAGCCCAAGATAATATGCGTAGGCAACAATCCACGCCGTCAGTCGGTCTATGGAACCACACTGGCGATGCTGATGTCCCAGCTCTTCAAAATCATCAACAATCCCGGGAAGATGCACAGCGCCGTGCTCATCGATGAGCTGCCCACCATATACCTGAAGGGACTCGACAATCTTATAAACACGGCCAGAAGCAACAGGGTGGCCGTTGTCATCGGCGCCCAGGATAAGAGCCAGCTGGTCAAAGATTATGACCAGAAAGAATCTGACGTCATCTTCAATACCGTCGGTAATGTCTTTGCCGGCGCCGTCAAGGGCGATACGGCCGAGAGTTTGAGCAAGTCTTTCGGCAAGGTTGAGAGGGAGATGCGCTCATTCCAGGAGAGCGACACATCCGAGCATATCACGTATTCATTCCAGCAGCGCGAAGTTCTTCCGCCCAACAAGATCGAGGCGCTCTCACAAGGTACATTCTGCGGCTATGTGGCCGATAGCTGGAAACAGAAAGTCCATCCCAAAACCTTCTGCGGGGAGGTGAAGGCCGGAGATCCCCCCAAGCACAATCTACCGCTGCCACGCATTGTGGTGAACATGAGTGACGAGGAGATAAAAGAAGAAGTCGAGAAGAATTACCAGAAAATTCATCTCGACATCATCAACTTATTGTTCAAGGAACTGAACGATCCGGCTTAAGCCTCCGCTTGTGTCTCCTCTTTGGGAAGAGGCTCCCATTCCCAAACGAACTTATAACCGGCAGCTTCCGCCATTGCCTCCATATCTGACATCATACAGACGCCCTCGCGGAGGCGGTAAACCATGCCTGCACGGCTCATATTTACGCGTTTAGCCAAATCGGGTATGCTCAGATTCTTGTCGAAAAGGTATCCGAGTATTGGTTTCAGACGATCACTGTGGAACGCTGTCATTGGCCTGAGGGCGCGACCGGAAGGCTCAACTTCGCGGACGTTTTCCCAACTCCAGACAAACTTGTATCCGGCAGCCTGGGCCATGTCTTCCATATCCGAAATCAGGCAATCACCCACGCGTACACGGTATGCGACACCGTGACGGGACAGTTTCTTCTCGCAGCGGCGGCTCAATTCCGCCATACTGATTCCTTGCTCAAACAAATACCGCTTGATGGGGTCAAGACGGCCACCTTTCTTCTCCGTTTCCATGTACTTCGCTCCTTATGGTTTTTGTTTTTTCAAAAATTAATATAGTCCTTTGTGGTAAGTATTGTGATACATATAATGATTATCGCAATACAAAACAGGACAATACTTCGCTCCTGTGTCAAGATACCAAGAGTGCAATCACTGCGCTTTGGAACTTAACACGATACAAAGGTATGAAGAATTATTGAAAAAGTGTAGAAAAAATATAGAAAATGTTTAGACAGGCTGAACTGAATATTCCGATAGAGCGTGTGGCCGAAGCCCTGGGTCTCAGGCCCGGGTTGGTGAAGGACATGTTCTACTCGCCGGAAAGGGATGAGTCCGAAGCATCCCTCCATATTGACCGTTCGAAGAATGTCTGGTACGACCACGGCTCGGGGAAGGGAGGAACGAATGCCGACCTTGTAATGCTCGTGAAACATTGCTCCAGACATGAGGCATATGAATTCCTCCGCTCACTGGAGCCTGCCATTACCCGGGACCATGGAGTGAACCATGTCACGACTCCCGGACTGATAAAGACACCGGAGCCAGACAAATCGATTGAGATCAGGAAAGTCAGACCCATACAGTGCTACTACCTGACCAAATACATCGCCAGCAGAAAGATTCCTTTGGATTTAGCCAAGGCGTACTGCAAGGAGGTTATCACTCATTCCACGACAAAAGGGATGAACTTCACGCACATCGGATTCCCCAATAATTCTGGTGGATACTCGCTGTCAACACCTACGGGATTCAAGGCAACGACCAAAGCTGACATCAGTACCTTCAACACGGAAGGCAAACTCTCAAAAGAACCAAGTTCAAAGAACGTCGCCGTTTTCGAAGGATTCTTTGACTTCCTGTCCTGGCAAGTGATGCAAGGCAGCAAGATACCCACTTGCGACATCGTTGTCCTTAATTCCGTGAATAATCTACACAGAGCCCTTAATTATATACGCGCGCATGAGAAAGCCACTTGCTTTCTGGACAATGATGCCGCCGGAGAGAAGTGTTATCAAGGTGTCCGGGATATGATGAAGGGGAAAGAGACTGTTGATATGTCCGACCTGTATGGGGAGCATAAGGATTTAAATGAGTTCCTGCAGGCCTCTCCGGGATATACACCTGATATGAAACTAACACCGCACCTATAATGAAAGAAGAATTGCTGATCTCTTTGCTCCAGCGCCTGAATAATGAGATTTCAGATTTGAAGCAGGCCCTGGCCGCATCTAAGCCGGTTTATACCAACGAAGAGCTTCGCGCCCTGCTCGGTGTTTCCGACAAAACCGTCAAGAAATGGAGGAATAGCGGGATGCTGGGCTATTCCCTGATTGGAGACATCTACCTGTATAGCAAAGAGGATGTCGAGAGATTCCTCAACGACATCCACCATAGCCCACAGGTATTCACTATCAGACGCTAAAGGTCCCGGATGAATCTGGTTTCCGACTCAACAGTCTCTTTCAAGAATTCGGCGTAGGTTCTCTGCGTCGATGCGATAGTCGCATGCCCCAGGATCTTCGACAGAAGAAAGAGCGACATTCCCTTGTTAATGGCCATCACCGCAAAACTGTGTCGTGCCACGTGCATCGTCAGGGGGAATTCAAAGCGCAGCGTCATCCTGGCCACATTCAGGGAGGTGTTAAAGGTCTTATCCTTGGAATTCCTGTCCATGAAAAGGCGTTTCTGATCTGTCAAGTCATAATCTTCCGGCAGCAGGTCAAAGACAAACTTCTCATTACGCCCATATCCTTTCCACCTTTCCAGAATCTCCATTGCTGAGTTGCCCAGAACTGGCAACACATCTGGGAGACGCTTGGTCTTGAACTGAACCTTTTTGATGACCTTGGCTTCCCAGTCAATATGTTTCCATTCGAGCGTCATGATGTCTGAAAGCCGCAGCCCACAGGCGTAGAAAGCAAAGAACCACATATCCAGAATCTCTTTCGAACGAGGATTCTTACATTTGGACTGGTAGTCTTTCAGCTGCTCAATCTGTTCCGGCTTCAGATACCGGACATGCTCCACTACTTCCTCTTCCATATCCGGTTTATACTCCGTTTCGTGTGTTTCCAGATAATTATCTACGATGGGGGCCGCCAGTTTGGTATCGATAATGCCATAAAGAACAGCCTGCTTGATGGCGACGTAAAGGGGCACAAGCGTCTTGTTGACGGCCTCCTTGCTCGTATTTTTCAGCACGGTGAACCGGTATTGGACATACTCATCAAAGACATCTGCCCTTAAATCCTTCAAGGCAAACTTGGGAGTCTTCCTCCAGTGGATTAGGAAGGTCTCGAACTGCTCGATAATCTTCTGCTTGTTGTACCACATGGAGTAGCCGTACTCCTTTTTCCCGTATTTTAGGTCATTGACCTTCTTGCAATAGTCCACAAAGCTGGTGTTCTTATTCACCACCTGTGTTGGAGACTCGTCCGGCAGGTCCCCTTTATGCGTAGGGTCGCCACCGTTCAGGATGAAATTGAGAACAGTGAGATTCAGCTCACCTTCATAATCCATCAGACGGTTGTCGATGTCGCACTTGAAGTTCTGGAGAGCAAGATTGATTCTTGACGCATTGGGATGTGAAGCTTTCACACAGTTGTTCTCCTCATCCCAGGCAGTCGGAGGGATGTTGATCCCGGTAGAGCGCTTAGCGTAGCGCTGCAGGAAGTAGCGAATGTAAATGGTCGCCTCTCCTTTGGCGTTGGTTCTGTCCTCGATAAAGAATTTGCCGCGAGGAATCTTAGTTTGTGCTGGCATAATGTCTACAGTTTACGTTATACATAGGTTACCAAAATTTTGCCCTCTTTTTTGCCCTCTTTTTACCCTCTTTTCTGAGGTTGGGGAGCAAGGTTTCAAGCGTCTGCTTCCACATGGCGAAATCGCCACTGCAGTGCGCTGGGAGCAACTATTACCGTTACAAAAATGCGGTAACTTTTGCGGTAAGTTTTGCGGTAACTTTTGATTCCGTAAATGGCCGTAGAATGCCTTAAAAGGACATCGGGCACGGTCGTAAAAACCGTACCCGATGCACTTAATTTGCTTATTATCAGGTAGTTAAGCCCCTAATACTCTTCCTCGTTAAAAAAGAAGTCTTCTTTGGTAGGATAATCGGGCCAGATGTCCTCGATGGTCTCGTATATTTCACCTTCCTCCTCGAGTTCCTGGAGGTTCTCGATGACCTCTTCAGGAGCGCCGGAACGGTTGGCGTAGTCGATAAGTTCGTCTTTTGTTGCCGGCCATGGAGCATCGTCCAGGCTGCTGGCTAATTCAAGTGTCCAATACATAGTGTCAAACAATTAGCAATTAGGCCGCAAAGATATAAAATAATTCTTAAGTGCAAATATTTTTGAGTATTTTTGCAGTATGAGTTATACGAAAGAAGAGATTTATTCTCCGCAGACCACCGAACAGATTGCCGCCCACGTCAAGGAAATACTTCGTCTTTTGGGCGAAGACACCTCCAGGGAGGGCCTGCTCAAAACCCCCGAGAGAGTTGCTAAAGCATTGCAGTTCACCACCAAAGGATATAGCGAGGACGGTATAGAGATCATTCGCCAGGCCATCTTTGACGAGAAGTATCAACAGATGGTACTTGTCCGCGACATCGAACTCTACAGTACCTGCGAGCACCATATGATGCCGTTCATCGGCAAATGCCACGTGGCCTACATTCCCAACGGCAAGATTACCGGACTGAGCAAAATCGCCCGCGTAGTGGAAACTTTTGCCCGCCGTCTGCAGGTTCAGGAAAGACTCACCGTCCAGATCAGAGATTGCATACAGGAAGCCCTGCATCCGCTGGGCGTAGCCGTAGTAATAGAAGCTAACCACACCTGCATGCAGGTGCGTGGCGTGCAGAAATCCAACGCCATCACCACCACTTCGGCCTTCAGCGGCATCTTTTTGAGCTCGTCCCGTACCAGGAACGAATTCCTCAACTTAATCAGATAGGCGCGAGAGGCGGACAAGCTCGCAGTCGGCCTTGATCTTGTCGATTATGGCGCACACTACTTTATATGTGCGCGAAGAAGGAGTATAGACTGCCGGCGTAGCGAACGCCACTCTCCCCTGCCGCTTGAGTTTGAGAGCCGATGCTCTCTTCTTTTCGGAGGAGGGGTTGTACACGGCGATCGAATTGCCCCCGAACATGCCTACTATTTTCATACAAGGCACGTCCGTTTCGCCGTCGCCGAAATAAATCATATGCGAGAACGGGATGCGCTTCTTGTCGTCGGCTATGGAAGCGTTGACCCTTTTATTATCCCTGGAGCTGAAGATACCCTTGGAGATTTTGAAGAGGAACTGGGTCTTGGCGGTATAGTCAACCGCTATGCCGGGCCACTCGGCCTCGCCGTTGGCATCGTAAATAAACGATCCGGCAAAGATGTGCTTGAATTCCGATGCGATAGGGCTGCCCTCGATAATCTCCTTGAGCCCGCTGGAGTTGATGTAGTGTTCTACCTTCACTCCATGCTCGCGGCCGTACTTGTTGACCAGCTCAAACCAGCCCCTCACACCCTCAAAAAGCTCGATTCCGGCTCCGAAGCGGCGCAGGTCGTCACGTTTGAGGGAGATGCCCTTGCTGTGAGCCTCGTCAAACATCAACTTCATGTATGACAGCACGTTAGAAGCATCCTGACCGATGGCGATATTGTCACTCATCTTCCAAAATTCTTCCGGCGTGGACCCCACGGCCTGAATAAACCCGAATTCCTGCATATTGCCCGGCGAGAGGGTGCCGTCGAAGTCGTAGATAAGTGCAACTATTGGTTTTTTCTTCATAATATTCGCCCCATATATTAGTATTTCGCCACAAATATCGTAATTATTCGCCACATACGCGCAAAGTGGTTTGTAAAAAACTCTCGCACTCCTTACTTTTGGAAGCTAAACCAAAATCAACGAAGAATGGCAAATTATCCTCATTATTTGGAGCGTCTCCAGAACGCCACCCGCAAGTACTGGGACAAAGCTGCACTTAACAGCATAGGCGGAGACTCCTTCACTTATGGCCAGATGGCCACCCAAATCGAAAAGTTCCACCTCGTATTTGACAAGCTCGGCTTCAAGAAAGGCGACAAGATCGCTCTCTACGCCCGCAACGGCGCACGCTGGGGTATGTCGTACATGGCAGTCAATACCTACGAAACCGTCATAGTCCCCCTTCTGGCCGACTTCACCCCCGACAATGCTTCTTTCCTTGTCAACCACTCCGAGAGCATAGCATTGTTCACCAATGCCGACAAGTGGGTTAAGATGGATCTGGCCAAGATGCCTAACCTCCAGATTGCAATCGATATTGACAACTGGAGCTGCCTGTGGGCTAAAGACGAGCAGACCAAAGCCACATACGAGACCATGGACGAGATCTTCGACGAGAAGTGGCAGGACGGCTACGGCCCCGACAACGTGGTGTTCCCCACCGACAACTGGGAAGACCTGTCGACCATTAGCTACACTTCCGGATCGACCGGCGACCCCAAGGGTGTAATGCTCACCTACCGCAACTTCAGCGCAAATGTCGACTACAGCCAGCGCAATGTTCCTGCAGGCGACAGGATGGTATCGATGCTTCCTATGGCCCATATGTACGGCCTGGTGATTGAATTCATCTACCCTCTCTGCAACGGTACCGCAATCTACTGGCTTGGAAAAGCTCCCACCCCGGCAACCCTGCTGAAAGCCTTTGCCGACGTGAAGCCTTACCTGCTCATCACCGTTCCTCTGGTGATGGAGAAGATTTATAAATCAAAGGTCAAGCCCACACTCGACAAGCCCCTTGTGAAGGTGCTTCTCAAGATTCCCGGAATCAACAACATCATCTACAAGAAAGTCAAGGACGGTCTCGTACAGGCATTCGGCGGCGAGGTGCAGGAGTTCATCATGGGCGGCGCCGCTCTCAATCCCGAGGTGGAGAAACTCTTCAAGCGCATCAAGTTCCCTTATCTGGTAGGTTACGGCATGACCGAAGCTTGCCCGCTGCTGGCTTATGAGCATTGGACCAAATATGTGGCCGGTTCCTGCGGCAAGGCAGTTGACGTGGCTACAGTACGTATAGATTCCGACGATCCCGAGCATATCGCCGGTGAGATCCAGGCCAAAGGTGAGAATATCACCATCGGTTACTTCAAGAATCCCGAGGCATCGGCCAACGCATTCACCGAAGACGGTTACCTGCGCACCGGAGACCTCGGAATCATGGACAAAGAGGGCAATATCTTCATCAAGGGCCGCTCCAAGAGCATGATTCTTTCCGCCAACGGACAGAACATATATCCCGAGGAGCTCGAAGCAATCATCAACAACCAGCCTTACGTGGCCGAGTCGGTGGTGGTTGACAGGGCCGGCAAGATCGTTGCCCTCGTGTATCTCGACAACGACGCCATCAAGCGCGACAACCTCGACAGCGAAACGGTTTCCGACATCCCCGAGAAGATCCGCATGGGTGCAAACCGCCAGCTGCCCGGATACAGCCAGATTGCCAAGGTTGAGACCGTTCTCACTCCTTTCGAGAAGACTCCCAAGATGAGCATCAAGCGTTTCCTCTACAAATAATGACATTTTGTCACTGGAATATAATTTGAGTCAATGTTTACCGGCTTCCGCAAAAGAGGCCGGTAAATTTTTATTATTATGGCAAATACTAAAGGACAAATCGGAGTAACTACCGAGAACATATTTCCGGTAATCAAGCAATTTCTTTACAGCGACCACGAAATATTCCTGCGCGAGCTGGTGGCCAATGCAGTCGATGCCGACCAGAAGCTCAAAGCCCTCGCATCGGCAGGCACATTCACCGGCGAGGCCGGCGAGCTGAAAGTAACGATAGAGCTGGACGAGAAGAAAAAGACCCTCAAGATCACCGACAACGGTATCGGTATGACAGCCGACGAGGTGGACCGCTACATCAACCAAATAGCCTTCTCCAGCGCCGGCGAATTCCTTGAGAAATATAAAGACCAGACCAACATCATAGGCCACTTCGGCCTGGGATTCTACTCGGCCTTCATGGTGGCCAAAAAGGTTACCATCGATACCCTTAGCTGGCAGGAAGGCGCGGAAGCGGTTCAGTGGACCTGCGACGGCTCGCCCGAATTCTCGATGGGCAAAGGCAAGAAAGCTGAGCGCGGCACCACCGTAACCCTTTATTTCGACGACGAAAGCGCCGCCGAATTCGGCACCAAGGGCAAGATACGCAGCCTGCTCGACAAATACTGCAAGTTCATGCCCGTTCCCGTGGTGTTCGGCAAGAAGACCGAATGGAAAGACGGCAAGAGCGTGGAGACAGACCAGGACGATGTGATCAACAGCATCGAGCCCGTATGGACCAAAGCCCCCTCAAGCCTCAAGGACGAGGACTACCTGAGCTTCTACAAGGCCCTCTACCCTATGGAAGAAGATCCTATGTTCTGGATCCACCTCAACGTCGATTATCCCTTCACGCTCACCGGAGTGCTGTACTTCCCCAAGATCAAAGAGCGCATGGCCATCGACAAGAACAAGATCCAGCTGTACTGCAACCAGATGTTCGTCACCGACCATGTTGACAACATAGTTCCCGACTTCCTCACACTGCTTCACGGCGTCATCGACTCCCCCGACATTCCTTTGAACGTGAGCCGAAGCTACCTGCAGAGCGATGCCAACGTTAAGAAAATCAGCACCTACATCACCAAGAAGGTAGCCGACAGGCTGGAGGAAATCTTCAAAGATCAGCGCAGCCAGTACGAAGAGAAGTGGGACAACATCAAGCTCTTCATCGAGTACGGAATGCTCTCCGACGAGAAGTTCTGCGAGCGCGCCATGGACTTTGCCCTGTTCAAGAACACCGACGGGAAGTATTTCTCGTTCAGCGACTACCGCAAGGCCATCGAGAGCGCCCAGACCGACAAGGACAAGCGCACCGTGTATCTGTATGCCACCGATACCGAAGCCCAGTGGAGCAGCATCGAGGCCGCCAAGAACCTCGGTTACGACGTGCTTCTGATGGATTGCGAGCTGGACAGCCACTTCGTGAACATGCTGGAGCGCAAGCTCAAGGACGCCCGCTTTGCAAGGGTCGACAGCGACACGCCCGACAACCTTATCCCCAAGGAGGAAAAGGTCAAGCCGCAGATGAGCGACGAAGACAAAAAAGCCCTCGAGGAGCTCTTCAAGGCCGTTCTTCCTGAAGGCAACGAGTATCAGGTCGAGCCTGAGAACCTCGGCGAGAATTCTTCACCGGTGGTACTCACCCAGAGCGAGTTCACGAGATGAGCGCACTTGGCGGAGGCATGAACTTCTACGGATCGATGCCCGAAGCTTACGACGTCAAGGTCAATATGCAGAACCCGCTGATCGCCCGCATCTGGGCCGACCGCGAAGGCACCAAGGACCTTCTGCGGCAGGTTATCGACCTGGCCCTGCTGGAAAAGGGAATGCTCAAGGGTAAAGCGCTGTCGGAATTCATCGCAAGAAGCGAAAAATTGCTTGCATAAGTATTTCAAAACCAATTTTTCTGCTTATATTTGCGCCCGCATTTTAAAACCCTCGGGTTTTGGTGCAATGGGTCCCGGTCGCTTCCGGGATGAGTAACACATTTTAAACTTAAAAAAATGCAGCATTTTGAACTTAAAGGCCAGACCCGCGAAGTGGCTGGCAAAGCAGCCATCAAGGCTTTCCGCAGCCAGGGCCTCGTCCCTTGCAATCTTTATGGTACCGGTGTAGAGGGCAACGTGCTCTTCACTGTCAACGCCAAGGATCTTAAGACTGTCACCGACACTCCCAAGGCCCACATCATCGACCTTGTACTCGACGGCGGCAAGAAATACACCGCAGTTCTTCACGAACTCCAGTGGCATCCCGTTACCGACGTCTGCCTGCACGTGGATTTCCTCGCAGTAGATGAGAACAAAGCCATCAACATCGAGGTTCCCATCGTCATCAGCGGACACGCAGTTGGTGTTCAGCAGGGTGGTAAGTTCTATCAGAACGCCCGCAAACTCCGCGTTTGCGCCACCATGGCCAACCTCCCCGATGAGGTTACCGTCGACATCACCAACCTCGGACTTGACAAGCGCATCAAGGCCGGCGACATCAAGCTCGACAAGATCGCCGTCACCACCGACAAAGATGCTATCATCTGCGGCGTCAAGACCACCCGCAACACTGTAGTAGCAAGCGAGGAGGCTTAATTGTGGCCGACAGGAGTTACCTGGTAGCCGGACTGGGCAACATCGGCCCCGAGTATGCCGCTACCAGACATAACATCGGATTTATTGTATTGGACGCCTGGGCACAGGCGTCCAATCTTACATTTGATGTCAAGCGCTACGGCGCCCTCCTGACCGACACCGTCAAGGGCAGGCAGTTCCACCTGCTCAAACCGTCCACCTACATGAACCTCAGCGGCGGAGCCATCCGCTACTGGATGAACGAGCTGGACATCTTGCCAGAGAACCTCATCGTCGTCTGTGACGACATCAACTTGCCTTTCGGCACCACGAGAATGCGCCTCAGAGGCAGCGACGGAGGTCACAACGGGCTTCGGAACATAGAGGAAATGCTCCAGACCAGAGACTACGCCCGCATAAGGATAGGGGTCGGTCACGATTTTGCTGAAGGCGACCAGATAGACTTCGTCCTCGGGCACTTTTCTCTCGATCAGCTCCCTCAACTGCCCCAGATTGCCGACAAAGTTATAAACGGTATCAAGACTTGGGCATTCGCAGGAGCTCAAAAAGCTATGTCAGATTTGAACGCCAAGGCTCCCGTAGCGGAAAACACACCAAATCAATAAGTTATTTCGCAAAAAAAATTGCTAATTAAAAATTATTTTATAACTTGCGGGAGTTTTATGGACTTTTAACACCAAAACAATTTTAATACATTTTTCTTATGAAAGCACTTGTAGAAAAAATCAATGCCAACATCGAGGCATTCAAAGTAAATGCAGAGGCCCAGGTAGTTAAGGGCAACAAGGCAGCCGGCGCCCGTGCCCGCAAAGCCGCTCTCGAGCTTATGAAGGATCTCAAGGAATTCCGCAAGATTTCCGTTGGCGAAGCAAAAAAATAATTTTTTTTGTTTTTTGATGCAACGTTTCTGAAACCTTTTGCATCTATATAGCAGGTTTAGGTTTTAGTACACGTTTAAAGGTCGGGAGCCGCGAGGTTACCGGCCTTTTGCATCTAAACTTTTTCCAATGAGGCGCCTGATCTTCACTATGACTTTTCTGCTCTTGCCTTTTGCACTTCTAGCAGAGGTATTCAGAGCGGTTGTCATTCCCGTTGAATTCAGCGACGTCTCTTTTAAAGATAAGCAGTCGGGGGTCTTTTTCAAGACATCTACTGCCACTTCATATTTCAACGACCAGTTCTCCCCTTCCCGCACTTTTTCTTTCACCGTTCTGAGCACGGTGCGCCTGCCGCGCGGCTACGCCTCATACGGGGTTAACTCTTCCAGCGTCAAGGACCTGTACATCGGCCAGCTGGTCAGGGAGGCGGTAGAGCTTAGCGGGACCAATCTTTCCTCCTACGACAACGACTCCGACGGGGCCGTGGATATCGTGTACATCATTACGGCCGGCAGCAGTGAGTCGGACGGTGCAGGAGCCGACCACATCTGGCCGCGGCAAGGGCGGCTGAGCGAAAGGGGTGAGGCATTTTCTTACTCGGGCAAGACCATCGACAGTTTTGCCGTGTGCACCGAATCTTCCTCCCCCGCGGTATTCTGCCACGAATTTGCGCATCAGTTCGGCCTGATGGACATGTACGACACCGACGGCAGCGGCAGCGGAGGCACGGCCAAAGGGCTTTGGGGCAGCCTGAGCGTTATGGACAAGGGTATTTCCGAAAGCTCCGACCGCCTGCCGCCCAATTTCTGCGCCGTGGAGCTCGACCAGCTCGGACTCGGTACCAGAATTTCCTTTACCACCGGCGCATTCCGTCTGCGTCCGTTGAGCGTACGCAAGGAGTATATGCGTATCGACACCGACACCGAGGGCGAGTATTACCTGCTTGAATGCCGCAAAGCCGAGGGCTGGGACAGAGGAATAGGAGGCAGCGGCCTGGTGATTTACCATATCGACCGCTCCGAAAACAACAGTTGGTATTCCGACTTATACGTACGCAACCTCTCCGCCCTCGAGAGGTGGCAGTACAATCAGGTCAACTGCAGGCCCGACCGTCCCTGCGCCCAGGTCGTGACCGCCATTCCCGGGGCCGCCAATGTGAGCAACGTTTTCTTCCCGCAACCGGGGCATACCGTTTTTGCATCCGATACCGACCCCTCTTTCCGTTACTGGAACGGGAGCGCCAGCCAGTACGCAATCGACGACATTGTCCTCGATGCCGACGGCAACGTATATTTCAACCTCATCGCACCTATAAACGTGCTCGCCACCCACGTATTCCAGGATGCAATGATTTTCAACTGGACTACGGCTAACGAGCTTGACATCAATGATTGCTACGTCTCCTGGCACGATAGTTCCGACAAGAGCGGCAGCATCATAGGCACTGCCACCGCCAAGAAGCAAGACGACGGAATGTTTTTCTGCGTGATTGAAGACCTGGAGCCGTCCACCACTTACAGGATACGCATTCGCGGCCGTTCGGCCAACGGGCACATCTATTCCAGCGAGATGGACCTGAGCACCAAGGGCGTACAAAAGGGCGTGAGGCCGTTCATCTACCTCAACAGCCTCAGCCGCCGCGATGACGGCAGTTTCCACTTGGGCGACAGGATTCCCATGCGGGTGTACAATCTGAGCGGCGTCATAGAAGTGGTTTGGTATTTCAACGGTGTGAGGATGAGGCCCGAGTCGGACGGATACTGGCATCTTACCCAAAGCGGCACGCTCAAGGCCGAGATATGGTATACCGACGGTTCCATGGAAATTATCACCCGTAAAATGACGGTCCGATGAAAAAGTATCTGCACATAGCTGTTCTTCTTTGCATGTGCGCCCTCTGCACAGCGTGCAAGAGAGGCAACACATCCATCGATTCATTCCTGACCGACGACACGGTACGGCTCGAGATAGACGGCGAGAAGGTGTTCGTGTTCGACGAGAACAAATGCCAGCTGGCATACAATGAGAAGCGGGCCGTTTTCCGTGCCAATACGGATACTATGCTCCATTATTTCGAACTCGACCTCGACTCCCTCCCCACCGTCGAAGGAGCCGATATCACCGGCAGTGTGTATTGGAGCACCACCAACGGCGACAGGAGCAGAAACAATATCACCCTCAATGTCAAAAGCATCAAGGGTGACATAATCTGGTTGTGCGACGCGGGCGGTCAGACGGCCGCCGTGGTACGCTTGTTAAAATGACATTGCGATACCGATGAAGTCGGCTGCCTTAAGAGCAGCTCCGCCGATAAGGCCGCCGTCGATATCTTTCTGGGCAAATAGTTCCTTGGCATTTGAAGGCTTGCAAGATCCGCCGTAGAGGATGGATGTCTCTTCTGCTACTGCAGCGCCGAACTTGTCGGCAATGGTCTTGCGGATGAATGCGTGAATCTCCTCGGCCTGGTCGGCTGTGGCGGTTTTGCCTGTGCCGATAGCCCACACGGGCTCGTATGCCACGATGATGTGCTTCATATCCTCCTCGCTGAAGTTGTAGAGAACGTTCTTGATCTGAGCCTCGCAGACCTCGAAATGACGGCCGGCCTCACGCTCCTCGAGATTCTCTCCTACGCAAAGGATAACGTCAAGACCGTTGGCAAGTGCCAGGCGGGTCTTCTCGACAAGCTTCTCATCGGTCTCGCCATAGTACTGACGGCGCTCGGAGTGGCCGAGGATAGTGTACTGGCAACCAACTGAAGCAAGCATTGCGGCCGACACCTCGCCGGTGAAGGCACCCTTTTCCTTGTCGGCGCAGTTTTCGGCAGAAAGGCCTACGCGGCTGCCCTTGATGGCCTCGGCCACGGGGAACAGGTGGGTAAAAGGAGTTGCAACGATAAGTTTGACATCAGCGGGTACGCAAGCGCTCTCGGCGACTACTGCCTTGGCGAGCTCTACGCCCTCGGGAACGGTGGTGTTCATTTTCCAGTTCCCAGCAACGATTTTCTTTCTCATATTATGACTAATAAATATTAAATTGTCTTTTGGATTGCAAATTTACTAATAATTGTCCAAATTTGCGGTCTGTTAGCTTTTTTAATATGAAGAATTTTGTAGAAGAACTGAAGTGGAGAGGAATGATCCACGACATTATGCCCGGTACCGAGGAAGAATTGATGAAAGGCCCCTCGTCGGCTTACGTGGGAATCGACCCTACCGGGGACTCGCTGCACATCGGACATTTGGTCAGCATAATGATACTTAAGCACTTCCAGGCATGCGGGCACAAGCCTTACGCGCTGGTGGGAGGCGCCACGGGCATGATCGGCGACCCGTCCATGAAGAGCCAGGAGCGCAATCTGCTCGACGAGGCCACCCTCGCACATAATGTCGAGTGCATCAAGGCCCAGCTGGGACGCTTCCTGGATTTCAATTCCGACGCGCCCAACAAGGCCGAGCTGGTGAACAATTACGACTGGATGAAAGACTATTCTTTCATCAACTTCGCCCGCGACATCGGCAAGATGATCACCGTCAACTATATGATGAGCAAGGATTCGGTCAAAAAGCGTCTCAGCCGTGACTCTTCGGAGGGCATGTCCTTCACCGAATTCTCATACCAGCTGCTTCAGGGGTACGATTTCCTGTATCTGTACCAGCACAAGGGAGTGAAGCTCCAGCTGGGCGGAGCGGACCAGTGGGGCAACATCACCACCGGCACCGAAATGATACGCCGCAGCTGCGCAGGAGAGGCATTTGCACTCACCTGCCCCCTCATCACCAAAGCCGACGGTGGCAAGTTCGGCAAGACCGAAAAGGGCAACGTGTGGCTCGATCCCGCACGCACCAGCCCCTACCAGTTCTACCAGTTCTGGCTCAACGTGAGCGATGACGACGCCGAGCGCTACATCAAGATATTCACCATGCTTGACCGCGCCACCATCGAGAGCGCCATCGCGGCCCACCGCGAGTGCCCCGAGAGGCGCGAGCTCCAGAAGCTGCTTGCCCGCGAGGTTACCATTATGGTGCACGGCCAGGCCGAATACGACAATGCCCTCAGGGCATCCGGCATCCTGTTCGGCAAAGCCACCTCGGAAGACCTGCGCAAGCTGGACGAGAAGACCTTTCTGGAAGTGTTCGACGGCGTCCCTACGTTTGAGCTGGACCGCAGCAAGCTGCCCGTCGGCATACTCGACGCCCTCGCGGTAGAGACTTCCATCTTCCCTTCCAAGGGCGAGGCGCGCAAGATGATACAGAACAACGGATTCAGCGTCAACAAAGAGAAGTTCACCGATTTCGGCGGCTCTCTTACAGAGGACGATATTATAGACGGCAAGTACATCCTTGCCCAGAAAGGCAAGAAAGATTACTATATCATCAAGATCAATGGATAACAAACCTGCAGGCACACGTCAGCTCAAGGTCGCGAGGGAACTGCAGCGCGACCTGGCCGAAATCATACGGAGCAAGGGAATGGGAATGTTCGGCGGCGCCATGGTGACCGTCAGCGAGGTGCGTATAAGCCCCGACCTGAGTGTAGCCAAGGTGTTCGTGAGCATATTTCCCTCCGACAAGCAGGACTCCGTAATGCACATACTCGAAGAGAACAAGAAGGCTATACGCGGCGAGCTCGGCCGGGAGGTTGCTTCCCAGCTGCGAATCGTCCCGGAAATCGACTTCTTCCTCGACACTTCTCTTGATTACGCACAGCGGATCGAAGAATTGCTCCGCAAATGAGACTGCCGCTGTTCATAGCGCGCAGATATCTGTTCGCCCGTAAGTCACATAATGTTATCAATGTGATTTCGGCTATCAGCGCTGCCGGAATGGCCATAGGCACGGCGGCGCTGATACTGATTCTGAGCGTTTACAACGGCTTCGACTCCCTTATAAAGCAGAACCTCGGCGACCTTGACCCCGACCTTATGTGGGTCGATGGCGGCGGGGCGGCCAAATTTGTCCCCGACTCTTCTCTCGCAGATGCATTTGCAGCCGACCCGAGGGTGGCATCGGTATGCTACACGCTGGAAGACAATGTGTTTTTGTGCTACTCCGACAAGCAAAGCATAGCCCGCGCCAAAGGCGTGGATGAGAATTACGAGGAGCACGGAAGGCTGGCCTCCCACGTTTACGAAGGCACCCTGCAGCTGCACAAAGGCGATGTGCCTATGGCCATAGTTGGCTCCGCGCTCGCTCACAAGATGGGCATACACCCCCGTTTCATCGATCCCCTGCTGCTTTACTATCCCGACCGGAATGCGGCAATCTCGATAAGCAATCCCACCTCGTCCGCCCGCTGCGAGAAACTCTTTCCTGCTGCACTTATGAGTATAAGCAGCGATACCGACGCTGAGTTGCTTATAGTGCCGCTCCACACTATGAGGAACCTTCTGGGAAGCAGCGGCGAAGAAGTAAGCGGCGTCGAGCTGCGCCTTACCGACAACAGCCGCCGCGCCGTAAAGCGCTTCAAAAAAGATTATGCGTCGCGCTGTACCCTTCTGGACAGCGTGGAGCAGCATCCTACGCTCTACCGTATGATGAAGTACGAGAAAGCGGCGGTGTTCTTTATATTGCTGTTCGTGGTGATAATAGTGGCGTTCAACATCTTCGGCTCGCTCTCGATGCTAATAATCGAGAAGAAAGAAGATATCGCTACGCTAAAGGCCATGGGTGCCCGCGATTCGATGATACGGCGCATTTTTATGCTCGAGGGCTGGCTGATTTCGCTTCTCGGGTTGGCGGTGGGGCTGGTAGTCGGAGTGGCGCTCGCGCTGCTGCAGCAGCATCTGGGCATTGTCAAGATGCCCGGAAACTTCCTTATAACCGCTTATCCTGTAGTGGTCAAGGCAGGAGACATTATTCTGACTGCCGCCGGTGTGGCCCTGACAGGCCTTGTAATCGCCCTCCTTTCTACCCGTAACCGTATCGGTACCGACTAAGTGCCTGCCGGGGGCGGGTGACTACGGCCTTCGGCCTATCCCTCCCGCAAGCGGGCCCCTCCCACTCACGGCTGCGTGGGCGCAGACGGTCACCCGCCCCCGGCAGGCACTTAGTCCAGCATATCCATAAGGGCGTCAAGGGTACGGCGGTCCTTCTTGGTGGGACGCCCCGAACCCTTGTCGCGATGCATCACGATAGTCTCCTTGGGAGCGTGGAACTTGGCCTTTTCCGACTCGGGAGTCAAATCTTCGGCATATTCAGGCACCAACTGGGCGCCCATACGGTTCTCACTCAACTGATGCACCTTGTATGTAAGACACGCAGGGCCCTTGTGCACTTCTATCACATCGCCTATCTTAACGGCCTTGCTGGGCTTGGCCACAGCGCCGTTGACCCGGACCTTGTTGCCGTTGCAAGCGTCCGTAGCATCGCTCCTGGTCTTATACACCCGTATAGCCCAGAGATACTTGTCCGTCCTTACACTGTCCATAGATAAAGAGCTTTTTTAACATCTTCAACCTTTTCCGGCCTCAAAGCCGAGAGGAGTTCCAGGCCGAAAGAAACCGCGTGGCCCGCGCTGCGCCCCGTAATGATGCGTCCGCTCCGGACGGCCGCCTTGGGAGTGAACACTCCCCCCTTGGCTATAGGAGCAGCCTCAAAACCCTCGAAGCAAGTGAATTCGACGCCCTGCAGCGAATCAAGTTCGCTTAGCACCAGCCCCGGAGCGGCGCAAATGGCCGCAAGAGTACCGCCGGCGGCATAGTGAGAGCGCATAGCGTCCATCAGCGGCTCGCAGGCCGCCAGGTTCCTGGTGCCCGGCATGCCGCCCGGGAAGATCATCACGTCTGCTGCATCGGTACCGTCGGGAGAAAGATCCACCTCGTCGAGAGTGAAGTCGGCGATAACGGATACGCCGTGGGAGCTTTCTACTGTAAGTTCATCGTATATCGAAACAAGTCTGACGTCCATACCGCCGCGGCGGAGCACGTCACCGGTAGCAAGGGCTTCTATGTCCTCAAAACCGTCGGCTAAAAAGATGTTGATGCCTTTCATAAACAAAATAAGTTTCCACAATATACTGATTTTTCCGTATTTTTGTATCGTATGGAAGAAAAGAAATTATACCCCCTACGCTTTTGCACCCTCCAGGACGAGTATTCCTGGGGCAGCGACGAGTTCCTTCTGGCCGATCTGGGCTACCGCGATTCCCTCATACGCGACGGCTGGCTTGGCGGCAATGCCATAAGCGAAGTAATGGACACCTATATGGACAGGGTTGTGGGCGAGAATGTCTTCAACTTCTGGGGACGTCAGTTCCCCGTACAGGTCAAGCGCATCAAGGTCAAGGGCCGTATGCCGCTAAGGGCTCATCCCGATGCCCAGACGGCCGTCCAGCGCTACGATTTCCTGGGACGGGAGAAACTCTGGTACGTACTGCGCGCAGGTGCCGGGGCGCGGCTCATGGTCGGTTTCAAGCACGATACCGATGCATCGGAGGTTTTCTCCGCCTGCACCGACGGCAGCATAGAGAGCCTGATGAACATTATCGCGCCCCACGAGGGCCAGTTCATCCATATTCGTCCGGGAGTCCCCCACTGCGCCGCAGGCGATGTGGAGCTGCTGGAAGTGAGCGAATCGTCACCGCTTGATTTCTGCTTGTGCTCTTGGGGAGAGGAAGTAAGCACCGAGGAGTTCGACCCTTCGCTCGGGCTTGTGGACGCACTTGATTTCATCGATTACAAGGCCTGGGAAGCGCCGGAGCAGCCCCATCATCATTCCGGCGACATAGTGCGCAAGCTGGTGGACATACCGGAGTTCAGCGCCACCAAACTGCTGCTGACCGACCCGCTGCATATATACGGCGAGCGCTTCGACTCTTTCATTCTTTATGTGGGCATAAAAGGAGAGGCGTCCGTCCAGCTGGAGGTGCTTGGGCAAACGGTCCTGTTCCCTCTTGGAGAGGGCAAAGCACTGCTCGTGCCTGCCGAATGTCCCGACTTTTACCTGGTTCCCACCACAAGGGACACGCAGGTGCTGGAGGTTTCGATTGCTCCCCGCGAGGAAAAGGATTCCTACCTCAATCCCTGATAACCACAAGCTTTACCTGCGCCCGCTGGCAAGGGAGATGTAATAGAGCAGTGTCGCAAGAGAACCGACTGCGGCAATAACATAGGTATATGCCGCCCATTTGAGGGCATCTACCGCCATTGGCTTGGTCTGCGCGTCAAGCACACCCTCCGACGAGAGCCAGGCCACAGCGCGGGAACTGGCGTCGATCTCGACCGGGAGAGTGAGCAGGCTGAAAAGGGTGGTGAGCCCGAAAAGCGCTATGCCCAGCCAGAGGAGTGCAGGAGTAATTGTCACCAGCAGCACTCCCGCCAGCAGCACCCACTGAACGGTATTGTTGGCAAATGTAACCACCGGAACCATAGCCGAACGCATCTTGAGAGGAGCATAGCCTTTGGCATGCTGGATGGCGTGTCCGGTCTCGTGGGCGGCTACGGCGCAGGCTGCCACACTGCGGCCCGCGTAAACGTCGCGGCTGAGATTGATTGTAGAATCTTTAGGATTGTAATGGTCGGTAAGTTTGCCGTCGATCGACACCACTTCTACTTCGCGTATGCCGTTGCGCTCCAGCATAAGGCGCGCCACCTCGGCTCCGCTGAGGCCGCCGGGAGAGGGCACGTCGGAGTACTTGTCGAACTTGCGTTGAAGAACTTTCTGGATGATGAACGAGGCCACCATCACGCCTATCAGTATAATCCAAATGTACATATCGGTCGGTTTATTGGGTCAAACTATCTTACAACTGCCAGTCTATGGGTTCAAGCCCCTCGCTGCGCAGGATGGCATTGGCCTGCGAGAAGTGCCGGCAGCCGAAAAAGGCTCCCCGGGCAAGGGGCGAAGGATGGGCCGCCTGGAGTATGGTATGGCGGTACGGGTCGATCAGAGGGGCCTTTGAGCGGGCGTAATTGCCCCAGAGCATAAACACCACGCCCTCACGCTTTTCGGAAATGCAGCGTATCACTGCATCGGTAAACTCCTGCCAGCCGATGGCCGAATGTGAGGTGGGCTCCCCCGCCCTCACAGTAAGCACCGCATTCAGGAGCAGCACGCCCTGGCGGGCCCATTTCTCCAGATTCGGGCGTCCTGACATTTTGACACCCAGGTCATCTTCGATTTCTTTGAATATGTTCTTGAGCGAGGGAGGAGCGGGCACACCGTCGGGCACCGAGAAAGAGAGTCCCATTGCCTGGCCGTAGCCGTGGTAAGGATCCTGCCCGAGAATAACGACCTTAACCTCGGGAAGCGGGCACAGTTCGAAGGCCTTGAAAATCTGGCTGCCCGGAGGGTAGATCTGCTTTCCCGCAGCCTTTTCGGCGTGGAGGCGCTGAGAGAGAGAAGCAAAATACGGCTTCTCGAACTCGGGAGCTAACGCCTCCCTCCAGCTTTCTTCTATCTTGACTTGCATGTTACTCACAAAGTTAATAAAAATAGTTGTATCTTTGTCTCACTATGCACAGAACAGCACTGTTCCCCGGGTCGTTCGACCCCTTTACCGCAGGTCACCTCAACATCTTGCGGCGCGCCCTTACAATGTTCGACAACGTGGTTATTGCCATCGGCGTCAACCAAGACAAGCGGGGCTTTTATTCCAACGATCAGAAAAAGAGCATCATACGCCAGGCCACTGCCGGGCTTAAGAATGTCGAAATCATTGAGTACGACGGACTTACCATCGACGTCTGCCGTAACCTTGGCATACGCCACATAGTGAGGGGCGTGCGCAACATGCTCGATTTTGAAAACGAAAGGGCCATCGCCGACGCAAACCGCCGCCTTGCTCCCGAGATTGAGACCATCATCATCCCTACGGCACAGGAATTCGCCCATATCTCTTCCAGCGCCGTACGCGACATCCTGCGCCACCACGGAGACACCTCGATGTTCGTGCCCCAGGGAGTCATACTTCCTTCGGTTGCCAAAGATTGACGCCTTATGCGCAAGATTGCTTTACTCATTTCGGCCCTTGTCCTGTTCTGCCTGCCCGTCAAGGCGCAGGAGGCGGCCGACAGCACGGTGTTCCCAAAGCTTGACACCTTGCTTACCCGCTATACAGCAGCCATAGAAAGGGAGAGCGTGGATGTGAAGAAGGCCGAGAGCGACTTCCTCATCAGTTCGGTGAAGGACTCGCTTACCACGCAGCACATAGCCCTCTGGCTGTACGACCATTACAAAGAGTCGGCCCTTATGGGCGACGAGGCCGTGGCCATCCATATCTTCGACTCATGGTTCAAACCGGGCACCGTCAAGATGAGAGGCGAGTTCGACTTTTTTGACGCCGAGTTATTTGCCACCTTCAACCGTTCCACCCTGCTGGGAATGAAGGCTCCCGTAGTGGAAATGAAAGGGCCGTGCGGATGTAAGGTAACCCTGCCGCAGGAGGGCACTTATTCGATACTGTTCTTCTACGATACCGCCTGCGCCAAGTGCAAGCTGGAGTCGCAGCTCATGCCCGGCATACTGGAAATAATCACTTTCCCCACCAAGATGTACGCTGTTTATTGCGGACAGGACAAAAAGGCCTGGAGGCAGTGGCGCCGCTCTTTCAAAGTGCGCAACAAGAACCTGAAGATAGTGCATGCCTGGGACCCGGAAATAGAGACCGAGTACCTGCGGCTCTACGGCGTGATTTCAACTCCGAGGCTGTATTTCACTGATACTGACGGAGAAATTTTGGGCAGACGCCTTGAACTTGAGTCACTTGACGAAATAATTCATTATATTTGCGATTACTATGGGCAAACGCAAAACAAATAAGATTCAAGGAGTTGACCCTGCATACTTCGACAAGCAGCGCGAGGCAATGCTCAGGGTTCACCGGAAGGCCGTCCTGTTCAACGACAAAGAATTAGCGGCAATAAATGAATATTGCCGCCGCTTTAAAGTCAGTTCACGCTCGGCGCTTATCCGCCAGGCGGTGATGGAAAGGGTCCTCAGAGGTCTTGAGGAGAATCATCCGACGCTGTTCTGAGAATTCAGAACAGCGTCTTCGTTCCTCAGAATATAAAATCTATTACGTCGGAGATGGTCTTGACGTAGTGGAAGGTAAGGCCCTTGACATAGATTTCCTTGATGTCTTCTACGTCTTTGCGGTTTTCTTCCGAAATCACGATCGTGTGTACGCCTGCCCTCTTGGCAGCCAGAATCTTTTCTTTGATTCCACCCACGGGGAGCACCCTTCCGCGAAGGGTCATCTCGCCGGTCATCGCTATACCCTTCTTGACAGGCTCGCCGCGCAGGGCCGACACCATCGAACTCACCATGGTTATACCGGCTGACGGGCCGTCCTTGGGAGTAGCCCCTTCGGGCACGTGCACGTGAATATCCTTCTCGGAGAAGGTCTTCGAATCCATCTTGGCCATGTCGGGATGAGCCTTGATATACTGGTAGGCTATGGTGGCCGATTCCTTCATAACGTCGCCCAGGTTGCCGGTCATGGTCATAATGCCCTTACCGCCGCTTACCGAACTCTCCACGAACAGAATCTCGCCTCCCATCTGGGTCCAGGCAAGGCCGGTCACCACGCCGGGGGCCTCGTTGCCCTTCTGCTGGTCGTGGAAATTCGTGGGCAGGCCCAGATACTCCTTGAGATGCTCGGGCTTGATGACCGAAGGATACTCCTGCTCGAGGGCTATCTTCTTGGCGGTCACACGGGCAATCTTGGCAATCTGCTTCTCAAGGCCGCGGACGCCGCTCTCGTGAGTGTACTGGTCAATTATCGCCTTGATTCCCGCAGCGCTGATCTTGAGGGCCTTGGCATCGATGCCGTGCTCCCTGAGCTGCTTGGGCAGCAGGAAGGTCTTGGCAATCTCGGCTTTTTCCTCGGCGAGGTAGCCCGACACGTTGATAAGTTCCATTCGGTCAAGCAGGGCCGGCTGCACCGGAGAAAGGCTGTTGGCAGTAGTGATGAACATCACGTTGCTCAGGTCGTAGTCAAGGTCGAGATAATTGTCGTGGAAGGTTGAGTTCTGCTCAGGGTCAAGAGCCTCCAGGAGCGCCGATGACGGGTCGCCCTTGAAGTCGGAGCCGAGCTTGTCGATCTCGTCGAGCACGATCACGGGGTTGGAGGTACCCGCCCTGGCTATACCGTTGAGGATACGTCCCGGGAGAGCGCCCACGTAGGTCTTGCGGTGACCGCGGATTTCGGCCTCGTCGTGCATACCGCCAAGAGAGATGCGCACATACTTGCGCCCGAGCGAACGGGCGATGGACTTGCCAAGAGAGGTCTTGCCTACTCCGGGAGGGCCGTACAGGCAGAGGATAGGCGACTTCATATTGCCCTTGAGCTTGAGCACCGCAAGGTACTCGATGATACGGTCCTTTACGGTATCGAGCCCGTAATGGTCCTGGTCAAGCACCTGCTGTGCGTGTTTAAGGTCGAGGTTATCCTCGCTCATCTCGCCCCACGGCAGCTGGAGCATGAACTCCAGGTAGTTGTACTGCACGCTGTAGTCGGGCGAATTGGGATTATATTTCTCCAGCTTGGCGAGCTCTTTTTCAAAGGCCTTGGCAATCTCCTCGGGCCACTTCTTGTCCTTTGCCCTCTCGCGGAACTTGTCGAAGTCTTCCTGCTCGTCCATTCCAAGCTCTTCCTGGATGGTCTTGAGCTGGCTGTTAAGGTAGTACTCCCTCTGCTGCTGGTCAATCTCGCTCTTGACTTTCTGGTTGATGTCCTGCTTGAGCTTCATGAGCTGCAGCTGTACATCCAGGATGCTCAGGAGTTTCATGGCACGGATCTTCACGTCACCGTACTGGAGCAGTTCCATCTTCTCCTTGAAGTTCTCGACCTCGATGGTAGTGGCCACGAAATTCACCAGGAACTCAAAGTTGTCGATGGCCTTGAGCGCACCGATGGACTCGCGGGAGCCCAGATTGGACGAACGCAGGACCTGCATGGCCTTGTCCTTAAGAGCCTCCGACACAGCCTTTATGTCGGTCTGCTCGGAGTCGTATGTCTTGTCGCCCAGGTACAGTATGCGGGCGGTTATGTAAGGCTCGGTGCCTATTACGGTCTCGATCTCTATACGCTTGAAGGCCTGGAGGATGGCGGTCAGCGTGCCGTCGGGCATCTCAAGGGTCTTGAGGATACGGCAGACGGTACCGTAGGCGTAAAGGTCTTCCGCTACGGGGTTCTCGACCGTCACGTCTTTCTGGGGAACGGCGCCGATGTAGAAGCCCTGCTCCTCGGCCTCTTGGATGAGACGGATCGACTTCTCGCGGCCTATCGTAATAGGGTAAACCGTTCCGGGGAACAAGGCGGCGTTGCGCAGTGCCAGCACCGGCAGGACGTCGGGAAGCTCGGATTCGTTGACCTTGAAGGCCTGTTCTCCCTGTACAAGGGGAATGATATTAATATCTTGCTTCATATAAAAATGTGTCAAAATGTCAGTAATCGCGTCAAAATTGTGCAAATCCCTATTTGGTCAATCTCCGTGCCAAAGAAAAGAGGCAAAATATTTTGAAACTTGGAAATTTAGAACTAATTTTGCGTTCCAATTGATTGAGGGAAAGAAACCAACTAATAATTAATAATTTTTGATATGACAAAGGCAGAAATCGTCAGTGAAGTTGCAAAAGCAACAGGCATTGAAAAAGTAACAGTACAGACAGTTTTTGAGGCAGCAATGGAATCAATCAAGAATTCCGTCATCAAGGGTGAGCCCGTTTATCTCCGCGGATTCGGTAGCTTCATCATCAAGCACCGCGCTCAGAAAGCTGCACGCAATATTACCAAAAAGACTACTATCACCATCCCTGCACACAATATCCCCGCTTTCAAGCCCTCCAAGGCTTTTGCGGCAGAGATGCAGAAATAATTAATTAATAGCGTATGCCTAACGGAAAGAAGCATAAAAGACACAAAATGGCGACGCACAAGCGCAAGAAGCGCTTGCGTCTGAACAGGCACAAGAAGAAATAGTCGCTCAAGGCCCGGCGGGAGATCCGGCCGGGTCTTTTGTTTTATTCCCGTCCCAAAAATGGAGTCCGAAAACCAAGAAAAAGACCTTGTGGTCGATGTGGGCTCGTCTGAGGTGCGTCTGGCGCTGCTGGAAAATCACCGACTGATTGAGTACAACAGAGAATCGAGTCAGGGTCACAGTTTTTCGGTGGGGGATGTGTATCTTGGTAAAGTCAAGAAAATACTTCCCGCACTGAATGCTGCTTTCGTGGATATCGGCGACAGCAAAGAGGCGTTTGTCCACTATCTGGACCTGGGATTGCACTTCGACGCGTTCGACAAATTCGTGCGCGACGCCAACCCCAACCGCAATCTGCAAGAACTGTTCTCGGGCATCAAAATCGGCGAGCCGCTCTCCAAGGATGGCCGCGTCGAAGATTATCTGAAGCCCGGGCAATTGATTATCGGCCAGATAGTTAAGGAACCGATTTCCACAAAAGGGTCCCGACTGACTGCTGAGATTTCATTGGCAGGACGCAACATTGTACTGCTCCCTTTCGCCGAGAAAGTGAGCGTTTCCCAAAAGATTACCTCGAAGGAGGAAAAGAGAAGACTCGAAACTCTGGTAGGCAACATTCTGCCCCACAACTACGGAGCCATCATCCGCACGGCAGCAGAAGGCAGTTCCGCCGCCGTCCTGGTGGCCGAACTCCGCTCGCTGATCGAAAAGTGGGAAAGCGCCTGGAAGAAGATTTCGAGAAACAAGAACATCGGGCTGCTCTTCACGGAGTATTCCAAAACCACCACCATCCTGCGCGACCTTCTCAACGATTCGTTCTCGAACATCTACGTCAACGATCCCAAGATTTACGAAGAGACGCGCCGTTACATATCCCTCATCTCCCCCGAGCAGGAAAAGATAGTCCGGCTCTACGAGGGCAAGGAACCGATCTTCGACCATTTTGAGGTCACCCGCCAGATCAAGAGTTCCTTCGGCAAGGTGGTTCCCATGAAGCAGGGCGCATATCTGGTAATTGAAACTACCGAGGCCCTGAATGTCATAGACGTGAACAGCGGCATCCGAGCCAAATCCAACGACCAGGAAGAGAACACTTTCGAAGTGAACAAACTGGCGGCGGAAGAAATTGCCCGTCAGCTCCGGCTGCGCGATATGGGCGGAATCGTTATCGTTGACTTTATCGATATGGATTCCGGCGAGCACCGTAACGAGCTGTACAAGTACATGGTGGAGCTTATGTCATCCGACCGCGCAAAGCACAACGTGCTGCCGCTCACCAAATTCGGGCTTATGCAGATTACCCGCCAGAGGATTCGTCCGGTCACGGAAATCAACACCACGGAGAAATGCCCCCTGTGCCACGGCACAGGAAAGATTGCCTCCACGGTGGTCATTGACGAACAAATTGAGCGCAAGCTTGCCGACCTTGTCGAGCACGGCCACAAGCAGTTCACGCTCAAAATCAGCCCTATTCTAGGAGCTTACATCACCAGGGGCTGGTCTTCGTTCGCAGGTAGATGGAAACGTAAGTACCGTTGCAAGCTGAAGATAGTCGAAGTTACCGACTACAGCATCCTGCAATATGATTTCTACGATGAAAATGGAAAGGCGCTCGATTAACGGGCGCCTTTCTTGTTAGTTTTCAAATCCCATCTTCTCCGCCAGGGCGGAGCCCCATTTGAGAGTATGGTAATAACGCAGGGAGAATTCGGGAGCAAACATCGAGTACACCATGGCTTTATCGGTGTCTCTCAACTTAAACGGTGCCGTAAAACCGGTGCCGACACCTCCGCAGAGCTCCAGGTGACCGTTGCCCGAGCCAAGGCGCATAGACACGCCTACTTTGGGGCTGAGCAATATAGCCAGCACTCCTTTCTGAGCTCCGCTCGAGGTCCAGCCGTGAGGAGATGCAAGCCCGATAGAGACTGTACCGACAGGCGAAAAAGTCTTGTCCAGCAGACGGTAGCGCCCTACTAATGCAAAAGGAGCCGCGTCGGCATACAGCGTTTCATAATACTTATTTGGCTTTGCAAAAAACTTCCTCTCCATGGGAGCAAACTCAAGTGCGGCGCTGAAATGAGGATTGAAACGGTAACCAAGTGAGAGGAAACAGATACCGGTACTGGCATCAGCACCTTCCGATTTATATTCCGGATGCGAGAAGATTCCTACACCTCCGCCAAAGCCGATTTCGACACCTGACGGATGATAAACACGCGTCTTGCCAGGAACGCCCTGGGCGCGATGGAAATCAAATGCCGTTTGGAAAACAAGGCTGTGGCCTGCAGCGCTATAACTTGGCATGATGGACAACTGGTATCCTGCATTAAGAAGCAAATCCAAAGAGGGTGTAAGCTTCATCATCACGCCAGGCATAATTGTAAGTCCGAGGAAGAACATTTCGTGCGCCGGCTGCACTGCGACATATAACCTGTCGCGGATCTGGAACGAAATCTTGGAATACGAAGGGAAATAAATACGGTTCTCGAAGAAAGCTCCCAGACTTACATTAGGATCTTCAATAAAAGGAAACATAAACTGTATGCCGCCGCCCAGGTAAACCTGGTCGGAGGTATCTTTGCCGAGCCCGAATTCCACTACACCGCTGGCGGAACCGCCTTTCACCAGCGCCACTCCTATTCCCAGGCCGGGAGAATAACGCCAGCCGCGGAACTGCTCGACGCTCTCGACAAGAGCGGCAGCATTGTTTTTATTGCGCGAAGCTGAGTTCGAGCCTCCGCTCACTTCTTCCTTTACGACTTTTACCACTTCGGATGAAGGGTACACGAAAATGCTCCCGTCGGCAGTCTGAATCTTGATATTGCCTCCGGTAACCTGCTCAAGCACAGTACCTTTGATGACACTGCCATTCTTCAGGTACACTACATCCCTGTAATTCTGGGCCAATGCAGCTGCGCTCATGAGCACCAGCGCAAAAAGAACAACTAATATACGTTTCACTCTAACTGGATTTTATTTACAAATATGAGAAAAATCTTTGACATACGCCCGCCACTTTGCCAAAAGTGCAGTCATATCCTGAGGCAAGGGTGATTCAAAATACACAGATTTATGCGTCCGGGGATGCACAAAGCCGAGAGTCCTGGCATGCAGGGCTTGCCGTGGGCACAGTTCGAAGCAATTGTGGATGAACTGCTTGTACTTGGAATAGATCGTTCCCTGGCGGATCTCGGTACCGCCGTAGCGCTCGTCGCCGAAAATCGGGTGCCCTATGCTGCTCATGTGCACCCTGATCTGGTGGGTGCGGCCGGTCTCGAGGCGGCACTCTACAAGGGTCACAAAGCCCATCCGCTCAAGCACTTTCCAGTGAGTCACAGCCCTCTTGCCCCTCTCCGGATCGGAAGTTGTGCAAAAGCGCAGGCGGTCGGAAGGGTCGCGCATGAGGTTGGCATCCACCGTGCCTTCATCTTCCTTCAAGTCGCCCCAGACGATAGCGTTGTAACGGCGTTCTATGCTGTGGTCGAAGAACTGTCGGGCCAGATTGAGCTGGGCTTCGTCGTTTTTGGCGACAGCAAGCAGGCCGCTGGTATCTTTGTCGATGCGGTGCACCAGCACTCCCATCCGGTCGTCCCCCTCGTCGGGGCCCTGGGTGATGCCCAGATGGAAGGCAAGAGCGTTGACGAGCGTGCCCTCATAATGACCGTGACCGGGATGGACCACCATTCCCGCCGGTTTATCCAGCACCAGTACATCGTCGTCTTCGTACACTATGTTCAGAGGGATATCCTGCGGAAGTATCTCGACGCCACGGCGCCTGTACGGCATCACGAAGCGTATCACATCGCCCGGACGCACTATGTAATTGGCCTTGACCGTCTTATCCCCTACCTGAACGAAACCCTCCTTGATGGCGCACTGCACCCTGTGGCGCGAGGTATGCTCCATGTGGGCCGCCATATATTTGTCGATACGCAACGGCTCCTGCCCCGGATCGACATCAAAGCGGAAATGCTCGAAGAGTTGTTCGTCCTGCTCTTCTTCAAGCAGCTCGGTATCAATCTGTGGGAGCTTTTCCATCAAGCGACAGATAAATGGTGACGCCGGTGCCCATCACCGTCGGGTATCCGGTCGAAGAAGGCCGCTGCGAATAAACCACCGCATTGAGCGAATCGCTGTAAGTACGCACCGACTTGTCAAAGAACACCCCGCTCACATTGAGCGAATTATCGTGCAGGGCATCGATGGCGCGCAGGTATTTATATCCGTGCAGATTGGGCACATAAGTCATGGCGTCGGCACCGTTAAGGCCTATTACAAGGTCGATGACGGAGCCAGTGTAAAGCTGCTTGCCGGGCTGGATGGGACGGCCTTTATAGTGCTGCTCAAGTACGTTGTTGGTGGCTATGTCGCTGACATAGTTCAGCTTGCCAAGCACAAGGCCCTTTGCCGAGAGTTCCGCCTTGGCCTGGCGGAGCGATATGTGAATCAGGTTGGGCATGGTTACCTTCTTGGGAACCAGCGAGTTTATGGTCAACGAAATCTTGCGTCCCGGCTTGACCTTGGCGCCGGCCTTGGGCAGCTGGCTGACCACCGCTCCCCTTGCCATACGCTTCATATACACCGAATCGCTTACTTGAACGCGCAGATGAGCGGCCGATGCGCTCCTGGTGGCATCTGCCACCGTCTGGCTGGTAAGGTCGGGTACGGTCACTTCCCTGCCGTGGCGGGTACGGATGGAGAGGAATATGCTCGCCGCCGCAACAACCAGCACCACAAACAAGGCGCCCAGCAGCAAGTTACGGGGGATCCAGCCGAGGGATGATTTTTTATCTGCCATATTTAAAATACATTACAATTATCAAATTCATTTCTTCTTGCCCGAAATCAGGCGCACAATAAGGAGCGCAGCCAGAAGCAAGAACGCAAGAGTACACACACGCCCGGTGACGTCGCCGTGACGGGCGAAGAAACTCTCGCGGGTATTAATATTCACGGAGCCGCGCATGACGGCCTCCTCCCACCAGGGACCGCGCTCGAGGATCTCTCCCCTCTGGTTGATGAAGCAGCTGATGCCGCTGTTGCCGCAGCGGGCAATGTCTCGCCGCAGTTCGATAGCCCTCAGGCAACTGTAGCTCAGGTGCTGACGGTATCCCGGAGTATTGCCCCACCAGGAATCGTTGGTTATAACCGTAAGGAACCCGGCGCCCTTGTTGGTATATCCGGTACAATACTCTCCGTACACCGACTCATAGCACACGGCGCAGCCCAGGGCTGTACCGTCGCTAAGGTGCAGCAGGCTTATTTCGTCCTGCCCGGAATCGCGAGCCATAAGAGACTGTCCGTTGCCGAAGGTTTTGGAAAGCCAGTTATCGAGCGGCACGAACACTTTGGGATAGGGTGTAAGTTCCGTACCCACAACGAGTTTGCTCTTGTGAAACACTTCCGTACGCCCGTCTTCGGAGAGCATGATGGCGCTGTTGTGAGGCACTCTCCAGCCGTCTCCCCAAGGATAACTCAGCAGGCCCGGGGCCGAACGGGTATGGAAGAGTTCATTGGTGGAAGCTCCGAACAGGATATCGGTCCCCGGGTGCTCCTGAAGAAACGCATGGAAGCGCTGCCAGGTAGGAGACGAGGGTATATCGTTGAGTATCACGTCAAAGGTAAAAGTCTCCGGGGCCAGTAGGAGGTCGGTCGGGCCCTTGGCAAGTTCCTTCTCATAGAGCCCGAGGAGCACATCGGTCTGCTGGGCCTGAGTCATAGAGCTGAACTTCTTGTACGGGTCGAGGTTGGGCTGGCCGATTACTACCTCCACTCTCCCCTCTGAGCGCTCGGAGTAGCTGTTGAACATTATGGCCGAGCATATGGGAGGGCCCAGCAGCACAAGCGGAAGGGCTATCGCGCACGAAATACGCGCCACTTTGTTCCACTGCTTCCAGCTCCCGCTCCAGATGCTCACTATGGCACCGAACAGGGCAAGATTGGAGCACCACACCCAGAGCGATCCGCCCAGAGTGCCGGTTACACTATACCACTGGATGTCTTTGATGGTGGTGGCGAAAGCATTGCCCAGCACCAGCCAGGGCCACGATATCTGGGCGCTGGTAAGGTACCACCTCTCCCACGCTATCCAGGTGACAGCCAGGAAGATATAGGGCACCACGCCTCCCAGGCGCTTCTTTGCCAAGCGGAACAGGCCGAAGATAACCGACATCTGCAGGGCATTGGCGAGCACCGCAAAGATACCGCCTCCCACAGTGGCGTTACAAACCCAGAAAGTCGTAAAGGCATTCCACAGGACAAATGTGCTGTAGTGCCATATCCAGAAACGCTTGACCCCGGCGCCGGAGGCTATGTAGTCGGCGCACAGCAAAGGCACAAAACCCACCAGGGCGAAAATGCCCATATGAGGCACCAGCCAGGGCAGGCTCAGCAATACTGCCGAGCAAAACGACAGCGCCCAAAGTGTCAGGTTCTTTTTCTTTGTCACCACGGCAAAACTGTTCTGATGGCTCAGAGGCCGGGATTACAGAGTTTCGACCTTCTTGAAAGCAGCGGCGATTTCGCCCACCAGAGGGTCCGAGGCACCGATTCCGGTATATTTGACAATAGTTCCTTCGAGCCCGTCTTCTTTGATGCTTGCGAGCATCTCCACGCTCTGGGGATCCTGAGGATTGTCAAAATGCAAGGCGGCTCCTATTGCGAGCAGAAGCTTGTCGTAAGGGAGTCCGAAACCCTTTGCTGTCAGCATGGGAAGTATGAGGCGGTCGTTGGGCGAGAGTTTACGGAGAGGTTCGCGCCCCACCCTGTCGCACTCGTCGCGAAGATACGGGTTACTGAAACGGCCGAGTATCTTTTCTATATAGGCAAAATGCGCGTCGTGGTCGAAACCGAACTTGCGCACCAGCCCCTCGCCGCTCTGCTGCATGGCCTCGCGGACTATGGCGTAGATTTGAGGATCGGCAACGCATTCGCCGATGGTGCTGATGCCCTTCATCTTGCCAAGATATGCGGCGGTGGCGTGACCGGTATTGAGAGTGAAGAGCTTGCGCTCTACATATGCCAGCAGGTTGTCAACCGGTGTCATGCCTTCTATTTCGGGGACAGGGCCCACAAATGAGCTGCGCTCCACATCCCACTCGAAATACTCCTCCACAGCTACGTCCAGGGGCACCTCGCAGCGGACGGGGGGCACAATGCGGTCCACGGCGGCGTCGGGAAAACCGACATGCTTTTCAGTCCAGTCCTTTGCCTCGGCGGGCAGCTGGGCGAGAACCAGTTCTTTGAGCTGAGAAGTGGCCCGCAAGCCGTTCTCGCAGGCAATGATGTTGAGGGGCTTTTCGACGCCTGCCGCCATGCGGGCACAGATGCCCTTGGCAACGGTAGGAGCCACAAACTTGAGTATTCTCAGGCCCACTGCAGTGGTAATGATGTCGGCGCCGGCAATTTCCTCTACCGCCTCTTGGCTGCCGGAGTTGACGGCGCGCACGCCCTTTACCGGAATATCGTAACTGGTATGATCTGAAACATGGACGATGTATTCACCTCGGGAATTGATTTGATTCAGGAGTTCCTCTACTACATCGGCAAAAACTAGCTCATAACCGGCCTGTGAAAGGACGGCGCCAATGAATCCCCGGCCAATATTGCCGGCACCAAACTGAATAGCTTTCATTATGTGTTATTTCTTACGTTTCTTATCTTACAAAATTAGTAAAAAAATCCTATCTTTACACCTTGTGAAAGAAAAGATACAACAATTCGGCAGGGCGCTGAGCGCCATGGTAATGCCCAATATCGGAGCATTTATTGCTTGGGGGCTTATCACCGCCATCTTCATTCCCGGCGGATGGTGGCCAAACGAGAGCATAGCCAATATGGTCGCCCCGATGCTCAAGTATCTTCTCCCTACCCTCATAGCGTTTACCGCCGGTAAAAACGTAGGCGGATACAGGGGCGGCGTGGCAGGCGCAGTGGCCGCGATGGGAGTAATCATAGGCACCGATACGCCCATGTTCCTCGGGGCCATGATAATGGGTCCCATAGCGGGCTGGTGCGTCAAGAAATTCGACCGCTTGGTGGAGGGCAAGATAGGCGCAGGCTTCGAGATGCTGGTGGACAATTTCTCGCTCGGCATAATTGCCATGCTCCTTGCCATAGCGGGCTATCTGGTCATAGGGCACGCGGTTTCGTGGATTACCAACGGCTTGAGCCACGGCGTCAACTGGATGCTCGCCCACAAGATGAATCCCCTCCTGGCCGTGCTGGTGGACCCCGCCAAGGTGCTCTTCCTTAACAATGCGGTCAACCATGGCATAATGACTCCGCTGGGCATTCAGCAGGCCGCCGATATGGGACAGTCGATGCTGTTCCTGGTGGACCCTAACCCCGGTCCCGGCCTGGGTATCCTGCTTGCTTGCTGGGCGTTCGGTAAGGGCAACACCAAGCAGTCGGCCCCCGGCGCCGTAGTTATCCAGCTCCTGGGCGGTATTCACGAGATTTATTTCCCCTACGTGCTGGCGCGTCCGATCTTGCTACTGGCAGTAATGATCGGCAATATCTGCGCCCTGAGTTTCTTTACCCTTGTGGACTTCGGTCTTGTGGCTCCGGCCTCGCCGGGCAGCCTTATTTCCATAATTCTTATGTCGCCTAAAGGCAAGACCTTGCTGGGCATACTGGGCGTGCTGATAGGCACGGCGGTTTCGTTCCTACTGGCCTGGCCTATGGTCAAATCGCGTCCCGATTTCCAGGGGGAGAGCGAGTCGGAGCCTGCCGGAGACGGCAGTCCTGTGCCGGTGGGGACCATTTCGAAGATTGTGTTTGCTTGCGATGCGGGTATGGGGTCCAGTGCGCTTGGCGCTACTCGTTTCAAGGCTCGTTTGATGAAGGCGGGGCTTGGGAAGATCAAGTGTACCAATTGTGCCGTGGGGGATATTCCTGCGGATGCGTCTTTGGTTGTTTGCCAGAGGGAGCTTGCGGAGAGGGCGCGGTTGAGTGGTAAAGAAGTCCTGGCCATCACCAATTTCCTTGCCGATCCGGCTCTTGATGCTCTGCTTAACCGGCTGTCAACTAATGTGGAGGCTTCTGCCGGTTATTCTGATCCGGCGGCTGAAGAATTTGGGTTAATGCCGCCGGATCAGAATAACCGGCAACAGCCTGAACAGAATACCCGGCATGGCGTCGGTGAAGAATCAGAGGCAATGCTGACAGAGCAGAATAACCGGCAGGGCGCAGGCAAAGAGACAAAGGAAGTGCCGATGCTGATGAGGAGCAATGTTCTGACGGGGCTGCCTTCGGAGAGTAAGGAGGAGGCGATTCTTCGTGCGGGGGCATTGCTGGAAGCGTCGGGTTATGTGGATGAGAAGTATGCGCCGGCTATGCTTGAGCGCGAGGGCATCAGCTCTACATTTATGGGAATGGGCCTTGCGATACCTCACGGCACGGCCGAGGCCAAGGAGTCGGTGCTCCGTTCGGGAATAGTTGTGCTCCAGTACCCGGAAGGGGTTGATTTCGACGGTGAGAAGGCCCGCCTGATCGTGGGCATCGCCGGCGTGGGAGACGAGCACCTGTCCATACTCGCCAAGGTGGCCGGGGCGCTTGACGACGAGGCCCTGCTGGAGAAGCTGAGCACCACCCCCGATCCTGAAGAAATATACAAAACATTACAATAGACAATGGAAAAACATCTGGCACTACCTTACGAAGGCGGACTGATTGACGAGAATCTGCCCGCCGGAATTCTCCACAGCTACGAGAAAATCTGGACCAACGTCTTCCAGGAATCGAGAGTCGCATCGTACCGCATTGCGGACATCATCATCGACTCTATCAACGCTCATACCGACGGACTGTTCCGCCTGGGACTCACCACCGGCGCCACTCCCACTTCGCTTTACAACGAGCTGGCACGCCGCTATGAAAAGGGCCTGGTATCTTTCAAGAATGTCGAGATCGTTTCCATCGACGAGTACTACCCCTCTTCAAAAGATGAGCTCCAGAGCCGTAACCATCGTCTGCACGACGCCCTGCTGGACAGGGTTGACATCCTCAAGGAGAACATTCATATTCCCGACGGCACGGTGCCCGAGGACAAGCTTTCCGAATACTGCCAGAACTTCGACACCCACGCACGCGGACTCGACCTTCTGGTCATAGGCGTAGGCGAACAAGGCCAGGTGGGCTTCAACGAGGCAGGATCAAACGAGATGACACGCACCCGCGCCGTCCGTCTCTCCTACGCCTCCCGCAAGCGTCAGTCGTCCAATTTCGGACACGACATCTCCAAAACTCCCGACAAAGCCATCACCATGGGTATCAGCACTATGCTTTCTGCCAAGCGCATCATCTTGATGGCCTGGGGCGAGAGTAAAGCGGCAGCCGTAAAGGCAATTGCCGAGGGCAAAGTTGATTCCGCATGGCCCGCTTCTTTCCTGCAGCATCACGGCCGTATTTCTTTCTACGTCGACGATGCCGCAGCGAGCCTGCTTACCCGCATCGAGGCGCCTTGGCTCGTAGGTCCCTGCGACTGGACTCCCAAATTCATACGCAAAGCCGTAGTGTGGCTCTGCCAGAGAGTCGGCAAGCCCATCCTCAAGCTTACCGAAAAAGACTACCTTGACAACAACCTGGACGGGCTGCTGGAGAAAGTCGGCACCTTCAACAAGATTAATATAGATGTATTCAACGACCTCCAGCATACTATCTCCGGATGGCCGGGCGGCAAGCCCAACTCCGACGACAGCACCCGCCCCGTCAGCGCGTTGCCTTACCCCAAGACTGTTCTGATCTTCTCGCCGCACCCCGACGATGACGTGATCTCCATGGGAGGAACCTTCATCCGTCTGGTAAGCCAGGGCCACAATGTACACGTAGCATACGAGACGTCCGGCAACGTGGCGGTTCACGACGACGTGGTTCTGCAGCACATCGATGCGGCAGCCCAGCTGGGATACGGAGACCGCTTCGCCGAGGTCAAGAAGATTATCGACAGCAAGGTTCCCGGCGAGCCCGAGCCCAGGGCCCTGCTCGAAATCAAAGGTGCAATCCGCCGCAGCGAGGCCCGCGGAGCCGTGCGCTCATTCGGCCTTGACGACAACAAAAACGTCCATTTCCTCAACCTCCCGTTCTATGAGTCGGGCGGCATCAAGAAAATGCCCCGCACCCAGGCCGACGTGGACATCATAAAGAATCTGGTTTCGGAGCTCAAGCCCCACATGATCTTCATGGCAGGCGACCTGGCCGACCCTCACGGCACCCACAGGGTCTGCACCGAGGCCGCCCTTGAAGCTCTCCGCCAGCTGCGCGAAGACGACGGCTGCAAGTGGCTCGAGGAGACTCACGTATGGCTGTACCGAGGAGCCTGGATGGAGTGGGAACTCGGCAGGGTCGATATGGCAGTGCCCCTCTCTCCCGACGAGGTGATAAAGAAGCGCCACGCCATCTTCCGCCATCTCTCGCAGAAGGATATTGTCCCCTTCCCGGGCGAGGATCCGCGCGAGTTCTGGCAGAGGGCAGAGGACCGCACCTCCAATACCGCACGTCTGTACGACCAGCTCGGAATGGCTGAGTATCAAGCAATTGAAGTATTCTTAAAACTATATTAACATTATGAAACTTATAATCCGTGACACCATGAAGGAGGCCTCCGTATGGGCCGCCCGTTACATTGCAGCCAAGATTAACGAAAAAGCTGCACGCACTTCGGAGCCTTTTGTTATCGGTCTTTGCACCGGCTCCACTCCCATCGAGACCTACAACGAGCTTATCCGCCTTGTCAAGGCAGGAGAGGTATCGTTCAAGAACGTAGTCTCCTTCAATATGGATGAATATGTCGGCCTGCCGGTCGAGCATCCCGAGAGCTACCATAGCTTCATGCACAAGTATCTCTTCGACCATATCGACGAGCCCGCAGCCAACATCCACATCCTCAACGGCAACGCTCCCGACCTCGACGCCGAGTGCGCCGCTTACGAGAAAGCTATCGAAAAGGCCGGCGGTTTCGACCTCTTCCTCGGCGGTGTGGGAGAAGACGGACACATCGCTTTCAACGAGCCTTTCTCCTCTCTCGAGTCACGCACCCGCGTAATCACCCTTACCCCCCAGACCCGCGAGGTCAATTCCCGCTTCTTCGACAACGATCCCGAGCAGGTACCTGCACAGGCTCTCAGCGTGGGCGTAGCCACCGTTATGGGTGCAAAGGAAGTTGTGGTTCTGGCGTTCGGCTCCAAGAAGGCTCACGCCGTTAAGGACGCAGTTGAGGGCCCCATATCGCACTATTGCACTCTCAGTGCCATGCAGATGCATCCCGCCGGCATCATTGCCTGCGACGATCCTGCAGCCGGAGAGCTGAAGGTCAACAGCTATCGCTATTTCAAGGCTACTGAATAGGCTCCAGCCTGGACAGGCTTAGGGAATCGAAGCCTAAGTCGATAAGAATACCGGTCGCACGCGGGTCAGAGGCCATCTCGCCGCAAATGCCGACCGGTATTGTTGCGTCGTGCGCCGCCCTTACGGTAAGTTCAAGAGCCCTGCGGACAGGGGGAGCAAAAGAGTCATATAGATAGCCCACGGAGGCATTTCCCCTGTCGGCGGCCATGATGTATTGAGTAAGATCGTTGGTGCCGACACTGAAAAAGTCACTCTCTGCGGCAAGCGCAGGAGCATCCAGCACAGCGGCGGGAGTCTCTATCATAATGCCGAGCTCAAGGAGGCGCCCGTAATCGGGATCTAAAGAACTGAGGAGGGCGCGCACCTGAAGTATCTCTTCGGCTTTGCTTACCATAGGTATTATCAGATGCAAAGGACTCCCCTCTTCAAACCATTCGGGATGAAGCTCCCGGACGCTCCCGGCGGCATCGAGGGCCCCTTGCAGTTGGGGAATGAATACGTCTTGATGAAGCATGCTGAAGCGTATTCCGCGAAGCCCGAGGAACGGGTTATCCTCCGCCGTCAGCGGCAGATACGGGAGATCTTTGTCGCCGCCTATATCCATAGTGCGGAGGGTCAGCGGACTCCCGGCGCAAGCAAGCAGAGCCTCCCGATAAATGGCGGCATGCTCCTCCCTGGAGGGCATGGAACTGCGGTTCAGGAAAAGGAATTCGGTGCGGAATATTCCCACTCCTTCCGCCCCTGCGGCAAGGCCGGAGCGGATCTCGTCGAGGTTGGCTGCATTCACGTAAACCTTCAGCCCCGAAGCCCTCGCCCGGGAAGCGATTGACTGCAGACTGCCCGAAAGAGGATCGTCAACCTGCACAGTATCTCCGTCCTTTATGCCGGAAATATCGGCTCCTACTTGAATAGGAACACCCTTCGCGCGGGCAATTATGCACACGTGGCTGGTACTGCTCCCCTTGTGGCAAAGAATGCCCCCCAGGGCCTTGAAATCAATGAGGGCAGTATCGGAAGGGAGCAACTCTTCTGCCACCAGAATACAGCCGCCTGGCATCTGCACCTGACCGCCGGAAGACTCTCCCGCCATAGCCGCGCGCAAGCGCCCGAAAATATCCCTCACATCGTCTGCGCGAGCCCGGAGATACTCGTCATCTATGCCTTCGAACATAGCCACAATACCATCTCTTGCGGCATCAAGGGCATCAGAGGGAGAAAGGCCCGACTGCAGGCCTTCCTGCACGGCATCGCGGAGCATAGGATCGTCAAGCATCTCAAGATGAGCGGCAAACACAGGATTGCTCTCCGCCTGAAGAGAAAGATCCGAGCGGACAAGGGCGAATGCCTCATCGAAAGAGCGGACCGCACTTTGGGATGCACTCCGCCTCCAGATAAATGCCGGTCCGCTGACTATCATTATTCTTTGATCGATTCGATGAACTTGACTACCGCCTCAAGCGCGGCAGCCTCTTCCCCTCCATCGACGCTGACTACCAAAGCAGTACCGCTCTTGATGCCCAGCGAGAGAAGGGAAAGCATGGAAGCGGCATTCACGCTGCGCTCCCCGCAGGTAACCGTCACCTTGGAGCCTTCCAGCCCCTTGACGAGTTTGACCAGTTCGCCCGCCGGACGTGCGTGAAGCCCGGTGGGGGCGCTTAAAGTTACTTCAGCACTCTTCATTATGCTTCCTCCTTTACGACGCTGCGGGAGCGGTCTTTAAGGTTCCACAAAGTGATAATCAGCACGAAGCCTATTACCGACACTACGGCCATAAGCAGGAAGATAGGATGCCAGCCGTAGGTATCGGCGAACTTGCCGAGAGGATAGCCGGTAATGAGGGTGCTCAGGTAGCTCATGAAGCCTATGATACCCACGGCCGAAGATGCAGCTTTCTTGGATACTTCATTGGAAGCCACAACACCCAGAAGGGCCTGAGGGCCGTATAGGAAGAATCCGGCAAGGGCGAGCACGGCGAGGAACAGCACAGGAGAGTGCATGTCCTGGATGTAATGCAGGGCAACAAGGCAGAGAGCCACAAGCACCATTTCGATAGCACATACCCTCTGGCTGCGGCTCTTGAAGAGTTTGTCTGAAATATAACCGGCGAAGATCATTCCAAGGCAGCCCGCCACCTCGAAAATAGCCACCGTCCAACCCGAAAGGGCCTGGCTGAGCCCCATATCCTGAAGCATCGAGGGGCCCCAGTCAAGTATGGCGAAGCGCACCACATACACGAACAGGTCGGTGAGGGCGAGGATCCAGATTACAGGATTGAGGAACACTTTCTTGACCAGGAACTTACGCCACTCTTTGTTGTCTTTGCCCTTGCTCTCGTCCAGTTCTCCTTCAACCTTGGGCAGTTCGGGAAGACCCACCGACTTAGGAGTATCGCGAAGCGTTATTATGATGAAGAACACGCCCACGAGCGATATGGTGGCAGGCACCCAGAAACACAGTTGCCAGCTGGTCATATAGCCGCAGATGATGGATGCGATGAATGCGCCCACGCTGTGCGAGGTGTTCCATATACTCATCTTGGTGGCCAGTTCATGCGGCGGTACCCAGCTAACCATCAAGTGGTTGCACGGAGCGAACCCGCAGCCCTGGAATATCTGGTTGATTATGTACAGCGCCGACATGATGGCTATGAAGCCGCCTATGAAGTCCGGTCCTCCGGTGGCACCGGTGATCATGGTTGTCAGCTTGTCGGTCCATCCGAAGAGGAAATTCACCGCCACGCAGATACCCAATCCCAAGACAAGATGCCAGCGGGCGTTGGTACGGTCACCTATGACACCGTTGATAAGCTTGGAGATACCGTAGATGATACCGCCTGCGGAGATAATGGCACCGAACTGGGCCTTGGTGATGTCGGGATAAACCTCCTGTAGCATGGGGATGGCAAAGGAGAAGTTCTTGCGTACGAAATAGAACATCGCGTAGCCGATCATCGAGCAGATAATGACTCTCCACTGCCAGTACTTGAAACTGTGTTTGGTCTTTTTGACTTCAGTCATAGTGTATTAACTTTATCGACATGTAAATATACAAAAAAGGCGCGACATTATTGCCGCGCCTTTAACATAATATTGCAAAACTATTTTGCCAAAGTGGTTCCGGTAGCCGAGCCGGAGCTGCCGCTACCCTGGATCAAGGTAGCAAAGTTGGCGTCGGTAAGGGCCGTTCCGTTGACGGAGCCGCCCGCCTGGCAATTGATCAGGCTGGCAACGTTGTAACCGGCTATAGAACCGACCCTGGCTACATTGCCGCAAGTTACTGCACCGGTGTTCTTGTCGCCGGTGACGGTAATCTTGGTGTCGTCGGTCTTGGTAGGATAGTAGCCCACGTTACCAATCACGCCGCCTGCTGCGCTGAGGGCGTCATCTGAGGTCTTGCAGGAAACTGCACCCTCGTTGACATTGCCGGAAAGTGCGGTAGCATAATCGTTAGCCGTAGACACCATTGCGCCCACGATACCGCCGGCCCAGCTGTCGGCCGCGCCCTTGTTATCCAGGGAGACGGCGCCCTTGTTGGTATTGCCGGACACCTCGGTAACCAGAGTTCCGAGTCCGAAGATACCACCGGCGGAAATCCTGTTCTGGTGGGCAGTTGTGTTGTTGGCCAGCGTTACGGTGATCTTACCGGTGTTGGTATTGCCGATAACCTTGGCGGGAGCAGCATCTTCCCTCTCCTGGGAACCTACGATACCGCCGGCTGCCTGCCAGTTGGCGTTGTCTTCTGCCTGGTTGAGAACAATGTCACCGCTATTCTCGCATCCCTGTACGGTACCGCCACGGTTGAGGGTACCGAGAATACCGGAGATACGGTTGACCTGCTGCAGGTTGGAAGAGATGGTTCCGCTGTTCTTGCAGTTGGTAAGAGTGATACCGTTGTAGTACACACCGCCGATTCCGCCGATAGCCATCCAGGTTGAAGGCTTGACAGCCTGCTCATAGGAAATGTCACCCTTGTTCTCGCACTTGTCGATAACGATGGTACCGTTGGTACGGCCTGCGATACCGCCGATCATGACAACCTTTGCCACAGGAATAGTGATGGTAAGGTTGGCAGCATTGACGCAGGAAGTGATGGTAACGTCGCTGGACTTGGTGTATCCGAGGATACCGCCGATGCCCATTTCCTGTGTCAGGGTTCCCTCGGCATTGAGAGTAGCGTAGTTGGTACAGTTCACGAACGAACCGGCTGCGGATGCAGTACCGGCGAGGCCTCCGAGACCGATGTAGTCGGCAGGTTTCTCGGTTCCGGCTACATAATTGACGGTAACGAAAGTGGTTACGTTGTCAAGTACACCGGCGTTGTCGCCAATGAGTCCGGCAAAGTCGCCGCCGGCGCCCTCAACGGCCGAGATGGCGCTCGTGCCGTCGTAGTTCTTACCGTCGGACGATCCGAACACTACGTTCTTGATGGTACCTGTATTAAGCAGCACGAGGCCGGCCTTGGCATCGGTTGACTCAACAGTGAAGTTGTAAACCTTGTGGCCCTTGCCGTCGAGAGTAGCGGCAAACGAAGGGATAGGGTTGATCTTGGCGCCTCCGCAGTCGATATCGGCGTCGATAGAGTAAACCTCATCGGCGGTATAGCTCGAAGCCTCGCTTACGAAGTTAAGCAGCTGCTCGGCGGTCTTGATGACTGTAGGATCCTCGGGAGTGGGAGGAGTGGGAGGATTGTCGGGGCCGGGTTCCTCTGCCTTACCTGCCTGATATACAAGCAGCTTTGCAGTGCTCTTTGCATCTTTGGCCACAACGGTTACCTCACCGTCGCGCTCCTTGCCGTCATTGGCAGCGACGATGATGGACAGGCTGGTGTTTCCGGTACCTGCAGCCGGAGCTACAGTAACCCAGGAGGGTCCGGAGACTTCCCACTCGCAGTTGGCGGTAAGGGCCGCGGTCTTGGTTTCTCCATCGGCCGTCACCTTCACGATAAGCGGATCCAGCGACACCTGTGAGGGAGTCAGGATCGACTGTTTCTCCTGGCAGGCCACGAAGGCGGTCAGGGCCAGGACAGAAAAGAGAAGGGATTTGATTTTCATGACTATGTGATTATTTTAGTTTCGATAACATCCACTTTGGATAATTAGTGCAAATAAACCTAAGGTCAGCGTAGCGGTTGATATAATAGTTAACAGCCTCGTCGGTGTAGACAGCGTTGCCGTCACCTGATTCTTTGTCGATGTTGAAAACACTGATTTGCATACCTGCATTCTTGAACTCGTCGATAGTGCGTTCACCGTCACCGTAAGGGTTCATGTAGCTCTTGGCCGACAGGTTGGCCCAGTTGAAGCCCTTGGCCTTGTGGCCGGCGGGATTCTTGTTGGCCATCCAACCCACCGGAACGCCATATACCACCATACAGTTGGCAGCGGCGGCGGCGACAGTCTCGTTGCCGGTGCAGATGAACTCGCAGAACTTCTCGGCTTTGCGCTCCTTAATTATCTCGCAGGCGCGCTGGACGGCCTTGATAGGATAAGCCGTAAGGTTGCCGTCGAGGTTCTTTATATCCAGGACAAGTTTGGTGCAATTCCCCTCAACCTGAACTATATCAAGGAAATCCTCGAGAACAGGAATAGTCTCTCCGTTCTTGAGCACCCCGGCCTTGCGGATCTCGGTGAGCGTATGCTCCCAAGGCCTCAGGCCATTGATATAGTACGTATCCGTGGCATGCCCGATGATAACATTATTGTCTTTGGTCCAATAGATATCGCACTCCATGGCATAGCACTTAAGCGACATAGTGTACTTAAGGCCTGCACGTGAATTGTCGGGTATGCCACTTTCGCGGGAGCCGCCGCGGTGCGCGACGACCCTGTTGTCGCAGGGAGCCGGATCCGTGGTGAATACGCCCGGAGTATCCGGATTATCGCCAGGAGTCTCCTGCCCCTTGGGCTGGGGGATATCGATCTTGTTATCACAAGAGTAAGCCACAAGAGCTGCGGCTGCAAGCAATGCAAATAGTTTAAGTGTTTTCATTTACTTGGCTGACTGTGTAACTGTATAAATAATCGACCTGCCGTCGGCAACCGTAAACCTCAGATTGACCGTACGTTTCTTGCCGGTAGTGTTGGCCGATAGGGTGCAGGATACACCATCCTGCTCCACGTCCATGTCATCTCCGCTGTAAGTGCCGGTGAAATGGGACTTGTAACGGATCTTGCTCGCTGTTACCCAGCCGGGCGTTCCATCGACGGACAACTCCCACGGAACGTCAAGCTTGGGGCCCTGGTTTACTACCACCGCCGCCTCGAAACTGCCGCCCGCGGCAGGAATGGCGGAAGGCTCCGGGGTGAGTGCCACCCGCAGGCTGGTCATGTCCGTTCCCTCCGGGAATTCCTCCTTGCTGCAGGAGAGTACACCCAGGCCGAGAACCGCTGCAAAAGCTATAGCAAATATCTTTTTCATAACTTCATTCATTTTAAGACATTAAGACCATCCTTGAATCTGGTGGAGATTGGAATTCTTGTTGATGGAGCTCTGGAGAATCGGCCACAGCAGAATATTAGGATTCTTGGCCTGCATGGTACGGAAAGTCTGGCCGGGGATCTCGGAGTTGGGCTCCATGTCCCAGATCTTGCCGGTACGGATCAATGCCCACCAGATCATACCCTCGGCAGGGAACTCCATAAAGTACTCATGGACTATATTGTTGAGCACATCCGCAGGCGCAGTGCTGGTGTAGTAATTATCCTTGCCGTAGGCACGCTTGGCAATAAGGTTGAGGCTCTTGTTGGCCCCGGCATAGTCTTTCTTGTAGTACTTGAGCTCGGCGTCGAGCATCACCACATAGCCATAGCGGTAGTAGATAAGGTCGTTGTCCTGAACCACCGGGCTCTTGGACAGGTCACCCACCAACTTGTTGCACCAGGTAATCTCATGCTTGTCAGCAGCCGAAGAATAATTGCCGTAGCCAAGATTGGTCTTGACGCGGGAGTCGCCCTTGGCCTCGCTGGCCTTGAGTTCATCCACGAACTTCTGTGAATAGCTCCACCACTGGGTGGACGAAATAGGAACCGGCTTGTTGCGGTACGCGCTGGCAATAGCGTTGGAAGGGTGACAGAAGAAAATCTGGTAGCCGCCGGTGTTGGAAGCACTGAGGGCCAGCGAGAAGATTATCTCGTTGTTCTTCTTGTTGGTCCGGTCGAACACCTTGCCGTAGTCGTCCAACAGATTGGTGGAAGAAATGCCGATGGCGTTCAGAGCCTCCTGGGCCATGTCGAGGTACTTGGCGTCACCTCCGCGGGTAGCGTACATCCAGATGGCATAGTCGGCCTTGAGGGTATTGTATGCGTCTTTGGTGGCAAAATACTTCTCATTGCCCAGTTTGTCGGCAAGTTCGCCGCAGAGCTTCAGGTCATCCTCGACCTGCTTGTACACGGCATCGACACTTTGCTGCTCTGGATAGCACTCAGGCTGGGTGGTGGATTCCACGGGCTTGGTGTTTACAGGAACTTCTCCCCACACCCTTGCAGCGTGGAAATAACAGTAAGCGCGTGCGAAATAAGCTTGTGCAAGTGCCCAGTCCAGACGTGCCTGGGTGGCATTGCACTCTTTTCCGTGCGCTATAACAGCGTTGGCCTGATCGATTGTAGAATACAGGCCCGACCAGCCTATAGTATTGGACGGGTTTAAAGTATTGTGACGGCAGGCAATCTTGAAATTGTCAACTGCATGGCTCTCAAGGGAGGGCCCCCACATATAGTCGCCCACGCGGAGCTCGCCAAAATAGAAGACGTTGCACTCACTGTCGGAGAAATAGGCCTGCATCCTTTTGTAGATACCGGGAACAGACTGTTCCAGGTCGGAGGCGTCTTTCCACATATTACTCACCGACAAAGCGTTGTCATAGGGAATGTCAAGATCCTTGTGGCAAGCGCTGAAGGCAGCCGAGCATACAATCAGAAGGCAGAATGTTTTGAGTATATTTTTCATAACCTTGTCCTCCTTAGAATGATATTTTAAGATTGAACAGCACCTTTCTGGCGGCAGGCATGATGTTGGACGTCGCGCTGCCCATCTGTACGGAGCTGTACATGTTGGAATCGGAGTCGGTGCTTATACCGGTCTCGGGGCTGATTGCTCCGGAGAGCTTGGTGAAGTACCAAAGGGTGTTACCCGTAACGCCCACGGTGATCTTCTTCATCGCTATGGCCTTGGCCCACTTGTCGGGGAGATCGTAGTAGATTGAAGCGTCACGGAGGCACAGGTAACTTGCATTCTCAACATTGAAACTGGAAGCACGCGAGTAGTTGCGGTTTCCGAAGTCGGCGTCGTTGGGGAAGAAGCGTGCCCATTTGGCGTTGGTATCACCAGGCTTGCGCCAGCACCCTGAGATGAGGTTCACATCCACGTTGGAGTTGGAATAACCGAGGGTGTTCTGCACCATACGGGTCTTCATATAATTGTAGATGCTGTGACCCAGAGCATAGTCGAAATAGATGTTGAACGTGAGCCTGTTCCAGCGGATGGTATTGTTGATACCTCCGGTGGAGTGAGGCATGACGTTACCCAGAAGGAACATATCGGTAGCATCGATCTGCTCTGCTCCGTCTGCAGTCTTTGCAGTACCGTAACGGTTCACCCACTCGAAGTCACCTGCATCCTTGCGGCCTGTAACCGACTGGCCGTCGGAACGGCGGTAGCCGTGCGACTGTGTATCGTAATAGGCAGCGGCAGCCTGCTCATCGGTTTGAATGATGCCGGCGACCTTGTAGCCCCAAATACTTCCCAGAGGCTCGCCCACCGCCGTACCGCCGAAACGGTAGCCGTTAGCAGTGGTGTAACCGCCTATACGCCAGCCGTAAATAGGTTCACCAGCGGCATTGAACAGCAGGTTGCCGTCCATATCCTTGAGCTGGTACTTGTACTCATCGGGAAGCGAAAGGACCTTGTTACGGGAATAGGAGTATGTAAAGTCGGTCTCCCAAGAGAAGTTGCGCTTCTGGACATTGACCGTATGGAGCTCAAACTCGGCGCCCCAGAAGCGGACACTACCCACATTGGCGTTTACGCTTCCGATCTGGCCTGTATCGGGAAGGGTGATTCCGTAGATAAGGTCGTTGGTTACCTTGTCATAGTAGTCGGCAATGATACGCACGCGGTCGTTGAACAAGCCCACGTCAACACCAAGGTCAAGCTGGGTGGTGGTCTCCCACTTCAGGCCGCTGTTGACCATCTTGGAAGGCAGGAGCACGTTGTACACATCGTAAGTGCTTGCCGCGTAAGCTCCAAGAGGGTCGGTACGGGCTATATCGTTGTTACCGGTCTGACCATAGGAAGCACGTATCTTGAGCATGTTCACTTTGTCTTTACTCACATTGAAGAAAGGCTCCTCGCTGACTACCCAGGCAGCCGACACCGAAGGGAAATAACCCCATTTGTTCTCGCCCAGGAAGAGCGAGCTTCCGTCGGCGCGGAACGTAGCGGAAAGGATGTAGCGGTCGGCGTAATTGTAATTCAAACGTCCGAAGTAGGAGATGAGAGCGGTTTCATAATCCTGGTTGCTCATGCTCATGGTTCCTGCGGTGTTGGAACCGCCGGATCCGAGAATGGGCACTTTGTCGGACAGAGAGCCCTTGTTGCCTGCGTTCAGGTACCAGTAGTGCCACTTGGACCAGTCGTAACCGACAGTGCCGCCCACACGGTGCTTGCCCAGCTGCTTGTCGGCAGTGAGGTAGGCCTGGAAGTTCTCCCTCTGCGTCTGGGTGCGGGTTTCCGTAGTGCCGCGCTCCGTGCTCACGAAGTTGGAGGAGCCGTTGACTTCTCCCTTCGTGTAGTAACTGCCGCGATAGCTGTTATCGTAGAGCGCATACTGGGCGGTACCGGTGAGCCAGTCGGTGATCCGGGCCTTGAGGTTCATGCTGCCCATGAATTTCTGACGCTGTGTCTCACGGTCATAGAATGTCTCGTAGAACTCGGCGGTCTGCTGGTTCTTGTTGGTACCGCCGGTGGCGAAGGTACCGTCGGGATACTTGCCGATATGGGTAGGAGACATCATGATACCACGTCCAAGGACCGTAAAGTAGTCGTTGGTCATGGGGTTCTTGACAGCGTTGGAATAGTCGAATGTGGTGGAAGCGGTGAGCCACTTGGTCACGTTGAAGGCGGTGTTGCCGTGCATCGTGAAATTCTTGTAGGCACTCATCGCCACCATACCGTCGTCTCCCATATAACCTACAGAGGCAGCGTACTTTACGTCTTTATTGCCGCCGTTCACACCCACGTACTGCTTATGATACAGCGAAGGATGATACCACTCGTTCTGCCAGTTGTGGTCGGTGTAGATTATGGTCTTGCTGGGATCGATAGGGTCGGCCATGCTCAGGTATCCGGCCGGAACGGCTTCTCCGTCCACCAGATAACGGGTGGAATAGGTAGAAGTGGCCTCGGTGTTGCCGATACCTGCGCCGTTGGCTCCGTTGAGCACAAGTGCTGCATTGGGGCCCATGAAGGCGGCGGGACGGATGATAGTGAGGAACTCCGTAGCATTGGCAAGTTTCCAAGTGCGTGCAGGAGAGGTAAAGCCCACCTGAGAGTCGAACACCACCTGGGGCTGCTTGAAAGCGTTGCCCTTCTTGGTGGTAACGAGGATAACACCGTTGGATGCGCGGCTACCGTAGATGGCGGCTGATGCGGCATCCTTGAGCACCTCTATGGACTCGATATCGTTGGGGTTGAGGTCATCGATTCCGCGCTCGACTCCGTCCACCAGGAACAGAGGGTCGTTGCTACGGTTGATGGACGAACCGCCTCGGATAAGGAATCGGGGGCTCTCACCCGGAAGGTTGTTGTTGGAAGCGATGCGCAGACCGGTCACTTTACCCTTGAGGGCGTCACCCACCGTAGATACAGGGGCGTCCATGAGCTTTTCGCCGTCAACCTTGGCAATGGCAGTACTCAAAGTCTTGCGCGACTGGGTACCGTAACCCACCACCACCACATCGTCGAGGATGTTCTGGTCGTCGGAGAGGGTAACGTTCAAGACCGAGCGTCCGCCAACGGGAATGACCTGCGTGGCATAGCCGATGAAAGAGAACTCCAGAGACTGACCGGGAGCGACCACCACGGAGTAGCGGCCGTCAGCGTCGGTAGTAGTACCCTTTGAGGTGCCCGAAATCATAACCCCGGCACCGGGCAGAGGGTCGCCGTTGGAATCGACAACACGTCCGGATACCACCGAGCTTTTGTCCTGGGGCTGCTGCTCGGCGGTAAGGACTACTGTCCTGTTAACCACTTTCCAGGCAATCCCCTTGCCGCTGAAAGCTCTTGTGAGAATAGATTCCAATGAGGCCTGGCTTTGTTTGATGGAGATATTCCCCAACGATTTGGAAGCCAAGTCGGTCTCATAAGAAAACAGCACGCCGGTCTGCCCCGTAAGGGCGGCCGTGAACGAGCTAACTGTAGCCCCCGGTATGGACAGGTCCACATCGTAGAGCTTTCCCTGGGTCTGCGCCATAGCCGCAGGGCCGGCAAACAGGCCCAGCAGCAGGGACAATCCCAGAGTCAACAGAATTCTTTTTCTCATAATCGATTGGTTAGAAGTATAATAATTACTGAATAGTGAATTGTGCTCCAGTCATGTATTCCAATATGGAAAGGATATCTTCGAGCGAGTCGGATTTGAGAACCGCAAGATTGTAGCGCTTGTCGGGATCGCCGCCGACGAAGACTATTTTCTTGTGGAAACTGGATGAAAGCTTGGCGGTTATCTCTTTGATAGTAGCGTCCGATATGGACATCAGCTTATATTTGTCGGTAACGAAGGCGGTAGCATATACCGGTTCAACCCGCACATCGCCCGAGATTGACTTGAACGTAGCCTTCTGGTTGGGGCTGAGGGTCACCATGGAAGCGCCTTCCGGCGAGAGCAGGCGCACCGCTCCGCGCTCCAGCACCACCTGTGAAAGATCGGGCGATGAAGAAACGGAAAAAGCCGTTCCAAGCACCCTCACGCCAATATTTTCTGTCCTTACAGTAAAAGGACGGTTCTCATCATGTGCCACGTCAAAATATGCATCACCATTCAACACTGCTTCCCTGCGGCCGGTAAGTGTGGCCACATTGTAGCTCAGGCTCGACCCCGGACTCAGATATACCCTGGTTCCGTCATCAAGCGCAAAATGGATGGTCTCGGCCGTGCTGTTGAGCAATTGCTCCATAGGATCTTCCGGCACCGCCTCGGGACGGCGGAAAGGATGGAAGACCAGCAACAGAGCAAGAGCCGCCGCAGCAACTGAAGCAAAGGCAAGGTACAGAGGACGGAAGCTACGGCGCGGCGCAGCAGCATCGATACGCGCATTCAGGCGTGCGACCATCGACTCGCGGTCACGGTTCAGATTGTCCGAAGATATGGTATTATGGAGAGAACAATTGGCAACGAACAACGAATAAAAGCGCTTGTTTTCTTCTGACTGCTTCAGCCATTGGAGCAAACGTGCCCTTTCATCTTCCGTCACGCTATGGCGAAGATATTTGATTATTATATCTACGATTTCATCTTGCATACATTATATATACAAGCCAAAAGACAAAAACACCTAGTGAGAAATACGAAAAATTATACTCCGGACAAACTCATCCGTAGCTGTTTGAGAGCCAGGTACATATGATTCTCAACGGTACTGAGCGAAATGCCCAGACGCTCGCTGATCTCTTTGTTGGAAAGACTCTCTATATAACTGAGCGTGAATACTTCGCGGCAGCGAGGCGAAAGCTTGCCGACGGCCTCGGCGATGATATCCCGCAGGTCGGCATTGAATACGCTGGCAATAACAGGGTTGCGGTCAGGCGACCAGCAGTCTCCCAGCACCGAGAGCATCTTTTCTTCGTATTCGTTGTTGAACATCTGAAGACGCCGGGCACGCCTGAGGTAATTGACGCAACGGTTGTACACCGACCTGAGCAGGTACGCATGGAGCTCGGCGTCGTTGTCGCGCAGGCGGCGGCGATTCTGCCAAACTCCGAACAGAACATCCTGCACCACATCTTCAGCCCACGATGAGTCAAGGCCGGAGAGGAACAGCCTCGCATACGAAATGAGAGGCACATAACGCTCGCGGCAAAGTTCATCAAAGGCAGTTCGGTCAGAAGCTTTGATCCGTGTTATTAATCCGGCTTGCATATGGGCAAATATACAAAAAAAATGGACACACAATAGAGTGCGTCCATTTAATTGCAATTTACTATCTGGGACCGCGGCCGCCGGGGCCACCGGGGCCACCGAATCCTCCGGGGCCTCTGCCTCCCGGACCGCGCATATTGTTGCGGTCAAATGTGCCGAAACGCCATGTGAGTGAGAGAATTATGTAGCGTCCCAAAGTATTGTTGATAACTTCGCTGTGATAGTTGGAGTTGTCGGAAACGCTGAGGTTCTTGGCCTGGCCGAGTATGTCGTAGCCCTTGAGGGCAAGGGTAACTCTTTTCTTGAAAAGCAGTTTCTGGATCTCGGCGTTCAGGATATACTCGGGAGCATAGTTAAGGGCGCTCGAATAACCGTTGTACCAATTGAAATTGAAGTCCGACTTAAGAGTTATACCGGGAGCGTCCCAGGTCCAGTTGACGGTGGCCCTTACCTGATTGTTGAAAGTCATGGTATTGTCGGCCTCCTTGGCAATGGTGTACCAGCTCTTGTTCATACGGGTACGTCCGCTGAGCGACAGCTCAAGGTCGTCGGTGCGGTAAGTTACCCTCAAGCGCTCGGTCGCGCTCAATGTGCGGGTAGTATTCTCGTCAAACTTGAATTCATTATCGGCGTACGCCTTCAGGAATCCGTCATAGTCCATATCCCCCTTGGCCGCATCGTAGTAATTGTCAATCTTGCTCGACACGTCATTGCCTCCCACATATGCGGAAGACTTGTTGTAACCGACGCGAGACATATTGCTGATGGAGAAATTGGACTGCCCGAGAGGGATGTTGGCAAACATGTTGACGTTGGCGTTGAACGACGAGGGCCCGTTGAAAGGCATGGAGTACTGGGCGCCGTTGGGGCCGTACCAAATGGCTTTAACTATGGGATCCTGAACGTAACTTCCGTCAAAGCGCACGTTCACCGACGAGAAGCGCTTGCGGTTGGAGTAACGGTAGTCACCCCTGAGGCTATGGCTGAAATAAGGAGCCAGATAGGGATTACCGAAGCCAATGTTCAGAGGGTCGGTATTGTCCGGAACGGGAATCAACTGCGACACGCTGGGCTGCTCGGATGAGCCGCGGTAGAAAATACGCATATTGGCATTTTCGCCCATCTCCCACCAAAGCATACCCTGGGGAGCGAAACGCCAGCGGGTATCGTCGTACGGTTCGAGGGTCTTTCCGGCGCGCGTAGTCTCGTTGTGCGTGCGAACGCGCCTTGCCGACAAGCCCAGCTGGGCGCGCATCTTCTCGGTCTGATACAATGCGTTGGCGCCGATATTATGCATCTTGTTGGAGTTGATCACACGGCTGGAGTAGAACTCATCCTTGACCCCCTCGTTCAGCATATCATAGGTATCCTTGATTGACGAAGAATTGGACCAGTGATATGCATAATTAGCCTCCACATAGAAATTGTTGCCGAGAGGCTCGGTGTAGGTAACTCGGCCGAATATACTGGTGCTGCGGCTGTCCTGGTCGATACGCTGGTCCTGGTTCTGGACGTCTCCCCAAGTGCCGCCGGAATAGCCTCCGGAATAAACCGTCGATGTGTTACGGCTGTCCAGTTCGTTGTTGGAGAAACTATAGTTGACCATTGCGGTAAGGGTCCTTCCGGGGATTCCCAGCCTCTGGCGCAGCAATAAGAAACCTCTGGTGCTCAGATTGCGGTTGTCGCCCAGGTTTGCCGAAGAACCTTCGTTGATCTTGGTCAGAGGAGCGCCCTGCAGATAATCGTAGTCGGTATTGTACGTACTTGCCTGATTGTAGTTTCCGCCGCCGAAATTCAGCTGGGGCTCAAACAGTATGGACGTATTCTTCGAGAACTTATGGTACAGGCGCATGCCAACTCTGTGGCCCCAGGTGCGGGTGTCGTTGGTTCCCAGAGTGTTATAGAGCATATTGTGGTCCTGCAGGTAGGTGGTCTTGGCGCTTTCTTCCTCAACGTATTTGTCGGCCTGGTTGTAAAGGTAATTGCCTCCCAGTTCCATCTTGCCGTCAAACAGAGTCCATGCACCGTTGACTCCTCCCATCCAGGAGGTTGTGATACCGTTGTCGTTCCAGTTGCCGCCACGGCCGCCGCCGAAACCGCCCCCGCCGGGGCCGCCCATTCCGCCGCCGCGCATGCTGCCCATCATAGAACCGGCCAGGTCGTTGAAGCCACGGTTGTTGGTATTGTTGCCGTTAGCAATCAACGAAAGCTGCGTCTTGTCGGTAAACTTACCTACGAAAGCCGCGGTCTGGAAACGCCAGTCGCCTTCCACGTCGGTAGAAGGGACGTCGTGGCCGCCTCCGGCCATAATGTTGCCGATGGCGCCCTTCATCATGCCGGGCTTGATGCTCAGGTCGATGACCTGCTCTTCTTCACCGTCGTCGATGCCGGTAAATTCGGCTTGCTCCGATTTCTTCTGGATAACCTTGAGCTTGTTGATGATCTTGGCGGGAATGTTCTTGGAGGCCAGCTGGGGATCGTTCAGGAAGAAGGTCTTGCCGTCGATGGTTATCTTGGTGATAGTCTGGCCGTTGTGGGTTATGGAACCGTCTTCGCTCACTTCAATGCCGGGGAGCTTCTTGAGAAGGTCTTCCAGCACGTCGCTGTCGGTCGTCTTGAAAGAAGTAGCATTGTACTCGATTGTATCTTTCTTGATGATGATGGGGTTACCCACCGCCGACACCGACGCCGCGTCGAGCTGCTGCTGGTCGAGTTTCATCTTGATCTCTCCCATGTCGCTCACATCGGGAATCTTGATCTGCTTCTCGAATGGCTGATAACCCAGCAACTCAGCCTTGAAAGTGTAGTTGCCGGCACGTATGCCGGTAATCTCAACCTTGCCGTCAGCCTCGCTGAGGACATATTTTGCGGGCTTGGAGGCACCTTCTTTGGTCAAAGAAACGGTGGCGAATCCTACAGGTTCGCCGCTGGTTTCGTCGGAGAGTACCGCAGTCAGGCGGTTCTGGGCATACAGGCCGGTGCCGAGGAGCAGGGCTCCAACAAGGCACAATATTCTGTTCAACAATTTCATAACCTTCGGTTAGACGCAAAAGGTTCTTTAAAGTTTAATCACTTCACCCTGTCGGGATTGGCGGCAATAAATTTCTCCCAGGAGCCGCCGGAGCCCTTGCCTACCAATGGACTTGTCATCTGGTAGAAGTGGCACATCGCTATGGCGAGCGCATCGGTGGCGTCGAGGTGCTTGGGGTCGATATCGATTCCGAGAGTCTTTTCGACCATAAGGGCCACTTGTTCCTTGCTCGCCGCCCCGTTACCGCAAATGGCCTGCTTCGCCTTTCGCGGAGCATATTCATAAACCTTGGCGCCCCGCGTCAGGGCCGCAGCCATCGCTGCCCCCTGGGCCCGCCCGAGCTTAAAGATCACCTGGGCGTTGCGCCCGTAGAAAGGCGATTCTATGGCCAGGTCGTCGGGGTGGTGAAGGTCGCACAAAGCGCACACCTTGTCGAAAATGATGTGCAGTTTCTCATACAGGTCGTCAACCCGGCGCAGGTCAAGCACGCCCATATCCACATAATGCGGTTTACCTGCCGCATCCACACGCACAATCCCGAAACCAAGAAGATTGGTTCCGGGATCGATACCTAGTATGGTGCTGCTCTTAGTCAATTACATCAAAGCCGGTGTAAGGACGCAGGATTTCGGGAATGACTATTCCGTCCGGCGTCTGGTTGTCCTCCAGAAGGGCGGCAACCACCCTCGGAAGTGCAAGCGAGCTGCCGTTCAGAGTGTGGGCGAGCTGAGTCTTGCCGTTCTCGTCGCGGTAGCGGCAATGCAGACGGTTGGACTGGTAAGTCTCGAAGTTGCTGACCGAACTTATCTCGAGCCAGCGGCCCTGAGCCGCGCTCCAAAGCTCGAAGTCGTAAGTGATGGCGGACGTGAAGGACATATCTCCTCCGCAGAGGCGCAGGATGCGGTACTTGAGCCCGAGCTTGTTGACTATGCTTTCCACGTGGGCGACCATCTCGTCAAGGGCGCGATAGCTGTCTTCCGGCTTCTCCACACGCACTATCTCCACCTTGTCGAATTGATGCAGGCGGTTCAGGCCCCTGACGTCCTTGCCGTACGAGCCGGCCTCCCTGCGGAAGCAAGGCGTGTAGGCGGTAAGGCGCTGGGGGATCTGGTCCGCGGTGAGGATAACATCCCTGAAAATATTGGTCACAGGCACCTCGGCGGTAGGAACCATATAAAAATCGTCCACCTCGGCATGGTACATCTGGCCCTCTTTGTCGGGCAGCTGGCCGGTGCCGAAGCCCGAGTCACTGTTGACCATTACGGGAGGCTCAACCTCTTTGTATCCCGCTGCCGTGTTGCAGTCGAGGAAGAAATTGATAAGAGCCCTCTGGAGCTTGGCTCCCTTGCCCTTATAGACAGGGAAACCGGCTCCGGTAATCTTGACGCCCAGGTCAAAGTCGATGATATCGTACTTCTTGGCGAGTTCCCAGTGAGGCAGTGCCCCCTCGGGGAGCTTTACCTCGGGGCCGCCCATCTTGACCACCTCGTTGTCTTCGGCGCCTGCGCCCGGCTTGACAAGAGAGCAAGGGACATTGGGCATAAGCACCAGGTTGCGTTCCATCTCGGAAGCGGCCTCATCCATCTTGGTCAGGAGTTCGGCAGAACGTGCCTTAAGCACGGCGACGGCCTCCTTGGCCTTCTCCGCCTGGTCTTTGAGACCCTGCTTCATAAGGGCGCCTATTTCGGCGGCCTTCTGCTTCTGGGTAGCCAGAAGAGCATCGGCCTCAGTCTGGAAATTACGGCGGCGCGTGTCCAGTTCAAGCACCTTGTCCACTATGGGCTGCGCGTCGAAGTTCTTGATTTTAAGTTTCTCCACGATCCCTTTCGGATCGTCACGGAGCATCTTGAGCGTCAACATAAGTATTCAAATTAAAAAAAAATGACCCGCTACCCCGATCCCGAAGTGCAAGTCATTGATCTACATAAAACCTTCGAGATCAGTTCTCAAAAGGGAGCACAGACACGTAGGACTTGTCTCCTCTCTTGCGGGAGAACTTCACTGTGCCGTCGATAAGCGCATAAAGAGTGTGATCCTTACCCATGCCCACATTGACATCGGGATTGTGGACCGTACCCCTCTGGCGTACGATAATGTTGCCGGCCTTTACGACCTCGCCGCCGAATTTCTTGAGACCCAAGCGTTTGCTTTGTGATTCACGTCCGTTCTTTGAACTGGATTGACCTTTCTTGTGTGCCATAATTCTTAAGCGATTGCGTTGATTTTGATCTTGGTAAGTTTCTGACGATGACCGTTGAGCTTCTGGAAGCCCTTGCGACGGATCTTCTTGAACACGAGGACCTTGTCGGCCTTGGCGTCGTCATCCAGAACGGTAGCCTTAACAATGGCTCCCTCTACATAAGGAGTTCCGACCTTGACGGCCTCTCCGTCGGCGACGAGGAGTACCTTGTCGAACTCTACATCAGCACCCTTGGCATCGGCAAGCCTCTGCACAAAGATTTCGTTGCCAGCCTCTACTTTAAACTGCTGGCCTGCAATGTCTACGATTGCGTACATCAAACAATTCTTTTAAATGTTTGGGCCGTGAGCGTCTGCGAAGCGGCAGATCTTATCGGGCTCATCGGTCATAAAATGGACCGCAAAGATAGTAATTATTATTGATTTTCCAACACTTGCTTTTTAGAAAAATCTTAATCATATTTGTGAAACATAGTTGTTTTATAATGGATACTCCTTTTATTTACAATAAACCCGTCACCGGACGCCACTTCATAGGGCGCAAGGCCGAGACAGCAATCCTGGGCAATTTGTTACGTGAAGGCGAGAATGTGGTGATGTACGAGCCCCCGAAAGCCGGCAAAGATTCGCTGCTGCAGCAAGTGTTCTTCGACATGAAGCTTTCGACCCAGCAGTTCCGCATCGCATCGCTCTCGCTCCTTAACATCCGGACCGTCAACGATTTCTGCATTCATCTGGGTTCTTCGATAATAAAGCTCTACGGCACTACGCCCGATGAATACGACCGCCTCGTGGCAACTCACTTCCAGGGCACCCATTTCATATTCGACCAGACAGCTTACCAGGACACCGGCAACATCATTTCGCTCAACTGGGACATAAACGAAGAGGACATCCGCTCCCTTCTGAGCCTCCCCTACCGCCTAGCCCGCTCGGACGGCCGCAGACTGTATGTGTGCATCGACGACTTCCAGAACGTAATGCTCACCGAAGACGGCGACCGTCTCTGCCGCCTGCTGCAGGAGGTTTTCAAGGCCCGCACACCGGAGGACCGGGCAGCTGCCTGCTACATCCTGTACGGCTCGCAGGTCAATGCCATGAAAGAGATTTTCGAGCATCACAAATACTTTTACCGCCAGGTGGAAAGAGTGGCCCTTGGCACCATAGACGCCAAAGACATTGCGGAATCGGTCAACAGGGGCTTCCTGTCGAGCGGGAAGGTCGTGGACAGGGCACTTATGCTCGGAGCATGCCAGTTGTTCAAGAGCAACGCATTCTACATCAACACCTTCGCCGCCATCTGCGACTCCCTCTCCAAGGGTTATATGACAGAGCCGGTGCTGCTTGAGGCGCTCTCGCAGCTGCTCTCCATCCATGAGCCGCGCTTCAAGGCCACGATGAGCGACCTTACCACTTTCCAGGTCAGCTTGCTCCGCGCCGTGATTGACGGGCACAGCAAATTCAGCAGTGCCGAAGTCATTCACCGCTACGGCCTCAACTCGTCGGCAAATGTAAGGCGCCTCAAAGACGCGCTCTGCAAAAAAGAAATCTTGACCTTCGACGAAGAGGACGTCCCACACATCATCGATCCTCTTTTCGAATACTGGGTAACGAAGTATTATTTTGAGATTAAAATATGAGACAGTACATCAAACCGTACGCCGAGGCTGCGGAGTACAGCCCCGTCCTGATCATCTGCGAGAGCCTGACCAGCACCTCGTCGGAAGATTTCACCGAATCTGAAAACATTAATTGGGAGTGGTAGGAGGACAGCTGTATGAAAAAGTCATTATTCTTTCTGCTTGCAACAGCCGCTGCTATTGTCTCTTGCGCCAAAGAAGGTTTCGAGACCCTTCCCCAGCAGGGGCGCGTCCGCTTTGAAGTTACCGGCACCGAGTCTTTCCCTGGCACACCCGGAATAAGCCCGGCCGAGGCTACCAGGGCCTGCCTTTCCGACGGTTATACAATTTGTTGGGAAAAAGGCAAGGATGTAGTATGCATTTTCAACAAGAACGACAAGTATCCTTTTACCGCAACGGTCACAGGTACTTCAACCTGGCTTGAAGGAGATGCTCTACCGGCCATAAGCACGTACTATGCACTGTATCCGTTCAACGACAGCGCCACCAATTCCACAGGTTCCATCACCACTGTACTGCCCGCAGAACAGAAAGCCATCCCCGGCCAGTTCAGCAATATCGTGGCCGTCGCCGCAAGCAAGACCAAGGAATTCGTGTTCCGCCCCTGCGTGAGCCTGGTCGAAATCGACCTCCAGACCGACGGAGTGGACAAGATATCGTTCCGGGGCAACAACGGCGAGCTTATAGCCGGGTCGCTGCGAATGACCGCATCTACATCGGCGGAGTCGCAGCCCGATCCCACCATAGTGGACGGCATTAAAGAAGTCAGCATCTCCGACGGAGGGGCCATCCTCCAAAAGGGTGTTTACTACCTCGCCATCGCTCCCCAGGAGTTCAAGAAGGGTGTAACCGTCACTTTGAGCGGCCCCGGCGGAAGCGCCGAGAAGAGCACCGGCAAACCCGTTGCCGCCAAACGCTGCAGCCGCGTACGCACCGGAGCTCTTGCCCTGAGCCTGGTTCCCGCAGACGGCTCCTTCTGCTTCGAGTACAACGACGGACAGGACTCCGGCGTCATTTATCCTGGAGCGGATAAGCACTTCGTGTATTCTTATTCCGGCATCAACTCGCTCTCTTACAACCTGAAGAGCAGCGGTTCCGTAGATGTGCAATACTTCCTTGACGGTTCTTCATCCCCTGTCTCCGAGGCTCCTTCGAGACTCAGGACAGGCATCGGCGCCGGAAGCGGTGTCATCGAGCTGCTGCCCACCGAAGAAAGCGGTGGTCTGAATGCCAATGTCAGCCGCCTGCGCAGTATGCGCATAAGGGGCACCATGGATGAACCCATCGACCTCTCTACCGACAACAACACTCTGATGGGAGCGTCGCTGAGCGGCGTCAATACCGCCAACTGTTATGTGGTAACGACTCCAGGCTGGTACTCATTCCCTCTGGTGTACGGCAATGCCATCAAGGGCGGTGCCGACAACAAAACGGCCTACGCTCCCCCGTCGGGGTCCAAGTCTTGCCTTTCTCCATTCGTAGGAGCTGACGGCAAGGGCATCACGGAGCCTTATATCAACGGCTCCGGGGCAAAGGCGGTAAGCGCCCGGCTCGAGTGGCAGGATGCGATCGGGCTCGTCCAGAGGGTCAAGCTCAAGGGCTCCGGCAGCAAGAACGACATCATTTGCTTCGAAGTTCCCGCACCCACCATCCGCGAGGGCAACGCGCTCATAAGCGCTCTCGATTCTGACGGTCAGGTTGTATGGAGCTGGCATATTTGGGTATGCGGCGCCACGGCAGAAGAGCTGGCACCCGTCACCGTAACCAACAAGGCAAACAAAAGCTACAAGTTCAGCCCCGTCAACGTGGGCTGGGTAACGCCTTTCCAGGAAGCCATTTCTTACGCAGGTCACAGGACAGGAGTGCGCATCACCGAAAAGAGCAGCGGCAAAGTGATAGAGTTTACGCTCGAGCAGCTTGCAGGCACTCTTTCCGAGAACGTCATAGGATATTGTCCTTTCTACCAGTGGGGGCGCAAAGACCCGTTCCCGGCAAGCGACGGTGTGCCTTGCGACGTTTCGGTCGACGCCACCAAGAAAGTATGGTACACCAGCGAGATGCGTGATACCGTGGGCACCCGCGCGGCAGTGCTCGGCAATAACATAGCCGCTTATATCAACCATCCCACCCACTACAACCTCTCTTCAGGCGGCGACGGTATTTACGCCAATATATGGAACGCCACCCAGGCAGTATTCTCCTCCAGCAGCGCCTCCGAAGAGAATGCCCTCCCGATAGTCAAGAGCGTCTATGACCCCTGCCCGGTGGGATGCTCCCTGCCACCTATCGGAGCCTGGAGCGCATTCAGCAAAGACAATGTGCAAGGAGAGTTCAACAACGGATTGCTGTTCTACACCGCTCCCAATCAAGGCGGGAGCACTACCTTCTACCCCGCTACCGGATCGATGTCCACCACCAACCTCACCTCCAGCAAAGTGCACGCATCGCTGCGGAACGTAGGTACCGGCTTCTCGTATTGGTCCGGCAACGCCAATAACGGCACTTCCGGCTTCAGCATGACCTGCTACAACAAGGGTGCAGTCAATACGACTTACGGCAGCAACCGCCAGTACGTTTACCCCATACGTCCGGCTATCGAGCAATGAAAAGACTACTGATAATTCTCTCCATACTGTTTACCGCCGTTACGCTTCAGGCTCGTTGCAAGACGGCGGTTGCAGTTGTAATAGACTCCGCCACCTACGCCCAGACGGAGACCTCGGTCCAACGCTATGCCGACGCCATCAAGCAATATGACCGGAAGAATGTACTGATACTTGTCGCCGACTGGACTCCGGAGCGCCTGAGGGACACCCTGCAGCTGCTGCACCGCACCAAGGGGCTTGAAGGAGCCGTGCTCGTGGGAGACATACCGGTTCCGATGATACGCCGCGCGCATCACCTGTGTACTGCGTTCAAAATGAACCCCTCCATGCCCATCAAGCGCTCATCCGTGCCTTCCGACCGCTTCTACGATTGCTTCTCGCTACGTTTCGACTTTATCAGCCGTGACGGCCAGCTGTACTACTACAACCTCTCGCCCCAAGGGGCGCAGAGAGTGAGGTGCGATATCTATACCGCCCGCATAAAGCCTTCCAAGGCCGATCCGGAGCACAGTTTCGCCGACCTTGTGGGCGAGTTCCTCGACAAGGCCGCCGAGGCCAAAAAGAGCAGGGAGCCCCTTGACGAGGTGTTCCATTTCGGAGGTCACGGCAACAGCTCCGAGAGCTTCAACGCACGCATCGATGAAGAAAGAGCTTTCTACGAGCAATTTGCTCTCAAAGAGCCGCAAGGCAGGGTCCGCTTCCTCAATTTCGATGAAGACCGCTTCACACGCACCCGCCTTATGGCCACGCTTGCCGACCCTGCCGTCGATTTTGCGCACATCCACAGCCACGGCGCGGTGGATGCCCAGTACATCAGCAAGGAGCCTTATACCTATATGACCGGCGAGCATATCAACAATGTAAAGTCGGCCCTGCGCGCACGCATGCGCCGCTCCAAGGACATAGAATCCACTGCTGCCGAACTTTGCCAGTCATTCGATGTGCCCGCCTCCTGGCTGGAAGGATGGGACGATGCCGAAGTAAGCCGCGCCGACTCGGTGCGCGCCGCTTCGGTTGACATTACGCTCGAAGACCTTGACGGCTATAAGCCCGGAGCCAAGGTGATCCTTCTCGATGCCTGCTTCAACGGAGCCTTCCTCCACGACGACTATGTGGCATCGCGCTATGCCTTCGCACACGGCAGCCGCACCCTGGCAGTCACGGCCAACTCGGTAAACATCATCCAGGACCACTGGAAGAACGAACTTGCCGGCCTGCTGGGCTCCGGTGTCTGCGTAGGTGAATGGGCGCGCAATTATATGACGCTCGAATCGCACCTCTTCGGCGATCCAACCTACAGTTTCGCCCCGTCCAAGACCAAAAGTCCCGACTCACAGCGCGGCAAAGCCATCCACGACGGACGCTACAGCCCCGAGAAGTGCCTGCAGATTCTCTCAAGCGATCCGTCAATGAACGTGCGACTGGAAGCATTTTACTATATAATGCGCGAGGCTTCCGACATCAGCATCATAGACCAGGCGCTGCGCAAGGGCCTTGACGACCCCTACGAGATGCTGCGCCGCATGGCTGCCAGTTACGCCGAGAACTACGGTGCTCCCGATATGCTGGAGGCCATTGCGGGGCATTATCTTGACCCGCAGGAAGGATCGCGGGTGCGCTATCACCTGCTCAATGCATTCTCGCTCTATCCGGCCGAGAGTGTCGAAAAGGCCCTTCGCGCCGCCTGGGACGGCATTTGGCCCACAGCCGAGGATTTCGAAGCCGGTGTCAAAAGGATATGCAACAGCATCCGCAGCAGCGATGCCGACCTGTCGGCACTTGCCAAGGGAGAAGGCAGCGAGAAAGACCGGGCGTTTACCGTCAGCCATCAGCGCAACGCCTGCATCCCCGCAGCAATCGACCCTATGATTGCCATTGTAAGCGACGAAAATTCGCCTCAGGACCTCCGCCTCAAGGCCGCCGAAGCCCTTGGATGGTACACCCACTCGTTCCGCCGTCAGGAGATTTATGCACGGCTGAAAGCGGTCAAGGTCACCGACAGCGCCCTCGCCGACGAGATTTACCGCACCCTCAGAAGACTTGAAGACAATGCGCACACCAAGTAGAACAGCCATACTGACGGCGTTGCTGCTGCTGGCGTCCATAGGAGCGCAGGCGCAGCAAAAAGCGTCCATCCAGGGGCGGGTGACCACGATTGAAAACGGGGTCAGCATTCCTGTGGATTATGCCGTTATTCTGCTTAAGCCCGCCGGAGTCTATACTACTACCGACGAGCAGGGCTCATACCGGCTGGGAGGGCTCGACCCCGGTTCGTATCAAATCAACATACAACTCATCGGATACGAGACTATCGACACCACCCTGACCATACGGGGCGAGGTTCACCGCGACTTCGTCCTCACCCTGAGTTCCTTCAGGCTGGAAGAGGTGCACGTGGTTGCAGAAGCGTCAAAAGCCGGAGAATCTACCGCTTCACTTATCTCCCGCCAGGCCATCGACCACAGCCAGACCAGTTCGCTGCGCGACATTATGCAGTTGCTGCCCGGCGCCTCAATCACCAATCCCGACCTGAGCTCGGCGCACAGCATAGGCCTGCGCTCGGTTAACGGGAGCGACATGAACAGCCTCGGGACCGCCATCATAGTGGATGGCGCGCCAATGTCCAACAACGCCAACATGGAAGGCATCACCGCAACCATGAACGGTGTATCCTCCGCTATTGCCGGCACCTCCGTATCATCCGGAGGAGCGACTCCGGGCGGAGGCATTGACGTACGCCAGCTCTCGACAGACAACATCGAGTCGGTTGAAGTGATCCGGGGTATCCCTTCCGTACAGTACGGCGACCTGACAGCCGGAGCGGTTATCATTAACTCGAAGGCCGGAGCAGAGCCCCTTACCGTACGCCTGAAAGCCGACCCGAAGATATACCAGGTAGCCGTATCCAAGGGTTTCAAAATCAGCGAGAAAGCTGGCGACCTGCACGTCTCGGGCGACTACGCCTACAGCAACGCCAAGACAACCGAATCGTATGCACACTATCAGAGGCTCAACCTCAAGGGCCTGTGGTCCAAACGATTCGGCAGCCTCAACACTTCCACCGCCCTGGACCTGCGCCTCGGCAAAGACACCAGGGACAAGAACCCCGACGACCTCCGTACAAATCTGGCATCCGGAGGTACGTCGCTTGGATGGCGCATAAATACCAACGGCACCTGGAACATCAACCGCGGCTGGCTCAAGACCCTGCGCTACGATTTGTCCAATAGCTACACCTACAAGGAGTCTTTCCACGAGCAAGACAACATCAACGCCATAGCGGTATTCACCACCAACATGACTGACGGGACCACGGTGGCAGACGCCGTTGGCAAGCATATTTTCGACGCCGAAGGAAACGAGCTTACCGCTTTCGGCGGTTCGCCATACGCCTACGCCATCATGACTCCTTACTCCTACTTCTGCCATTACGACTTCTACGGAAAAGAGCTCAGCACTTTTGCCAAAGCTTACCTCAACCTTTTCAAGCAATGGGGCGACACCAGCGAGAAGATCATCGTGGGCGGAGACTTCAAGTCGGAAGGCAACCTTGGCCGTGGCCTGGTGTTTACCGAGGGCCTGCCGCCTAACCGCAGCAATACCGAGTCGGGCTACCGCGAGAGACCTTTGAACGATATCCCTTTCGTCAACCAGACCGGACTGTTCGCCGAAAGCAGCTTCAGGACCAAAGTACTTAAGCGCAATTTCAATCTCAGCGCCGGAGTGCGCCTCGATATAGTCAACTCCCTGACGGCCCTGGGGCCCCGTATCAATGCATCGCTGGATATCATTCCCGACATCTGGACTCTGCGCGGCGGCTGGGGAATAACTGCCAAAGCCCCCACATCGGCTTACCTCTACCCTACCGACGCTTATTACGACCAGGTGAACATCAACACCAGCCAGGCACCGTCGGAAGCCGACCGAACCGTCATGGCCACCACGCGCATCTTCAGAGCCGTCAATCCCGACCTGGAGATAGCCCGCAACAGGAAGGCCGAAATAGGCTTCGACCTCAAGATTGCCGACCGCTACCGCCTCGGGGTGACCTGGTATGATGAACTGATGAAGAACGGTTATTCTTTCGCCCGCAGCCGGGAGTCATTTGCCTGGGTTCCGTACAAGACCTGGAACATAGGAGGGCACAACCCCGACGGTTCCCCGCTGTTCGTGCCGGATGCCGACACACACCGTTTCTTCGGCTGGTACCGGCCGGCCAACAATGCCATGGAACATCACTACGGCCTTGAGTATGAACTCGACCTGGGCCGCTTCAGCGCCATCCGAACGTCGTTCTTCCTTAACGGTGCGTGGATGCATTCAGTATCTTCCAACTCCGGCGAGACGCTATCCCTCAATCTCAAGGAAGGCAGTTACGTAAACAGCAACGTGGCCATCTACGACCCCGGTGTGAGAAAGTATCATTACGAGAAGTTCCTCACCACCCTCCGTACCACCCACAATATTCCGTCAATAGGCTTCGTAGTGACGCTAACCACACAGTTCAACGTCTTTACGCGCAACTGGAGCGAGTATCATAACGACGAAGCGCCCCAGCGCTACATATCGGTGGAAGACGGCAAGGTGTACGACTTCACCTCCCAGATGGCTGCCGATCCCGCTTACAAATACATGATAGGGCAGCTGTCGGAGTCCCGCTTCATTGTCAGCCGCACTATCCCTACGGTTGTGTTCAACCTCAACGTAACCAAGGAAATCCGCAAGTTCATGACGGCTTCCTTCTACGTGAACAACTTGTTCAACTCCAGGCCTCTGGATCCTTCGGAAATATCCAAGGGCAGTTTCACTGAGCTGAACAATCCCATGTACTTTGGTTTTGAAATTAAGCTCAAGATATGAAAAGGATACTCTACTCTCTTCTGGCGCTGTGGCTGGTCCTCTCCTGTGAAGAGACCAGGCTGCCCTCGCTTGTCGAATGGTGTCCGAGCATTGACGAGTCGGCCCTCGGGGACGTCCCCAGGCCCGACAGTTACAAGATCACCGTCAGCAACATAGGCACCGAGGCCGTGGAGGAGATGGTCTTTGACGCCCTCTCCCCGCAGACTTTCAACCTGGTACAGGGTATCTACAACATTACCGTACAGGCCCACGGGACCATGGGCGGGCGCGCATTCAACTATATAGGCACCGCAAACGCCGTAAAGATCAGTCCATACGAAACCGGCCCGACACTCATAAAAGTATCTGCTTCCGAGTCTTCCGCGCTGGTTTTCAAAGAGATCCACTACAACGCCAGCATGGTCAAAAACTCAGCCTCGGCGCGCTACCTCAAAGACACTTATTTCGAGGTCTATAACAATTCCGACCAGACGGTGTATGCCGACGGAATATGCCTGGGCGACGTCCTGAGCCACAAAGTTTACGACTTCTCCGACAAACTGCCCAATGCCTCCGACTATGTGTTCATGGGTACCTATGTCTGGCAGATTCCCGGCAGCGGAACCGACTACCCCATAGCTCCCGGGGAGTCCTTCATAATTGCCGCTTCCGCTATCGACCATTCGCAGACCGCAGAGACCCTCGACCTGTCGACAGCCGAGTTCGAGACCATCTGCGACAGGTACAAGGAAAGGGGCGGACAGCCTGATGCCAACGCCGTCAACATGGCTCTGGTGTGCACCATCAAGGAAAGCGGCCTGGGCAATCAGCTCGGCAAATTCACCGACGGAGCCTGGGCCCTGTTCTACCCCTCCGTCCCCCTCCGGAAAGACGGAGAGTACCTGGAGTCCAACCATGCCAACAATTACGGTCTGGAGGTGCTTAAAACAGACGTCCTGGACGCCATCGACCTGCTCAAAAGCGAGAATCCCGACGACAAACGCCTCGAGAGCGAGCTCGACGCCGGCTGGATCAAGTGCGCCACCACAGGAGGCAACCAGAGCGTAGTCCGCAAGATTTCCGGAAAACGCGAGAACGGCAGCATAATACTGCAAGATACTAACAATACCACCGAGGATTTCACCGTCAGCGATTCACCCCGGATTCGCCGTGACGGAGCAAAAAGGCCCGGGTGGAGTAACTGGACTACCGCGCAATGAGAACCTACAGATTAATACTGTCACTGCTTCTGACAGCCCCCCTCTGCATCAACGTGGCGGCGCAGGAGCTCCACGACAAAGCCTGGAGCGTTCTCAATGAGGGCGGCGCACTCTGGATGGGGTCCGAAAATGCCGCAGGCCTTTCTTTCGATGCTCCCGCCGAATTCAACCTCCTCGATGCCGACTTTTCTTATGAACGTGGGTATTACCGCCTGAAGCAAAGCCCCAAAAGAGAGGGAGAACTGACATTCGATACCCAAGGGCTCAAGAAAATAGGCAGAATAACCGCCTGGGGGCGCTTCAGTTACAGCAACTCCTCCGAGAGCGGAGCATCGTTCAATACCCTCCTGGGCAACCCGTACGACGAGCGTTTCATGTACACCGCCGCCGACTCGGTAGAGGGTCAGTGGAAAAAGCAGAGCTACTTACTCCAGTTCAAGGCAGCGCTGCCGCTGGGAGACAGGGTTTCGACAGGCCTGCATGTTATTTACAACGACCGTATAGCCGCCGGACAGATAGACCCGAGGGCCGAATCGTATCATTATTCGGTATCGGTGAAGCCTGCGCTCGCTTGGACTACCGATTTTGGCACCATGGGCCTTAACGGGTTATATACCAACACTTTCGAGCGTTCCACCCCTAGCATCAGCAACTCCCAGGAGATTCAGAAAGTATTCCTTCTCCGCGGGCTTGGCAACTGGGTGGGCGACCAGGTAGGCGGCAGCGGCCTGAGTACTATGTATTTCCGCTGCAACAGCTGGGGAGGCGACCTCCAGTATTCCTGGAGCGAAGGATGGAAATTGCTTGCCGACCTTGGCTATACGGTGGATAAAACCGCCATCACCGAGAGTGCCACCCAGCCAAAGCCTCACGGCAATACTTACTGTCAGAACATATCCGGCTCAGTATCAGCCATCTGGGGTGAAAAGGTGCAACATTTCCTGCGCCTGTCGGCAAAAGGCGTGAAGACCAAAGGTACCGAGCATACGGTGCTTTGGGACACCGGTTCAGGGCAATGGATAACCGCCATGTCAATCGACCAGGTGATGCTGCGCTCGCTTGACGCTTCGCTGGACTGGAACGCATACCTTACCGATGGCGAAGCCTACTCCTGGCACTGGGGAGCAGGCGCCGCGTGGGAAGGGAAAGATGATACTTACGCACTCCCCCACTCTGTCTTCAGGTACGGCAACGCCTCCCTTTCGGCAATCGGCGAGAGGCGCTTCCGCTTCAGCAATTCCAGCCTTACTGTGGCCGTACGGCTGCGAGTGACAAAGAATCTTTATGGCGAATATTCCTATCAAGGGCACCGCAGCGCAACCGCCCCCGTGAGGGACCTCTATACGCACAATCTATCCATTCTCAGCGCCGACCGCCTCCAGGCAGGCCTGGAAGCGGAATATGCATTCGGGGTAGCAAAAGGTATTAACCTCGCCTTCTTCGCCCAAGGAAGTTATCTTACGGCCTCCTGCGACTGGGTGTACGAAACCTCAGGCATCGCCCGGCGCCAGCGAGGGAACGCCATCGGAGGCGTAAAGCTTTACTTCTAAAAAAGAGGCCGCGCTTAGTGATGTGACCCCCAAAAGTTGGACGGTTTAACATTATTTACGAGGCATTCGATTGGAACAGAGCTCGGTATTGCACCGGGCTCTTTCCTTTTAGCCTCA
>CADBAY010000014.1 GCA_902792815.1 uncultured Bacteroidia bacterium
GAAAGCATATCAGTATTCCAAGCGTTGCAATGTGCTCCGTGTGGCCTACGAAGCCTGTCGCTGGGCAAAACGCGGTGCCACCATCAACAGCATCTCGCCAGGCATCATCATCACTCCATTGGCTAATGATGAGCTACACGGCCCTCGTGCCAAGGGCTATCTTGATATGATAGCCGGTATGCCAGCCCGGCGTGCAGGAACGCCTGATGAGGTAGGCGATTTGGCAGAGTTCCTGATGTCCTCTCGCGGTCGTTTCATCAGCGGTGCAGATTTTCTTATCGATGGTGGCTGCACTGCCAGCTACTGGTATGGTGATTTGCAATACTTAAAGGCAACTCACTAAATTCCTGTTTATCGGTCTCTTTGGTTCTTTGGCCTGAAAGAAAAAGGTGACCAAAAGTGACCAAATTTGGGGGATACAAAAAACAAGACCTTGTAAAATGTTTGAAAATCAACAACTTACAAAGTCTTGTTGTGCCTCGGATGGGACTCGAACCCATACGGCCGTTTCGGGCCAAGGGATTTTCTTACCACTATGGCTTTCGCCACCATTAACGTTTGTGGTCCGGACTATTCCTTCACCATTGGGACTATCCCATTAGGTGTGTCGTGTCTAGTCTCTGCACCTTCCTCCTGTGCGGAGGCTTGGCTCAAGATTACCATCAGCGCTACCTGTTAAGGCTTCCTTGAATTTACGACATTCTACATCTCTCTTTTCAGAGAGTGCACTCAAGTGCGCTCTTCCTCTATAGTTACTTGTAAGAGCATGACAATTTGGACACAGAAGCTGCAAATATCGTCTCTTACAATAACTATTTCAAAGAACTTTCTAAGTCCCTCGTGTCTACCATTCCACCACCAAGGCCTGATTTTAAAAAGGGGCGTTTCACAACGCACGGTGCAAAGATACGATTTTTATTTATCTTTGTATCTATGATAAAAGCAATCTTTTTTGATATGGGAGGGGTCCTGGTGGACCTTTACACAGAGCGCTGCATAGAGGCATACCGTGACATTGCCGGCTTCAGCACAATCACCGAGTATCTCGATCCGTGCCACCAGCAGGGGTTCATGAAAGATGCGGAAAGGGGCACGATAGGCTTTGACGAATTCGTCGAACAAATCAAGCTCCACTGCGCACCGGGCACCACCACCGAGACCATCCTCCAATGCCACCGGCAGTTTTACGGCACCCCCGAACAAAAGGTCGTCCGCCTTATCCGCGAACTGTCCCAGAAATACGATCTGTACGTTCTCAGCAACAATAACCCGCTGGCAATGAGCATTCTATATCCCCTGTTCGCCGGGGCCGGAATGCCGTTTGAAACCAGCTTCAAAGGCCTCTTCCTCTCATACGAGATGCACCTTCTCAAGCCCGGAGCCGAAATCTTTCAGAAGGCTATGGAAGCAAGCGGGTACAAACCCGAAGAGATACTCTTTATAGACGACTCCCCCTCCAACGTGCAGGGTGCGGCCGCCGTGGGCATGCACTCGGCGCTCTTCAAGCAAGGCAGTTCCCTACGCGCCCTGGTCAAATCAAAACTCGGCTAAGACCTGGTAGCGGCCGCGCAGCGGAACATCTCCACCAAGGCATCGATGGACTTGTGTATGTCGTACTCTTCGGTAGAGGCGGCATAGCGCCAGCCCATCTCTTCCCGCTCGGCAGGATGATCGAGCCAGTAATCGATACAGTCGGCAAGCGCCTTGGGGTCTTTGGTCGGGAAGATGCTGCGATCGTCGAGGGCAAACTGCGACGTTGCTGTCAGCTCCCCCTCGGCAATAATAGGCACCACGGCCTGCTGGAGGGCCTCCAGCGCAGAAAGTCCCTCAACCTCAACAGTTGCGCAGTGGATGTACAAATCGGCCTGCGCCGCAAGATGCCTCAAGCCGTCACGGTCGTGAAACTTGAAGATAGGATCGTATTGCAAAACCCCGTCTTCGTATAGCTTGTGCGCCTGCTGCTTGATGCTGTCGGCCTCCGGGCCGCGTCCGGCAAAATAGAGCTGGATCTGGCGGGCATACTTTGAATACTTCATTGCCTCCAGCAGCGTAGGCTGGTCTTTTTCGACCGCAAGACGCCCGATGCACACCACCAGGAAAGGCTCCGAAGGGTCTTTAGGTACATTCTCCCGTACAACGGCATCGGGAATGATGCCGTTGGAAATCAGGTGCAGGCGAGACTTGAAGCCGAACTTCTCAAGGCGCTTAACCACATTTGCAGTGGGGCACTGGATATCGGTGCAATAATTGAAAACAAGGTCCCTCCAGGCACGGAGCATATTGTAATTCAGGCTCTTCCATCCCCCAAGGTTAATGGAGCAGAAGAGATTTTCGGGATGCAGATGATACGTAGCGGTGCAGGGAACCCCATAGTGGCGGGCAATGCGCGCAGTAACCATCTGTATGATAAAAGGCTCCTCAAGATGCACTACATCGGCCCACTGCACAGCCTCCTTGATGATAGAAAAATCGGCCTTGGCAAACTTGTAGCCGTGCGACTGCACCAGAGTGTCGAACACCGGAACACGGAAGTCGGACAGCACATAGTCGGGCTGCGGCTCTTCGGCCTCATGGTTGCGGCCCGACAGCACACGCACATCAAGACCTGCCTCTTTCAGATATGTCACGGTACGTCTGGCCGAAGCGGAGAGGCCGTTTCCGGACGCATAGTAATTATTGACAACAAACAGAACTTTCATAGCTAAAACGGATTCTGGGGAGGAGCAAAATCGTAGAATGTCTTATACGGGAAGCGCCTGGGCGCGCCGGGCTTGTCGGGATAAAAATCAGGCATTTCGTCAACACGGGCTTTAAGGGGCGCGAGCCTCTCCCGCAACGGCTCCGGAGCATCAGCCCACATAAGAGGCTCCTTAAACTCCGGGTCAAGACGATAATTATAAATCCTGCCGTCCCAGAAGTAGGCATAATCGTCATCCATAGCATAACGTGACGCTTTGGGAGAGGGCGTCGTGGGCCAGAGAGGATTGAAATGGACCAGCACAAGCGGCTTGGCATAGGGCTCGCGGCCGCAAATCTCGGGATACAGGCTCACGCCGTCCAGATTCCAGTCCGAGGGCACCTGCACGCCGGCAATGTCGGCGATAGTGGGCAGGATGTCGGTGAGATCGGCAAGATGATCCACCTTGCGCGGAGCTATCTTATCGCCCCAGGTGATAATGAGCGGAACGTGCGTCCCAAGGTAGGTCGGCTCTCCTTTCCCGCCCCTCCATTCGTGGCCGTCAGCGGTCTTCGAAAGGATGCGCGTGGATGTACCGTTGTCGGTAGAGAAAATGAAGATGGTATTGTCCCACACACCGCGGTCCTTGAGGTGCTGCACCATAGCGCCCACCTGCTTGTCGAGGTAGCGGACCATGGACTTAAAATAAGCGGTATCGGCGCCTGCGGCAAACCGCGACTCGTAGCAGTCGTCCCACAAGGCGTCGTCGGGAGTAGTGGTATGGGGCGTGTGCACCAGCGGTTCGGTATAATAGAGAAGGAACGGCTCGCCCTCATCAACCTTACGGTCGATATAGTCGAAGGCATAGTCCTGCATGGCGTCGGGGCCGTAAATCGCAAAGTCGTAGCGCTTGCCATTGTTGTCCCACATGCTGTTGGCATACCGGTCGGTCTGACGCTCCCCTCGGCTCTCGAGATACATCTCCACCTGGCTGCAGAACGACTCCTCGAAGCCTGCGAGCGGAATCATGGCGCGGCTCCTGCCGAGCTGCCACTTGCCCACGATGGCGGTACGGTACCCGCCTTGGCGGGCGAGCTGCGCGAAGGTATGCTCGTCTTGATTCATATAGCCGAACGCCACATAGTTACGGTCGTTGTAAAGGCCTGTCATGACCTGCACCCTCGAGGGCGAACTGAGCGGCTGGGCGTTCATATTGCTGTACATCAAACCCACACGCGACAGCGAATCGATACACGGCGTCTGATACTCCACTCCGCCATAGCAGCCGAAGCACTCGGCGCCTATGTCATCGGCAAAGAAAAAAACAATGTTGGGTTTGGACGGACCCGGATGCGTGCAGCCCGCAATGGCTGCAGCGGCCCCAAGCCCGAAAGTGATTTTTGAAACAGTACGCATACTAGAAGTATTTCTTTTCCTGCCTATCCAAAGCAATGAAGATGAACAACATAGTGGTAAACGCCCACAACGACGAACCGCCATAGCTGAAGAAGGGCAAAGGGATACCGATAACCGGCATTAGCCCTATGGTCATGCCTATATTGATAAACAGATGCATAAAGAGGCACGAGGCCACGCAATAGCCGTAGATACGGGTAAAGGAACTTCTGGCCCTCTCGGAATCCTGCACGATCCAGAAAATCATAAGTCCGTAAAGGACAATCACGGCCAGTGAGCCCATGAAGCCCCATTCCTCACCCACCGTGCAGAAGATGAAGTCGGTGCTCTGCTCGGGCACAAAGCCGAAAGATGTCTGCGTGCCTTGCAGGTAACCCTTTCCGGTCAGACCTCCGGAGCCGATGGCGATAAGCGACTGGTGCACGTTGTAGCCAACTCCTTTAAGGTCCTCTTTCATGCCGAGCACCACTTCGATCCTCTCACGCTGGTAGTCTTTGAGCACGTGGTGGAAAAAGAAGTCGGCGGCGAACACCAGCACCACTCCGGCCACCATAGCTATAAGTCCGTTGCGCACCACCCTGCGGCGCATACGCAGCGACGAAGTGCGGCGGAGATAATGAATAAAATAATACAAGGCCGCCACTCCCACCACTATGAGCGATATCCACCAATGGGTCTTGATGGTGAGCACGAACAGCAGGATGGCCATGCCGATGAGGCCTATGAACCAGCCCGACAGGCCCTCGCGGTACAGCACGAACACGAAGCCGGCGTACACCAGGGCCGAGCCTGTCTCGCTCTCGGCAACTATCACCAGCATAGGGATAAGCACTATGAGCGCGGCGATGATGAAATGCCGTATATTGCTCATCTTGAAGCCGGGACGGCTCATAATGGATGCCAGAAGGAGCGACGTGGTAATTTTGGACAATTCGGCAGGCTGGAACTTGACGGGGCCCAGTTCGAACCAGGAGTGCGAGCCCTTCACATTGTGGCTCATGAAGATAACCAGTACCAGCAGCACCAGCACCACCAGATAGGCCGGATTGCTGATGCTCTCCCAGAAATACGAACTGATCACAAAGAGCACCAAGGCTGCCAGCACTATGGCGCCCCCCATCCACAGCGCCTGTTTGCCGCTGTTGCAGCTGAGGTCGAAGATGGAAGAAGGCTCCCCCGACTGCACCGCAGCGTAGATATTTATCCAGCCGAAGAGCATCAGGGCAAGATAGACCACGATGAGCCTCCAGTCCACCGTTTTTTTCAATCCTCTGTCTAGTGCGTCCTCCTGCATTATCGTATCAGTCTGGTAGTCATTACTCGCCGTTCCATATCAAGCCGGCTCTCGGAAATCTCGCCCCTGAGGTACTTCTCCACCAGCAGCGAGGCTATAGGACAGGCCCAGCTGGCGCCGAATCCTGCATTCTCGATGTAGGCGGCAACAGCTATCTTGGGATTGTCTTTAGGGGCGAAACATATAAATACGGAATTGTCTTTTCCGTGCGGATTCTGCGCCGTTCCGGTCTTGCCGCATATATCCAGGCCCGCCACGTGAGCCACGTTGGCAGTACCTCCCTCGCCGAGGGCATTGACGGCCTTCCACATACCTCCCACCACCTTGGGGAACTGAAGAGTATCCACCATGGTATATTGCCTCTGGTAGTAGATGGGATCGATCTCCACGCCTTCCGAGGCCTTGACTACATGGGGAATGTAATAGTAACCGCGGTTAGCCATGATGGCCGCCAGATTGGCAATCTGGAGGGGTGTAGTGAGGATTTCGCCCTGGCCGATGGAGAGCGACACTATGGTGGGAAAGCGCCAGTGACCCTTGTGGTAATAGCGGTTGTAGAAGTCGGCAGAGGGGATATTGCCGCTCAGCTCCGAGGGGAAATCGCTCCCCAGTTTACGCCCGAAACCGAAGCTCATAACCATCTCCCGCCAGTGCCTGTAGGCCTCTTCGGTTGAATGGTATTCGGGATTCTCGAGGATGGACTTGAATACGTAGCAGAAATAGCCGTTGCACGACATCATCACAGCGTCTTCGAGATTGAGGGGCGAGCGGTGCGTATGGCAGCCCAGCTTGCGGCCGCTGGATGTATAGACATAGCCGTTGTAGCAGGGATACTGCATCCACGGCTGGAGCACTCCGTCTTCGAGGCCTATGAGACCGTTGACCAGCTTGAACACCGATCCGGGCGGATAGGATGCCGACACGGCGCGGTTGTACAAGGGCTTGTTCTTATCTTTCGAGAGGGTGCCGTAGTGGCGCCCGAAGTCGGCGAGCACATCAACGTCTATTCCCGGGCTCGACACCATGGCCAGAATCTCCCCGGTAGAGGGCTCTATAGCCACCACGCTGCCTTTCTTGCCCTTCATCAGTTGCTGGCCGTACTGCTGCAGGTACGCATCAATTGTGGTGGTAATATCCTTGCCCGGAACGGCCTGCACGTCATAATCGCCGTCGTGATACGAGTCTTTCTGGCGGCCGCGGGAGTCGCGCCTGTAGATATGCCATCCTTTGCTGCCGCGAAGTTCTGCCTCGCGCGCCGCCTCCAGACCGGTGCGGCCGTAATAATCGCCGGCCTTGTAGTCTGGATGCTCCTCCAGAAACTCCGGACTTACCTCGGAGATGTATCCCAGCAGGTTCCCGCCGGCATTGAAAGGATACTCCCGCAGGCTTCTCACCTGCGCCTTGAAGCCCGGGAACAGGAACTGCTCCTCGGCAAAGCGCATGTAGGTCTCGGAGCTTACCATCTTAAGGAAGGTCAGCGTTTGCCAGCCTATCTTGGAGCGGTAGGTATGGTAGTAGGCCATCCTCTCGCGCACAAAGTCGGCGGTGGTGTCAAGCGCCGCGGCAAGCGCCAGGGTGTCAAACTCCCGCACCTCCCTTGGAGTGACCAGGATCTCGTAGCATATCTTGTTGCCTACCAACAGTTTGCCGTTGCGGTCGTAGATAACTCCGCGGGGCGGATAAATCATTTCTCGGGTAAGCGAGTTATTGTCTGCGTCGGTTTTATAGCCCTCGTTAAGTATCTGCACATAGAAAAGGCGCCCCAATAGAATGAGAAGCACCACGGCCAGGCCGATGAGCAGTTTGGTGGAGCGGTTGTTGTTTTCCATGCGCTTACGGCCTGAACTGACGGACTACAAACACGCACACCGGAGTACTCACAAGAATCGAAAGCCCGAACCGCAGGGCCGCGGGCCAGAATGCCACAGTGCCCGCCGAATCCACCAACACGTACACCACGAAGTACACGGCACACAGTATAAGGCAAGTGAGAACCATTTTGGGCACGCCCAGACGGTGAACCGATAGTTCATCGCCGCGCGAAGTGAGCTCGTCGCCGAACACTCCGGCAATAACGGCGCTCCGCACAAGGCCGACCGGCACAAGCGCAAGCGAACTCATGCCCAGCATGCCGTTGGAGAAGAAATCGACCACCAGGCCAAGGGCGAACGAAAGCAGCATGGCCGCGATGGGGCGCGTGTCCACGGGAAGCACCAGGATGAGTGCCGGCAGCACCGAAATGAGTACGTAGCGCGACAGGGGGAAGTAATTGTCCAGAAGCACCTGGACAACCACCATTATCAAGTAAACCAATATGAAACGGTAGTTCTTCATTCCTCCATCTTTTCGATTATCTGACGGTCGGGATTCTCCGCTATGATGACGTAGCGGAGCGACGAAAAGTCCACGAAGAGCTTGACGTCCACCACGTTGACCGCTCCGTCAATGAGGCGCGAGCCTGTGGTGACGCCTATGGGGATATCGGGCGGATACACCGCCGATATGCCGCTGGTTCGGACCGTATCCCCTTCGGCCACGGTAAGGTGCAGGGGAATGTCCTTGAGAATGGCCCGGTCGAAACTGTGGCCGTCCCAGCTGAGCGGCGCCACAAGGCCTTCACGGCCGATGCGGGCGCTCACGCTGACCTTGTCGTTAAGCAGCGACAGTCCGTAAGAGTAGCGGCGGTCGACGGCATAGATCATACCCACCACACCGTTGGGCGTGATGATGGCGCTCTGGGGCTTAACCCCGTGCTCGCTGCCTTTGTCGAGAATGATGTAGTTGTGGCGCGAGTTAGTGCCCATGGCGGTAATTTCCGCCGGTATGTAGTTAAAGCGGGAGGGGAGTGATGCCGAGTCGAGGCGGGCCATGGCGTTCATGGTCTTCTCGAGCTCTTTGTAATGCTGCAACTCCTTGAACAGCTCGTAGTTGCGGCCGGCCAGGATCTCGTTCTGCTCGCGCAGGCCGAAGTAATTGCGCACCTTGGTCAGGCCTCCCCAGCTGGTGGCCATTACATTGTGCGAGATGCGGTTGATCCAGATATTCTGCAGGGTGGAAGAGCGCTTCAGCAACGAGATCGCGGCAATCTCCAGAAGTATGAAGATTACCGCGGTTACAAGGCCCAAGTAAAACTTCCCCGCCCTTGCCATCTATCGCATAAGGAATGAGTAGCGGTCGGTGTTTTTGAGTGCTTCACAGGTGCCGCGGGCAACGGCGTGAAGCGGATCGTCGCATACGTGGAACTGGATGTTTACCTTGTCGGTCAGACGTTTGGCCAGTCCGCGGAGCTGCGCGCCGCCGCCGGAGAGCCAGATACCGTTCTCGACAATGTCGGAGTACAGCTCCGGAGGAGTATTCTCCAGCACGTGAAGGATGGAAGTCTCTATCTTGGCGATAGACTTGTCGAGGCAGTGGGCTATCTCCTGGTGGGTGATGGTCGCCTCCACCGGGTGGGCGGTCATGAGGTTCGGTCCGCGCACGATGAAGGGCTCGGGTTCCTCCTCGAGGTCGGGAATGACGGCGCCAACGGCAATCTTGATCTTCTCCGCGGTGATCTCGCCCACGCGGATATTGTGCTGCTGGCGAAGGTAGGTCTGGATGTCGGTGGTGAACACGTCACCGGCCGTACGGATACTCTCCTGCACCACAAGGCCGCCGAGCGAAATGACTGCGATCTCGGTGGTACCGCCACCTATGTCAACCACCATGTTGCCGATAGGGGCTTCGACTTCGAGCCCGATACCGAGGGCCGACGCCATAGGCTCGAAAATGAGGTAAACGTCACGGCCGCCGGCGTGTTCGGTGGAGTCACGAACGGCCCTGATTTCTACTTCCGTGGAGCCCGAAGGTATGCCGACCACCACTTTGAGGTTGGGGGTAAAGAGGCTGCGGTGCTTGTTGTTTACTTGCTTTATGAAGCCGCGGATCATCATTTCCGCAGCGTTGAAGTCGGCAATCACGCCGTCCCTGAGGGGCCTGATGGTACGGATGCCGGGATTATTACGTTCGTGCATCAGTTTGGCCTTCTGGCCGATGGCGATGCACTTGCCGCTATTATTGTCGATAGCAACGATACTGGGCTCGTCGAGCACTATCTGGTCATTCTGGTAAATGACGGTGTTGGCAGTACCCAGATCGATGGCCAATTCTTGGTTTAGGAATGAAAATGCCATAATCTTTCGGTAAAAAGTATATTCCTACAAAATTAAGCAAAAATCACTACATTTGCTAAACGATTTTTAGATTTCGATGATAAAAATTCCAGTATATGCGATATTCGTCGCCGGAGGCAGCGGGAGCCGCATGGGGAGCACTACGCCCAAGCAATTCCTTGAGCTGGGAGGCATCCCGATTCTGCAGCGCAGCGTGGAGGGTTTTCTGGAAGCCTGCCCCGAGGCAAAGGTGATAATCGTGCTGCCGCAAAGGAATATAGGCACGTGGAAGGAACTGTGCCTGAAGTATGCGGCTTCGTTCCCGCAGACCCTGGTCGAGGGAGGAATGACGCGTTTCCATTCGGTGCTGAACGCTCTGGGCAAGGTGCCCGACGGGGTGATAGTGTCGGTCCACGACGCGGTAAGGCCGCTGGCCACGCCCGCCCTAATCGGCAATATGCTGGAACAAATGCGTGCTCCCGGCGGGCCTGACTGCCTCATCCCGGTGGTGCCGGTCACTGATACCTTAAGGAGCATGGCGGAAGGAATACCGTCGCCCGACCGCAGCACCCTTGCGGCGGTGCAGACCCCGCAGTTGTTCCGCTCCGAAGTTCTGAAAAAGGCCTACAGGCAGCCCTACGATACGTCTTTTACCGACGACGCTTCGGTGGCGGAGCGGGCCGGCTTCCGCGTCAGTACCACTCCCGGCGAGAGGTTCAACATCAAGATCACCACGCCCGAAGACCTCCGCCTCGCCCGTCTCCTGCTGAACAACGCATAACTGCCGTCCGGCTGGCTACAGGTTGCGGAAAGTTGTACTCTTGAAGTTCTTGACCCAGACCTGACGCTCGAAAGCCTGGTCGAGCGAGAGCATGGTCTCGGTGGACTGAACGTAAGGGATACGCTGGATGGTATTGAGAATGGTCTCCATAAGGTGGTCGTTGTCGATGCAGTACACCTTAAGGAACAGAGCGGCGCGGCCGGTCACAAAGTGGCATTCCACAATCTCGGGAATATGCCTTAGCGCCTCGGTAACCTCCTGATACTTATTGTCTTCCGAAAGAGAAATGCTAATGAAGGCGCACACGTTCAGCCCCAGCGTGCCGGGCTTGACGAGCATCTGCGAGCCGGTAATGACTCCATTGTCTTCCAGCTTCTTGACCCTCTGGTGTACCGCCGCGCCGGAGATGCCGCACTCGCGGGCGATCTCCAGGAAAGGCATCCTTGCGTTATTGACCAGGAACGACAGAATCTTCCTGTCGGTTTCGTCGATGTGATAATTGGAGTTGGCCATAGCTATTTCTTCTTAAACCTTCTGCCGCGGCGCACGGTGGGACTGCCGCCCTCAATAATCTCTTTACACTGCTCCTCAGTGAGGCTCTCCGCCGACACATCCTTGGGAATGCGGTAGTTCTTGCCGTCGTGCTTCAAATACGGACCGTAGCGGCCGTTGATTATACTTATATCGCTCTCGGGCCACTCTCTGAGCGGCTCCACCATTGCGTCTTTCTTGGCAAGGTCGGCTTCCAGAAGGGCTATGCACTCGGGAAGGCTGATGGTAAGGGGATCTTTGCCGCGAGGGATCGAAACGTTACGATCGCCGGCCTTGAGGTAAGGTCCGAAACGGCCCTTGGTAGCCACAATGCTCACGCCTTCCCACTCGCCCACGGTGCGCGGAAGATTGAACAGCTTGACCGCCTCCTCAAGGGTAAGGTTCTCAATGATCTGGCCCTTGTTAAGGCTAGCCGACTGGCGGGAAGGACCGTCACCCTTCTGCACGTAGGGGCCGAACTGCCCGAGGCGCGCCACAATCATCTGCCCGTCGGCGGGGTCGATGCCTATCTCCCTCTCGATATGGCTGTACTGCTTATTGCTGATGGCAGCGTCAACCTTGCGGTGGAAAGGATTGTAAAAATCGGAGATAACCTTGTTCCACTCCTTGGTGCCGCCGGCGATGCTGTCGAAATCTTTCTCCACCTTGGCGGTAAAGTCGTAGTCCATTATATCCGCGAAACTGCTTGTCAGATAGTCGGTTACCAGCACGCCCACATCGGTCGGAAGCAGCTTGCCCTTCTCGGCGCCCACCAGCTCGGTACGCATGCTCTCGCGCACCTGGCCGCCCTTGAGGGAGAGGTCGCACACGGGAACCTTGCGGCCTTCCTTGTCGCCTTTCACCAAATAGCCGCGGGCCTTGGTGAGGGTGGTGATGGTAGGAGCATAAGTGGACGGGCGGCCTATTCCCAGCTCCTCCATCTTCTTGATGAGCATCTGCTCGGAGTAGCGGAACGGAGCCTGGGTGAACTTGCTGACGGCATCAACTGAAGCGCAGGCGAGCGCCTGGCCTATGTTGAACGGAGGCAGCACCACATCCTGTCCGTCGGCTTCGTCCTCGTCGTCCAGCCCCTCGCTGTAGAGCTTACGGTAGCCGTCGAAGAGCACCTGGAGCGACTGCAGGGCGTACTTTTCACTGCGGCGGTCGATGTCGACGCGCACGGTGGTGTTGAGCACGCGGGCGTCGGCCATCTGCGAGGCCACGGTGCGCTTCCAGATGAGCTGGTAGAGCTTCTTCTCCTGCTGGGTTCCTTCGATGTCGGTATTGGCGATGAATGTGGGGCGTATGGCCTCGTGAGCCTCCTGAGCGCCCTTGGAATGCGTCTTGTACTGGCGCGGGCGCGAATACTCGGCGCCGAAATTGTCGATTATGTAGCTCTTGGCCGTGCCCACTGCAAGAGTCGAAAGATTGGTGGAGTCGGTACGCATGTATGTGATGAGACCCCTCTCGTAAAGCGCCTGGGCAAGGCGCATGGTGGTGCTCACGGGCAGGTGGAGCTTGCGGGCCGCCTCCTGCTGGAGGGTAGAAGTGGTGAAAGGGGGCGGGGGGACCTTGAGGCCCTCTTTGCTTTCCACTGCGCCCACTGTATAAACGGCACCGATGCATCCCTCGAGGAATGCACGCGCCTCCGCGGTGGTGGTAAAACGCTTGTCCAGCAAGCCCTTGACCTTTACGCCGTCAACATCGAACACAGCCTCCACGCGATAGTAGGGCTCTGGCACGAAGGCATTGATTTCCCTCTCGCGGTCAACAACCAGACGGAGCACTACCGACTGCACGCGGCCGGCCGACAGGCCCCTCTGGATCTTGCGCCACAGAATGGGCGAGAGCTCGAAACCTACCAGACGGTCGAGCACGCGGCGGGCCTGCTGGGCGTTGACCAGATCCATATCCAGCGAGCGCGGATTCTGCACTGCGTGCAAAATCGCGTCCTTGGTAATCTCGTGGAAAACAATGCGCCTGGTCTTGGCGGGGTCAAGCCCCAGAGTTTCGGTAAGGTGCCACGAAATGGCCTCTCCCTCGCGGTCTTCATCGGATGCGAGCCAGATGACGGAAGCCTTGTCGGAGAGCTTCTTGAGCTCGTTCACAACGCGCTTCTTGTCGGACGGAACTACATATTCGGGTTTGAAACCGTGTTCTATATCTATGCTCAGACTGTTATCCTGCAGGTCACGTATATGGCCGAAACTGGATTTCACCACAAAGGCGTCTCCCAGGTACTTCTGAATGGTTTTCGCCTTGGCGGGCGACTCGACTATCACTAAATTCGATTCCATAATTTCACAATATCGGCTACAAAGTTAAGGTGTTTTTCCAAATTAATAGTAATTTTGTGTTTTCAAGCGAAAAAAATGACAGACAAAACAAAACGCACAATAATCAAATGGTTCTGGATCATCCTCATAGCACCGTTCGCCCTGGTGCTGCTCCTGCTGATTCTGGTGGGCATCTTCGCCAAGATACCCTCGTTCGAGGAGCTGGAACATCCGGACAATAAGCTTGCCACCCAAGTGCTTGCCGAGGACGGAGAAGTCCTCACCACCTTCCATATCGAGAACCGCACCTACGCCGACTACGACGAGCTGTCGCAAAACCTTGTGCACGCCGCCGTGGCCACCGAGGATGTCCGCTTCTACAAGCATTCCGGCGTGGACATGAAGGGCCTTGCCCGCGTGGCCGTAAAGACACTGCTCCTTGGTGACTTCAGCCAGGGCGGCGGCTCCACCATCACCCAGCAGCTGGCCAAGACGCTCTATCCGCGCGACGAGAAGTCAGGCAAGCTGCGCATAGTCTTCACCAAGCTCAAGGAATGGATAACCGCGGTTAAGCTCGAGCGCGACTACACCAAAGATGAAATCATGGCTATGTACCTGAATTCCATCTTCTTCGGCAGCGGCGCCTATGGTGTCAAGTCGGCCTCCGAGACTTTCTTCGCCAAACCCCCGGGAGACCTTAACGTGGAGGAGAGCGCCATGCTGGTGGGCATGGTCAACAAGCCCACCCGCTTCAACCCCGTGCTCAACCCCGAGAACGCCCTCAGCCGCCGCAACTTCGTGATAGGGCGCATGGCCAAGGCGGGATTCATCACCAAGCACGAAAGGGATTCCCTGCAGGAGCTGCCCATCATCCTTGACTATCACCTCATGGACCACAACTCCGGGCACGCTCCCTACTTTCGCGACATGCTCAGGCGCGATATGAACGCCAAGAAGCCCCGCCGCGCCGACTATGAGTTCGAAGAGGAGTACTCCGCCGACTCTCTGCGCTGGGCCACGGACGCCATCTACGGCTGGCTGAACAAGAACCACAAGCCCGACGGAAGCGCCTACAACCTCGACAAAGACGGCCTGCGCATCTACACCACCATCAACTACAAGATGCAGGTATTCGCAGAAGAGGCTGTGGCAGAGCACCTTGGGGGATACCTCCAGGGAGCTTTCGAGAAGGAACTCAAGTACAAGCGCAACAAGCCTTTCGCTAACGACATCGACCAGAAGACGGTCGACCGCCTGATGGCCCAGGCCCGCAAATGGAGCGACCGCTGGAGACTCCAGAAAAGGGCCGGAGTGAGCGAAGACGAGATTGTCAAGCAGTTTGACAAGCCCATCAAGATGCGCGTATTCTCCTGGGACAAGAAGGGCTACGTGGACACCACCATGACGCCCAACGACTCCATCCGTTACTACAAGTCGTTCATGCGCTGCGGATTTGTGGCCATAGAGCCGCTGACAGGCAACGTGAAGGCATACGTGGGCGGGCCTAACTACCGCTATTTCAAATTCGATAACGTAAGCCAGGCCAAGCGCCAGGTGGGCTCCACCATCAAGCCGTTCCTCTACACCCTGGCCATGCAGGAGGGCATGAGCCCTTGCGACAGGGTTGTCTGCGCCCCGCAGACTTTCATCAACTGGGACGGATCTACCTGGACTCCGCGCTCTACCGACAAGAAAGAGATGATAGGCCAGACGGTTACGCTCCGCTGGGGCCTTGCCAACTCGTCCAACAACATATCCGCCTTCCTGATGAAGCAGTTCGGGCCCCAGGCCATGGCTCAGATGATGCACCGTATGGGCATCCACAGCCACGTGGACGAGGTTTACGCCCTGTGCGTGGGTCCCGCCGACATAGCGCTGTACGAGATGGTGGCGGCCTACAACACCTTCCCCTCGAGGGGAGTTTACGCCACCCCTCTGTACGTAACCCGCATCGAGGACAATCAGGGCAACGTCATTACAGAGCACACCAACAGCAAGCGCGAGGCCATCAGCGCATCGTCGGCCTACCTTATGGCCAACCTCATGCAGGGAGTGGTGAACGGAGGTACCGGAAGCCGTCTGCGCTACGCCTACAACCTTAAGGGCGAGATAGCCGGCAAGACCGGAACCACCAACGACTGCTCCGACGGATGGTTCATTGGCTACACGCCCAAGATTACCGCGGGAGCCTGGATAGGCGGCGAGGACCGCCAGATCCACTTCAACTCCCTCGACGGCTCGCGTATGGCCCTGCCTATCTGGGGTATATGGATGAAGAAATGCCTGGCCGCGGGCCTGTTCAGCGAGGACGAAAAGTTCCAGGCGCCGCCCACCATCGATTTCAGCCTCGACTGCGCCAGCACGGGCACCTTCCTCGGTGGCGACGAAGACCTGACCGACGCTTCCGAGACGGCAAGCAACCAAGAAACAGACTATTATTTCAACTGATATGGGAAAGTACAATTCGATAGCGGTCATCTACGGCAGCGATTCTTCCGAGTGGGAGGTTTCGTGCCGCAGCGGAGAGTTCGTAGCATCTGCGATAGACGACAGGGAATACGATGTGTATGAGATATTTGCGCGATTCGGTGTGTGGCAGCTCGTTTCCCGCCGCCGCAAGCTCTCGATGCGCGAGACCTTCCCCGAAGGGGCGCGCCCCGAGGTTGACAAGACCGATTTCTCGGTGAGAATAATGGGCACCAAAGTCAAATTCGACTTTGCCTACATAGTGCAGCACGGCGCTCCCGGCGAGACCGGACAGATGCAGGGCTACCTCGAGATGCTGGGCATTCCGTTCAGCTCCTGCGGCTCCTACTCCAGTATGATATCGTTCAACAAGTACGCTTGCAAATCATACGTCAAGGACTTTGTCAAGTGCGCTCCCGACCTGTTCGTGCACCGCGGAGACAATCTGGAGGCTTTCTGCGCCGAAGTGTGCAAAAAGCTTCAGTTCCCCGTGTTTGTCAAGCCCACCCAGGGCGGTTCCAGCTTCGGAGTGACAAGGGTAGCGGACCCCGTCGACCTTGCATCGGCCGTCCAGTATGCCTTTACGGAGGGGCCGATGGTAATAGTGGAGCAGGGCATAACGGGCCGCGAGCTCACCTGCGCAGCGTATTTTGACGGCAACTCGGTGAAGGCCCTCCCTCCTATCGAGATTGTGAGCGAAAACGAGTATTTCGACTACGACGCTAAATACAACGGACACAGCCGCGAGATCTGCCCGGCGCCCATCAGCCAAGAGCTTACCGACGAGCTCCAGAGCACTACCTGCAAGCTATACACGCTGCTTGAATGCAAAGGTGTGGTGAGGATGGATTACATTGCCGCCGATGACGGGCTGTACTTCCTTGAAGTCAACACTATTCCAGGTATGACCAGCGCCTCGCTCGTGCCCAAGATGGTGCGCGAAGCGGGTATAAGCTTCAGCGATTTCCTGTCGCAAATCATCGAGAGTGCTTAGTGCTTCTCTCTCAGTTCATACGTGAGAGCACCGCCGCCCTGGGAGCATTGTACGGGCCCCGGGAGGCGGCGGGTATTGTGTCGCGCCTGTGCGGGGAGTTGCTAAGCGTAAGTTCTTACGCCCATATCGTTGAGCCCGGGCTGGAGGTAAGTGCGGAGGCTTTGCCCTTGCTGCAAGGGGCTATGGAGCGGCTTTGCGGAGGAGAGCCTTTGCAGTATGTGACCGGGGTTCAGGAGTTTTGCGGGAGGCGGTTCAAGGTCCGTCCGGGCGTGCTGATTCCCCGTCCGGAGACGGAGGAGCTGGTAGCCACGGCTGCAGAACGCCTGCGTGGCGGAGGACGGGTGCTGGACCTTTGTACGGGATCCGGCTGCATTGCGTGGAGCCTGGCGCTCGATTGTCCGGAGGCCAAGGTGACGGGAGTCGATATTTCCGACGAGGCGCTCGCGGTGGCCCGGGAGCAGTTTTCAGCAGAGGGGGCCTCTGCTGAAGAGCGGCCGACGTTCGTAAAGCAGGATGTGCTGCAGGTTCCGGAGAGCTTCGAGGGAGCGCCGTTCGATGTAATAACCGCCAACCCACCGTACATACGCGAGAGCGAAAAAGCCCTGATGCACACCAACGTACTTGAGTTCGAGCCCTCCCTCGCCCTGTTCGTCCCCGACTCCGACCCGCTGGTATTCTACCGCGCCATAGCCCTCTGGGCCGTGCGCTTCCTTGCCCCGGGAGGCTTTGGAATAGTCGAAATCAACGAGGCCCTGGGCGCAGAATGCGCGGCGCTTTTTGAAAACGCCGGGCTTGCAAATGTCAAAATACAACGCGATTTCCGGCAAAAAGAGCGTTTTGTATCCTTCCTGAAATAGGCCTCAGGCATCACTCCAAGGGCGTTTTTCAAAAATAAGCGTGGTAAAACTTTTTGCTACGGCTATTTTTGCGTCACTTTGCACATAAAAAACGGCTCTATGAAAAACTCACTATGCTGCTGCGCCGCTGCGCTGTCCGTCCTCACAGCCTGTATGGAAAGGGAAACTCCCTCCAGGCAAACACTCCCCTCCGACTTCACACCCCCGGGGCTTGCCAAAATGTTTTCAAACCTGCCACTCGAAGCCACCCATCTCCAGGAGGTTTACAACGCCGTAGGCCACTCGTCGGGCAACGGCTACGACGAAGAATACACCCTGGGCTGCCTCATTGACAGCCCGGGCGCCGGAGTAGGCGACTCTCCCGCATCAAAGGCCGAGTCGGCAAAAGCTTATGCAAGTCCCCTCCGCGACCTTCTGAGAGATTACCTGGCCTCGCAGCCTGTCACCCGCGGGAGCAGCCCCGACGACCTTCTCCGTCTGCTCTCCAAGACCGATTTCCAGCTCTACTGGCCCTATTCCGACCACTGGGACGGCAAAACCTTTCCGGTCATCACCTTCGACCCAGGGAGCGGATCCGAAACCAATTACGGCTACCGCATAAGCATCGGCGCCGACGGGCAGAGGAAAGTTGATTCGGTATTCGTCGATGAGGCCCTAGCCGCCGAGGTGCCGGTGTGGGTATTCAACAGCAACTCCGACGCGCAGTTCTCACCACTGCGTCCCGCAACCCACCAGAGCAGCGTCAGCGAAGACTACGGGCGAGGCGGCACCGTAACATTCGCACGTCCGCGCAGGCTCCTTCTGAAATCGTTCAAAATGAACCGCAATTTCGATTCGTGGTTCGGGGGAGCGAGCGAATTTTGGGTTAAATGCGGCAGCGTGGACGGATTCAACGCCACCACCGACGCCGAACTCAAGCTGTTCTATCCCAGCGTAACCGATTTCATGATAGTGGTAAAGCGGCGCGATGTAGGTGTGGAACTGCCCTACGAAGCCATTCTTGTGGGCGACTTTACCCCTCAACTCGAAAAGCTGGTATTCATGATAACCGAAGATGACGGCGGCACACGTACTAACTGGAAGTGCAATGCCGTAGTGAAAATACAGTCAAAGACCTACGGCTTTGAAGTGGATATGCCATACAACGAAAAAGACGATATAGTATGGCGCGGACAGCTTTCTGCCCGCTATTTCGAAGAGGAAGATACTGTTCACGGCCGCTTCGGAGACGTAGAAATCAGCTTCGAACTGGAATAAGAATGTTATAACATATATAAACTGATTTTGTTATTACAAATGATTGCTATATCTTTGCCGGAAATCTATCAAGATATGATAATCAAGTACGGCAACATCATCAAAATCGGCAACAGCAAAGGGGTAATTATCCCGGCTTCCATACTTAAAGAACTTGCTCTCAACGAGAAAGACGAGGTGCATTTCTCTATAGAGGACGGAAAACTGGTCATCGAAAAAATACCTCCTTTCACCGGTCCGTTCACCGGGATATTCGCAACTCTCCCGCGCCCCAAAGACGGTGAAGCCGATCCGTGGGGAGACAAGGATTCCGCAGAGATAGAAGAAGAATTAAGAGCCGGCGGCGGAAGTAGAGAAATACCCGAATGGTAATATGTATTTACTTGACACTTGCTTATTGATAGACCTTATCAGAGGCCGCTCATCCGTACAGAATTCACTTTCCAAAATCGGACTTCATAATTGCTGCACAGCCGAGACTTGTATTGCCGAACTGTATGTGGGCGCATATAAGACTCAGTCGAAGTTGCAATTCCAACAGATAGAATGGCTTGAAAGCAAACTCACCGCACTTCCATTGAGCGGTTCGTTACGCACTTATGCTCAAATACGGGCACTGTTGGAACAGAAAGGTATGCGCATTGAAGACACCGATCTGTTCATTGCCGCTGTTGCCCTGGACCATAACCTTACCCTCGTTACCCACAACACGCGGCACTACGCACGCATTCCGGGCCTTCGCGTTGAGGATTGGTGACGGCCCCAAGGCAAATTATAGGGTGATTTTGTTTTTATAAACGGCTGTAAGATACACCGTGCGCGCGGCAAGGTGCACGAAATACGCCGCCAGGAGCAGGTGCAGGCTGGCATCGGCAGCTCCGCCCACGACCGGCCTTGCCGCAGGCCAGAGCCAAAGCCCCAGATACCAGCAGCCGAAGAATCCGGCCAGAGCCCAGAACATCGACATAAACAGGCCCCGCGTCGCCGTTGCGCCCAGATACACCCCGTCCCAAGTGAAAGCGGCGCATCCCAAAGGCGGCATAACGAGCAGCCACGGCAGGAACCTCCGGCAGCTTTCCACCACAGTGGCGTCCGAAGTCAGCAGCCGTATCATCCCCTCTCCAAGCAAGGCGTACAGCCCCACCGACAGCACCGCGATACCAAGGCTCCATGCAAAAACGTACCGAATAGTACGACGCAGCAAAGTCTCGTCCCGCGCCCCTATAAAACGCCCCGTAAGCGCCTCTCCGGCGTAGGCGAAGCCATCGGTGAAATAGGAAAACAGCATAAGCAGCTGCATCATAATGGACGAGCAGGCCAGCAGCACATCCCCGAAGCCAGACGCTATAAATGTGTACCCTACGTATATGGCTGTCATGCAAAGCGAACGCCCCAGCAGCTGGGAATTCATCTTAAGGAAGGGAAGCAGAGCGGACAGATTGAACAGCCCCGGCACCTCGCCGAAAGGCAGCGAACGCAGCGTGCCCCGGTATTTGAAAATGCACACCAGAGTAACGTACAGCAGGCCGGCGTACTGCGCCACCAGCGTTCCTGCCGGAATGCCGTCGAAGCCAAGTCCTTCCCAGCCGGCGACGCCGAAAGTCAGCAGTACCGACGCGGCAACATTCACCACGTTCACTACAAGATCGGTCCACATCGAGCTCACCGAATCCTGCATCCCCACAAACCATCCCCTGAAACTCATAAGCAGAAGGGTGGCGGGCGCAGCCCAGATGCGTATGCTGAAGTAACGCAGGGCAAGCTCGCTCACCCCGGGCGAAGACTTCACGAGCAGCATTCCCAGCTGCGAAAAAGGCTTTTGGAGAAGCAGCACAAGCAGCGCCGCCACAAGGGCGAGACCGACGCCCCTCCAGAGTATGCGGGCGCAGTCGGCAGGGTCCTTGCGTCCGAAAGCCTGTGCCGTGAGTCCGCCCGTACCGGTGCGCAGGAAACCGAAGTTCCAATACAGCAACGTGAGCATCATCGAGCCCACGGAAATGCCGCCTATAAACGCAGCGGCACCCACTCCACCGTTAAGATGCCCGGCGAGCGCAGTATCCACTATGCCCACCAGGGGCACGGTCAGATTGGCCAGAATACTGGGGAGCGACAAGCGCAGGATCTCGCGGTTCAGGGCCCGGTCTCGCAAATGCAGTCTCATTTCTTGCGAAGGCCGGCCTCGTACTCTTTAAGAGCGTTCATTGCCTTTGGACAAAGGATGATAATGGCGACTACGGTTACCCAGGCCATAAGGCCCACGCCGATGTCGCCCAGCTGCCACACCACGTCTGCCTCGCGCACTGCACCGAACACAACCGCCGCAAGCATCAGCGTCTGAAGGGCCCTGATGGCAATCTTCTCACCGCGGCCCTCGTGCTTCTGGAACAGGTAGATGATGCTCGTCTCGGCGTAGAAGTAATACGCCATAATGGTGCTGAACGCAAAGAACACCATAGCCACCGACACGAACTGGCTGCCGAAGCCGCGGAAAACCGAATCGACCGCGCTCTGGGTGTATCCCACATAATTGTTGGCGAGTTCGGGAGCTCCGCTGTAAAGCAGCTGCCCGCCTGCGTCGAGAATATTATACGTGCCCGAAGTCAGAATCATCAGGGCCGTGGCAGTACATACCAGCAGAGTATCCACGTACACCGAGAACGCCTGTGCAAGGCCCTGCTGCGCCGGGTGAGGCACATCGGTCGCCGCCGACACTATGGCACCGGTTCCCTGTCCCGCCTCATTGGAGAAGATACCCCTCTTAACGCCCATCGCAATGGTCGATCCAAGTATGCCTCCGCACACGGGATTGATGCCGAAGGCATTGGTGACGATGGCTTTGAGCACTGCGGGCACGTCGGCAATGTGGAAGCCCACAACTACCAGAGACAGAATGATATAGCCAAAGGCCATGAAGGGGGTAATTACGGAGGCTACTTTTGCGATGCGTTTTACCCCTCCGAATACCACCAGCCCGAGCAGCACCGCCAGGGCTATTCCCGAGGCCAGCGGCGGCACGGGGAAAGAATTGCCCATGGCGCTGGACACTCCGTTGGCCTGTACGGTGGGAAGGAACAATCCGCAAGCGAGCACCGTTATAATGGCAAAGGCAATCCCGAGCCAGCGAGCCTTGAGGCCGTGTTCGATAAAGCTGAACGGACCTCCGCGATAACCGCTGCTGTGCGAGAACTTAAAAATCTGCGCCAGGGTAGATTCGACGAACGCAGTGGAAGCGCCGAAGAAGGCCACCACCCACATCCAGAACACCGCACCGGGTCCTCCGAAGGCTATAGCCGTTGCTACTCCCACTATGTTACCGGTGCCTACGCGGCCAGATAGAGCTATGCAGAAAGCCTCGAAGGAAGATATCCCCTTGCCGTCCTTGCCGCGGCTGAAAAGCGAGCGCAGCATGAGGCCGAAACGCCGCACCTGCACCATGCGGGTACGGAACGAGAAATACAGCCCTGCAGCAATGAGAAGCACCACCAGGGCAGGATTCCACACTATAGCGTTTACTTGGGAGATTATCTTTTCCAGCATACGTCCAAAGATAAAAAAAATTCGTAACTTTTATTTAAATTTGCATCCGCAAAAATTAGAAGCTTCAAGTCTATGAAAGCACTGAATCTACACGCTGTGGGCGATCTTCGTTACGAAGAAGTTCCCAATCCCGTAAGGGGCGAGGGTGAGGTCCTGCTCAAAGTCAAGGCCTGCGGTATCTGCGGAAGCGATATCCCCCGCATCTTCAAAAAAGGCACTTATCATTTCCCTACCATCCCCGGACATGAATTCTCCGGTCAGATAGTGGAGGCCGACCGTCCCGAACTTGTGGGCAAGATGGCCGCGGTATTCCCGCTCCTGCCCTGCCGCAAATGCGCTTCGTGCCAGGTGGGCGAGTATGCCCAGTGCTCCGACTACGACTACTACGGCTCCCGCCGCGACGGGGCTTATGCCGAATACATCGCCGTCAAAGAGTGGAACCTGGTGCCTTTCGAGGGCATCAGCTACGAAGAAGCCGCAATGTGCGAGCCCGCAGCAGTGGCTCTTCACGCAGTGGGCCTGGCGGACATCAAGATAGGTGACACGGTGGCCGTGTTCGGCGCCGGTCCCATTGGAGCGATGCTCGGACTCTGGTGCAAGGCTTCCGGAGCCTCCAAAGTGATACTTTGCGATATCGACCCCCTCAAGGTCGATTTTGCCCGCTCTCTCGGCTTCGACGCCATCAACAGCGCGCAGACCGACGCTTCGGAATACATCCATGAGGTCACTGCCGGACGCGGCGCCGACGCCTGCATCGAGGGAGCCGGAGCTACGCAGACTTGGGAAAGCTGCATCAAGAGCGTCAAGAGTTTCGGTCACGTGGTGTGCATGGGCAATCCTTTCGGCGACATGACCCTCACCCAGGGTACCTACAGCCAGCTGCTCCGCAAGCAACTCACCATCCGGGGCACCTGGAACAGCAGCTACAACGACGCCCACAACGACTGGCGTACCGCCCTGGACGCCATCAGCAAACGGATCGTAGATGTCAGGCCGCTCATTACCCACAAGTTTGCCCTGGCCGACTACAAGAAGGCCTTCGACATGATCCTTGCCCGCAAAGAGTTCTACAGTAAGGTAATGTTTATTCCGGAAATGTAGAACATCGGCTGCCGCCTTCCGACCGTCTGCGCCCACGCAGCCGTGAGTGGGAGGGGCCCGGCCGTCAGGCTGGGAGGGATAGGCCGAAGGCCGTAGTCGGAAGGCGGCAGCCGATGTTCATAGTAATAGAGAAGATGAACGGAATCTGGACCATAGTGATGTTGGTCTTTTCCAACATTTTTATGACCTTCGCCTGGTACGGGCACCTCAAACTAAGCGAAATGAAAATATCAACAGGATGGCCGCTGATATTGGTCATCCTGTTTTCGTGGGGTATAGCATTCTTCGAATACTGCCTTACCGTACCCGCCAACCGAATAGGCTTCCAAGGCAACGGAGGCCCCTTCAACCTACTTCAACTCAAAGTAATACAAGAAGTGATATCACTGACCGTCTTTACCGTCATAGTGATGTTCGTCTTCAAAGGACAGGCCTCCAGTGGAACCACTTCGCCGCCTTCGTATGCCTTATTCTGGCGGTATTCTTCGTATTCCTCAAGTAAGGTCCTGCTGAGCGGCAATAACGTGCTCCGCGGCGGCGCACAACGCCTCATAGAACTCCTCCCCGAAGGCCTCGGTCAAAGGCCCCCGCAGGAACTGATAAACCCTCACGCCCTCGCGGCGCCCCTTCTCGAAGGCTGCGGCACAAATAGACCATTTATGAAGGTTCAAAGCCATTCCGCCGCCCTTGAACCTCTTGACCCTGATGGGATATAAAGAGCACGACTCCGGCTTGGTGCACCCGCACTTCTCGATAGCGCAAAGGCACGCACCGCTGTCGTCAAAATGCGCAAAAGCACAGGCCGACGACCCGCACACCAGCGGCGTCACCAGCTCCCCCTCCGGATCGATCTCAAAAAAACCGTTCAAATCGACGGCATCCCTCCCCGCAGGAAGCATCTCGACGCAATAGCGTGGGTAATCACGCTCCAGGCCGGGCAGCTCCCTCTCCAGCAGCGGCGCACCGGCATCACCCTCGATGCAGCACACCCCGCGGCAAGTGGCATAATCGCAAGAAAAAAATTCCAACACCACATCCTCCGACACGAGGATGTCTCCTATCTGGATAATGGTCCCGAACTGTCCGCTCATTGCACCACGTACTCACAATTGCACTCGGAGAGCTGTATAAACAGCCGCTGGAGCTCATCAGCTCGCACGCTCTTCACGCGGGAGGCTCGGCCGCTGAGCAAATCGCGCCCCATAGCGTTACGGTACATAAGAGCATCGCGCAGCACTCCAGCGTTACCGTCCTGAGAAGCATAGCGGTTGGTGAGCGCCTTCTTGCAACGCGCGAGGGTAGCGGCATCTACCCCGCTCACGGCAAGGCGGTTCACCACCTCGCGCACCGCCGCCAGAGTCTGCATAGGAGTGGCGGGCGAAACGCTGGAAGGCACCCCCGAAGCGGGGCAGGCCTTGCAGTTCACCCACACGGTAAGCCTTTCGGTAGGCAGCAGATCGGCAGTGCCCGACACCGTACAGCGCACCCCCCGGCTCACAAGCGAGCGTATCAGCTCCGCTTCAAGCACCTTGCAGGCAAGTTCGAGGGTGGTGGCACTCTCGGGGCTGAACGGCTGCAGGGCGCACAGCGAGACGCTCACACCGCTCTCGCGCCACGTGCCGTGATCGTACGACGTGGTCCAGCACTCCCGCAGCGGATAAGGCACGCGAGGCCTTACCACCCTTTGCTGGTTGGTGCGGAAATCGCCCAGCGAGTGCGTGAGGAACTTAAGCACCATGGCCTCATTAAGGTCGCCCACCAGCACCAGCAGGCCGTTACGGACGGTGTTGCCCTTCTGGGTAAGATACTCGTCGATACGGACCGGGAAATCGCTGCCAGGAAGCGGCGGGAGGCTGCCGACGGCATACCTGTAACCGGGACACATCGTGCTGTCAAGCACGGCCCGCGTGCCGTCGAGCGAGAACTTGTCACGCACAAGGCGTATGGCGCGCTCGCTACGGTAGCGGGCAAACGCGGCGGTATCGGGCGCGTGCGAATTGCACACCGAGAGCAACGACTTCAGCAGCAGGGGTAGCCTGTCCTTGGGAGCGCTGCCGGTAAAACGGACGTCGGAAAGAGTGACCTGCGGATTGATGTGAATGCCGTTCATGAGCAACAGGTCCTTGAAATGGTCTCCGCTCATTCCGGCCACTTTCTCGAGCCTCAACACATCTACGGCAAAGGCCGATTCGGCCCCGGTGATGCCCTTTACCTCGGCCCATCCGCCCTTGACCATGAAGCCGTAGCGGAAGGTACCGTCGGTAGGCATTTTCTTGTAAATCACGCTGATGCCATTTGAGAACGTCCACATCTTGCCTCCGCTCATAGAGTCGGCCGATGTGGTCTTGAGCCTTACCTTGCGGCGCGGCGAAGCGAGCAACAGCGTATCTTCCATCACCGGAACATCCCCAACCGCCGCCAGCGGATGCTCCCATCCTATACGGAAGGCCTCGCCCAATGTGGCCTCGTCGGGAAGCGCCGGGGCGGAGAAATGCAGATGCGTATTGCGCTTGGGCGAAAGAGTCGCGGCAATGTAGCGGTTGAGCAGCTCGGTCTCGCGGCCTATGTCGAGCCTGCGCCCCTCGAAAATAGTCTTGATGGTTGACTCGGAAGCCAGGTTGGAGCCGTACAGATAAGAAGAGATGCACTTGTCAACCCACTGGGCGTTGGTCATCGTGAGGTTGCGGGCGTCACGCGTGTACGAACCGCTTATGGCGGCACGGGCAAATGCCACTTCCTCTTCCGTCGCCCCGTCTTCATCGAGCGAAGAAAGCACTCCTGCAAGCACTCCTGCTGCCTGCGGCAACTTGTCGGCGGCTGTGTTGATACGGATTATGAACATCTCGTCACCGGCCGTCTGCTCGCTTGCTATGTAGCGGAAGCGATAGTCGGCAAGAGGCACTCCGGCAAGCGCGAAAGCGCTGCGCAGACGCCTCTCCAGAATGGTCTGCAGCTCGCCGGCAAGCACGCGGCTCATCACCGGCTGCACCGTATTCATAAGCGCCCTGTCGGTACGCGGGGCGCGGTAACTTACGCTCACTTCACCAACCGGCCCCCTGGATGAAGTGACCACCATATTCTCCTGCTGCTTCCAGCTGTACTGCGAAGGGTCGCCAGCCTCAAGACGCTGGGAGATGGTCATCGAAAGTATGCGGATGCGCTCCAAAGTGGCATCGATGTCGATATTGCCGCTCACAACCAGGGCCTGTTCGTAAGGCGTGGCCCGGGCTATGTCAAAGAGCATGAGGAGAGTCGAGTCGGACACTTCACTGGCAGATACAGGAACATCGGCAAATCGGAATATGGTAGCGCCGCGAGTGTTCTGTATCCAGCCCCTCTCGCCGTATCCTACGCCATTGTCGGCCAGGAACATATATGGCTTGCGCCCGAAGAAATGCGGAAGGCTCACAAGGTTTTCGCGAGGCGAACTTCCCTTCTCGCGCTTAGGCTGCACAAGCGCAAAATCGGCGTATCCGGGAGTGGAGGAATTCTTGACCAGATAGAAAGTGATGCCGTTGGGCAGGCGTCCTGTGGTAATCTCGGAAGCCTTGGCTATAGCGGGCAATTCCTGAGCCGCCATCCTGCCGCAGCTCAGCAGCAGAATGGCGGTCAGAGTGAATATGCACCGCGTCAATTTCATTCTTTATTCGCCGAAGATCTCTGCAAGTTTGGAGCCAAGTGCCTTTCCGCGCAGGTCGCGGGCCACTATGACGCCCTCGGGATCGACCAGCAGGCTGGCGGGAATGGCGTTGATGCCGTAGGTAGATGCGGCCACGGTCTCCCAGCCCTTGAGGTCGGAAAGATGTGTCCAAGGCATCTTGAGCTCGTCGATGGCCTTGAGCCAAGCGTCCTTGTCTTTATCGAACGACAGGCCGACGATGTCGAAGCCCTTGGCGTGGTACTTCTCGTAAGCGGCCACCACGTTGGGCATCTCGGCGCGGCAAGGGCCGCACCACGAAGCCCAAAAGTCAACCAGCACCCAGTTGCCCTTGCCCAGATACTCGCTGAGCTTATGGGGCGTACCGTCGGTGCCAGGCTCCTCAAGGTCGGTGAACTTCTTGCCTATAGACTCTTCCTTTGCCTTCTCGGCCTCGGCGTACTTGGCCTCGGCCTCATCCATCTTCTGCTTGACGCTCTGGGTGTAAGGATGCTTGGCATAGGGAGCGTCGGAAGCGAAGAACGCCTCCAGCTCTTCTTCTTCCAAGGTCTGGGCGATCTGGGGAGTAAATGCGGCAGGAATGATGTTGTCAGGGTTCTCCTTGAGTATGGTCTGGACCATATCCTCATAGGCGCCCTGATACCCGTCGATCCTGTTCTCGAACTCTTCCATGCGAGCTTCCTGCTCTTCGGGAGTGAGGGCGTCAAAGGCCTTGATATCGTCCCTGAAGCGGTTCATGATAGTAGAAAGGAAGCTGTTGTAATAGTTTATCTTCTTGTTCATCTCGGAGCCCTTGAGCTCCTTGGTGGTAACGTCGATGGATACGGGTGTTCCGTCGTTGAAGAAGAGGAACTGCTGCTGGTTGTCGTCTTCCTTCTGGACAGCGAGCAGGGCGTTCAGATCGGCCTTGCCCGAAAGAGGAAGTTCATTTTGTCCAGCCAGGCTGGTGATGATTTTGCCGGAGAGCAGGTCTTTTACCTGCATGGTCGCACCGTCGGAGTTAAGAACGTTGACGGAGAACTTGACCTGGTTTGATGTGCAGGCGCCCAGAACGGTAAGGGCGGCCAGGATTGCTAACTTTTTCATATACTTTGATTTATACTTTTTCTTTACGTCCGCTGCGACGGCTTCTTTCGGCCGCGAATCCCATAACGTGGCTCTCGATGGATACGTCGATGGTGCTGGAGAGGAGCCCCGGGTCCTGGGCCGCTACGGCCTCCACGAAGTCGCGGGCAAGGGGATAGTCGCCGCCGCCGTGGCCGGAGCCTTTGTACTCGGGAATCTCGCTCACCTTAAGGTTCCAAACCTTGGGAGTGCGGGTCTTGAAGTCCCACAGGGTGAATGTGGTGCCGTCTCCGTCGATATATCCCATGGTGCCCATGATGCGGGTCCTGCGGCCGCCATAGGGAGAGAAAGCCTCCATCGAGAATGCCGCCGTCTCGCCGCCCTCGAACACCATTTCGGAGACGTAGTGGTCGGGCTGGTCGTTGTCGCAATGGTACACGCAGCGGGCATAACTGTCGTAGGGAGGCGTGTGGAGACGCTGCAGGATGAAGTCCGGATCTTTATTACCTTCGAGGTCAAACACACCCAGGTGCCACTTCTTGTTGCAGTAAATGTCAATGGCATTGTACGGGCATTCATCGGCGTGCGGGCAGCCGTCGGTGCACTTGAGGGGTGCGCCTTCGGGGGCGTTCTCAGGTTTGAAGAGGCGCAGCGAGCCGTCCGCCACGATGGTCTTGCAGGGCTTGTCGATAATCCAGCGGAGGATGTCAAGGTCGTGGCACGACTTGGCAAGGATGATGGGGGTGGTTTGCTTGGAGTTGCGCCAGTTGCCTCTCACATAGGAGTGAGCCATATGGGCGTACTGGATAGGCTCCATGTGCTGAATGCTCACCAACTCGCCGATCGCGCCGCTGCGCACCACCTCGCGGAGGGCCAGGAAATAAGGCGCATAACGCAGCACGTGGCACACCGCCACTATCTTATTGTACTTGTGAGCCTGCTTGAGGATGTTCTTGCATTCCCTCTCGGTAGGCGACACGGGCTTCTCGAGGAGCACGTCGTAGCCCATCTCCAGAGCCTTCATGCAGGGGGCGTAGTGTACGTCATCCGGCGTGGACACCACCACTGCGTCGGCAAATTTGGGCACCTTGAACACCTCGCTCCAGTCGCCGAAGCGATGCTCGGGTGGTACGCCGTGTGCATCAGCCATCCTGCGGCAGCGGTGCTCGAGAATATCGGACACGCCCACCACCTTTACAGATTCGGGATACTGCTTGAAGTAGCCGGCATACACGTTGCCGCGGTTTCCGGCGCCTATAACCACCACTGTTATCTGCCTGGAAGTCCGGGGCTTAAGCGAGCGTATGGGGAGGCGCAGGTCGTTTAGAGACGTCTTTTCGTCGGGAAGCGCTGCATCGGCTGCAGTTACGGCCGTTTTGGCAGCTGCTTCGGCAGCAGGAAGACCAAGGGCGGCGCCGGCGGTAACGGCACCGATAGTTTTAAGGAAATCTCTGCGTATCATGGGCGTTGAGTTGATTAGCTTTCAAATATACAGAATATCTCCGAAAATGTCAATGGTGCGGGGGGTGATGTCATCCCGAGCGAACGAGGGTTGGCAGTTGCCCGGGGTTGATGTCATCCCGAGCGAACGTAGCGAGCCGAGGGATCTCTATTTACGTTTATACGCCATAAACCGCCAGGTGAGGCCAAGGTCGAAGTTGTTGATACGGTCGTGGTTGTCGCGGAAATACGCGGCGTGCAGGCGGAGGATGTCGTTGCCGAGCGGGAAGAACTCGAAGCCCGCGCCGCCGTACAGATAATCATTGCCGGCAGGGAGCACCAGGTCGTAGGAGATGCCGTCAGCATCGATATTGGCTATGTCGTTGAGTTCGTAGCCCACCTTGGTGCAGATATTCCATTTGCCGAGGGTCAGGATGGCCTTTACGATGAACGACCAGTCGCTGAAAAGGTCTTTCTGTTCGAAAGCAAAACGGTCGATCATGTCAACATCCACCACCAGCTTGCCCATGTTGAATTTGTTGCCCAGGATCACCCAGTTCATCTTGCGGTGCAGCTCGTCTTCTACCAGATTGTAGCTCCAGATGGTCTTCCACCAGGGCCAGAAGTGGCCGTTCCAGTACAGGTTGTAGGAGTAGGCGTTCTGGGTGACCGGCGATATGGGCGAGGGTATGAACTGAGCCGAGATGGCCTGTCCCTCGACGGGCGAGAAAGTGGCGGAGGCGCCGAAGGCATAGTACTGATAGAGCCTTGCGCTGAATGCGCCGTAGTAATATACGTCGATGGGGGCGGAGTCGATTTCGTAGCCGCCGGCCATGATGGGTTGCTTGCCTGCTGTGAAGGACCACTTGGGCGATGCCTGCCAGGTGAGCCAGAGGAAGTCGGTGGCGTTGAAGGGGTTAGCGTCTTCGATCTTTTTATTCAGACGCTGGCGTACGCGGAAGGTCAGGCCGTCGGCAAGCTGCCCCTTTATGTGGAGGTTGAAGTAGTCGCCCTGGAAATGGGAGTCGTACACTCCGGCGGTGGTTTGCTGATGGAATGTGGCGCGGGCGTCGAAGGATATTTCGTCCACGTGGGTTTGCTGGGCCCCGGCTGCTATGGCAATGGCCAGGAATAGTATTAGTGTGATGGCTCTTTTCATAATCGGGCGCAAAGATAGCAATATTTACTATCTTTGCCTATGTGTTTTTGAAATAGAGTATGAGTCCGGTGTTGATAGTGATCTGGGTGCTGTTTTACCTGCTGGCACCAGTGGGAGTGATATGGCTGTGCCGCCGGAGCGCCGCGGCCGGCAAGGTGGGAGCGATTCTGATATTGTACTTCCTCGGCATCATTGTAGCCAACCTGCTGATTTACCCCTTTGATGGCGCCGCCGAAGCCCTTTTCCCCGTTCAGGACACCCTCTCCAGCCTCACCATCCCCCTGGCTCTGCCTCTCATCCTCTTCGCCTGCGACTTCCGCGGCTGGGGAGCCAAGACAGCTCTCAAATCGCTGATTATCGGCCTGGTGGCTGTGTGCGTCGCCACCATCGGCTCGTATTTCCTGCTGCGCAAGCACATTTCTCCCGCCGTTGCCGGAATGGCCGTGGGAGTGTACACCGGAGGCACACCCAATCTGGCAGCTATCAAGATGATGCTGGGGGTGGACGAAGCCACGTACGTGATGATGAACTCGTTCGATATGTTGGTGAGTTTCATCTACTTAACCTTTTTGCTGGCCGCCGGAATAAGGCTCGCCCGCAAGATTCTCCCCTTCAAGCCTGAGCAACCCTCTGGCGGCGCGCCGGCAGAACACTCGTCAGCCATGTCGCGCAGCGAGTCGGAGATGTACCGCGGGATCTTCTCGCGCGCCCATTTTGGCGGCGTGGTCAAAGCAGTCGGGCTGTCGGTAGTAATCGTCGGCATAGCACTTGGCGTGTCGTTTCTGATCACAGGCGGAATCAACATGATCGCGCTCATCCTCACCCTCACCACGCTCTCAATCGGCGCATCGTTCATTCCGGCCGTGCGGCGGTGGGAGAAGAGTTACGACTGCGGGATGTACCTGGTGCTGGTTTTCAGCCTCGTAGTGGCGTCGATGGTGGATGTGCGGCGGCTGGCACTGGGCGAGGGAGTGTGGCTGCTGGCGTTCATCGCGCTGGTGATTTTCGGCTCGCTGCTGCTGCAGATCGTGCTGAGCCGGCTGCTGAAAGTGGATGCGGACACGGCTGTCATCACCTCCGTGGCCATGATCAACTCGCCCCTGTTCGTGCCAATGATTGCCGAGGCCATGAAGAACCGCCGCGTGATTCTCACCGGCATCACCATAGGCATAATCGGCTATGCAGCAGGCAATTACCTCGGGGTATTGATAGCCTCGCTGCTGGGGTGATGGTTAGTAGTTTAAGTACTCCTTGCCCAGCGAATTAATATAGGAAATAATCTCTTTTTCCCGCGCAGGAGATGGTGTTTTGAAGCCGTTAATGTAGCTGCGAAGCAAAGATGGATTTAGCCCGAAACGCTTGGCAAAACCACTGACATTTATCTCGGGATGCGTAAGAAAGAATCGCTGCAATTTAGTCGGTTGAGCATCTGGATACTCAAAGCTCTCAAAACTAATCTGAACATCTATTTTGTTCCAAAAGATTCCACTTGCCCCGAATCTATAGTCTGACTTAACTTCATCCGGCGACTCCAACAACGGACGATACCACAGCAAGGATTGACACAACTCCCTGCCATCATCAGTCACGCCAACAATCTGGTCCGGCGTAAAAGTAATACTGACGATTTTAGTCATCTCTCCGCAAATATAGGTAACATTTTTGATACCCACAAGTACATAAGAAGAGTTTTGCCTCAGTTTGTTCAATACTTAAAGAGTGTGGGCGCTAAAGCAACATCTGCGGGGGTTTATGCATCTAAATATGAGATGAAACCTAACAGGAAAAAAAAATCGATGCGGATTACTGAAGCCGACTACGTGCTGGCTCAGCGCCGTGCGGCCCGGCTCGAAGAGATAGCCGCCCACGGCAAGCCCGTGTCGTTCCGCACAGCGCTGCACAAATCCAAAAAGATCTACAGCCGCAAGCGCCTCAAGAAAACGGACCTACCGCTCCTCTGATCGGTTTCTTCCCGCCTCCAGGTGCTGTTTGGCGGTCGCCAGCTGTACACCCAAACCGCATTTCGGGAGCTTTTTGCTGTTTGCCCGCACAACAAAAAGCCAGCAAACCGCAGTCGCCGTTCGGCGGCCTATCATTTTGCTGATTCTTTAAGAAGTTTTTACGATTCTTTAAGCCTCTCCCGATTATTTGTCCCATCTTTGCACTACAGGCCGGGCCGATGTGATTGAACGGGCCGGAGGGAGAGATTAGAACGTGTCCGGCCTGCTTCTGAAGGCCTAAACTATATCGTATTATGGAAAACACCTCTTATGGCAGCGGTCCTGGACGCTATGCCGACATCATGCTTGACCGCTGGTTCAAACGTTCTTTCAAGGAGTACGGAAACGCCAGTCGCCTCATGCTACTGTTTCTTCAAGCTCTTATCCCCGAGAGGCGCATTGCCAGCCTCACCTACACCCCAGAAGAAAGCACTAACCAGAATCAGGACGGCAAATCTGTCCGGGTTGATGTGGAATGTACCGACGAGAACGGACAACGCTTCATGGTGGAAGTGCAGCGCTCCGAGCAGCACGACTTCTTCGACCGGGCGGTATTCAATTCAACCTTCGCCATCCAGCGACAGCTACGCGAGGGCGCAGAACGGTTTGCCTTCAAACCGGTGTATTTCATCGGAATCATGCGATTCTCCCTTCACCCCGATGACAAACGTTTCCTCTACAGTTACTACCTCAAAGAGCAGGAGACGGGAGAGACCATGACTGACGACCTTCACTACATCTTCCTGGAGGTCGGGAAGTGCAGTTCCGCCCCGGATGCTTCGCTGGTTGAAAAGGTCGGTTACGCGCTGAATCATCTGCCCTCTCTTAACGGCAGGCCGGCAGGATTCGATGGAGAAATCTTCGACCTATTGTTTTCCTCGGCGGATTTGCATAATTTTGCCCCTGACGACAAAATCAAATATCTAAACGACATGACTACAGAACGGGACATACGGAATCAGATTGCTTTTGCAAAGGATAAGGGGTTCGAGGAAGGGCGAGAGGAAGGATTTGAGGACGGGATGGAGAAAGGACGAGAGAAAGGGATAGAAGAAGGCAGAACAAAGAAACAACTTGACATAGCTGGAGCAATGTTGAAGGACGAGATAGACATAAAGTTTATCTCCAAATACACCGGATTGTCAGAAGAGCAGATTGCAGCGTTGAAGTAGTTCTAAAACAAATCGCGATACAACGGCAGCAGCCACCGCGGGAATACCGGGTGGCTGCTTGGTGTATTTCGGAGCCACACACCTTCAGATTCTGTTTGGCGGTCGCCAGTTGCGCACCCAAACCGCATTTCGGGGCCTTTTTGCTGTTTGCCCGCACAACAAAAAGCCAGCAAACCGCAGTCGCCGAGCGGCGGACTATCATTTTGCTGATTCTTTAAGAAGTTTTTACGATTCTTTAAGCCTCTCCCGATTATTTGTCCCATCTTTGCGCTACAGGCCGGGCCGATGTGAATGAACGGGCCGGAGGGAGAGATTAGAGCGTGTCCGGCCTGCTTCTGAAGGCCTAAACTATATCGTATTATGGAAAACACTTCTTATGGCGGCCCCGGACGCTACGCCGACATCATGCTTGACCGCTGGTTCAAACGTTCTTTCAAGGAGTACGGAAATGCCAGCCGCCTCATGCTCCTGTTTCTTCAAGCTCTTATCCCCGAGCGGCGGATTGCCAGCCTCACCTACACGCCCGAAGAGAGCACTAACCAGAATCAGGACGGCAAATCCGTCAGGGTTGATGTGGAATGTACCGACGAGAACGGACAACGCTTCATGGTGGAAGTGCAGCGCTCCGAGCAGCACGACTTCTTCGACCGTGCGGTATTCAATTCAACTTTCGCCATCCAGCGACAGCTACGCGAGGGTGCGGAACGGTTTGCCTTCAAACCGGTGTATTTTATCGGGATCATGCGATTCTCCCTTCACCCCGATGACAAACGTTTCCTCTACAGTTACTGCCTCAAAGAGCAGGAGACGGGAGAAACCATGACTGACGACCTGCACTACATCTTCCTGGAGGTCGGGAAGTGCTGTTCCGCTCCGGATGCTTCGCTGGTTGAGAAGGTCGGTTACGCGCTGAATCATCTGCCCTCCCTTGACGGCAGGCCGGCAGGATTCGATGGAGAAATCTTCGACCTATTGTTTTCCTCGGCGGATTTGCATAATTTTGCCCCTGAAGACAAGATAAAGTACGAAAACGACATGACTACAGAACGGGACATACGGAACCAGATTGCTTTTGCAAAGGATAAGGGATTCGAGGAAGGGCGAGAGGAAGGTATAATAGAAAACCAACTTGAGACAGCGCGAGCGATGTTGGACGATAATTTGGACCCTAAGCTAATCTCCAAATACACCGGATTGTCAGAAGAACAGATTGCAGCATTGAAGTAGTTCTAAAACAAATCGCGATACAACCACAGCAGCCACCGCGGAAGTACCGGGTGGCTGCTGTTAATTTTGAGGTGTCATTCAAACGTCTTGAAAGAATCCCAGGAACTATTGTCCTCAACAGTCTCCTCGATGCTGTCTGGCAAGTTGGCGAACAAGTTGAATCCAGTCCAGGCCTCGATCTGGTTCACACTCTTGATGAAGGTTGAATCGGTATACTTTTCGCCATTTTTGTATTCTTTGTGAGCCAACCAGAATCCGATGGCACAAGCAGACTGAATTTGATTTCCGCTCTTTTTTACCTTTAAGAAAACTTTCCAGTAATAATTTGGAATCGGAACTTTATAAGGAACAACGTCCTGACTTCTCCCCGTGAGCTCATAAACTGTCTCATTACCACCCACTGTTTGATAACATGGTCCTGTCACTACATACAGTATGTCCGTTGTGGTAAACTGTGAGTTGTAGTTGCTCTGATTGCTCGAATCAGTAACCACAAACTGACGCTCGGCGGTCTCTAATGAACTCCAAATACCGCCATTGAAACTGTTTTGAATTTGCGGCGTCTGGTTAGAGAGGATGTATGTCTGGGCCTTATCAGTCGAATTCTTCCTATCTGCGTCGGGAATCTGATGCCCCCGAGCAAACAAATTATCGCTGGAGATAGCGAATCCGGAACTAGAGTAGTTTGTTGGATAACTGCTTGAACTAACACTTACCTGATATTCCGGTTTAATGGCCTCATTGTAGGACCATGTGGCACGAATTGGAGAGTCCAGCACATCTGCTTCAGTAAGAGTGTATGCTGTCCAAAGCGGAGCACACCGGGAATAACTATAGCAGAAGGCGTAGTTTCGAGTGGTTCCGGAACGGAAAACGGTTCCTACATAATCTTCATCTCCGGTAGTTGCCGGCAGTTCAAGCCAATCTGAGGGAGCAGATGTGGCAAAAGTACGAACATCACCATACCGATACTCTCCCCCTTCAATAACATATGCCTTATAATAATATGTCGTGAAGTTCAGCAGACCTGAAAGCACCTTTGAAAAAGACGAAGACGTACTACCCGACAAGACCTTCGTTCCAAGGTCCCCCGGTTTGGTTCCATAAAAGAACCCCGTTTCGCTAATGGTTTCTGTTGCTCCCGAAAACGAGCCCAGGAGGGTTGCCCCTCCTGAACTCGGATTTTCAGTCCCTCCGGTAGCTACCTGAGCGGTCGCCTGCGGAGTGGGAGAGCTTCAATTACTTACAGTCAAAGAGAAATTTTTAACACGTAAAGCAGCATTTCCTGTAGGATTCACAAGTTTAACAACAACATTACTAGTGTATGTGCTTGTCAATGTTGTTTGTGCTGACAGGTAGGTACTATTTGTTGGTGCAGTTAAAGTTTTAGACTCTTCCCAAGTTGCTCCTCCATCATAAGAGACATAAAGGATAGCAGCAGGATTGGTGCCGTTTCCATATTTTGCAACCTCAATTGAAATAATTGCATCAGTGCAGCCTGTTAAATTATAAGCCGGAGATTCCATTGAGCCACCTGAATTCACTTTAAAATACGCTCCTGTATCGACATTTGTGAAGACCCAGCCTTCCGGAACTGAAGAGTAAGAAGTAAGATTGAAACATGTACCGTCAACAGGAGTAGCACCGCTATTAGACCTAACAATAATAGACAATGATGTTGACTTCCCTCGATATGTAATTAAAACAGAAGTATTATCAACTGTTAAAGCATCTGACAAACTCGGATTGAATGAGAAATCAGACTCGTTATTTGCATAAGCAATGGTATCACCATCTTTGAAAATACTATCATCAGCAGCATCTTCAACAATAGTAGAAATAACCAACCCTGTAGGATTAAAGTTCTCTCCAACTGAATAAATGCTCTTTGTGGGTTGCGTGGCAACATCAATTGATTTGAGCTGCCATGTGATAGGTGTTTCCGTTATTTTCCCTGTCTCTATAATTACAATTTCATTTGTTCCATCGTATTTAGCAGGGTAACCAATAACATCATAATAACCATCCTTCAACACTGTATTAGGTTCATACGAAGCTCGCGTAAACAGTTTAATTGAATTTTCACCTTGAGCGATATTGATACTCTTGTTGGTTCCAGACGCCAGTGTTGCTGCTGCTTTAGATTTTACGATTTTGCACAGACTGCCATCATATGATGCCATATCTGCGTTCAGTTGAGCAATAGTAACAACAACCGGTTCAGGGATAGTAACACCTGGCGTTTTTGTGGCTTGACTGACATCAACAGAAGTGAGCTCGGGCTGATTCTTATATGTTGTCATATTGCCGCTAATACGTCCAGTATATGAATCTCCGACTTCAAAACTTGAAGCTCCTTGAATTAAGATACCCGCAGTTGCGTCTTGAATATAGGCATAAACGGTAGAAGATGCTGTATATTTTCCGGTAATGATGGCGTTTGTAACATTTGCTTCATAAGTATTAGCGCCATTAGCAAGTTCAGTTTTAATCTCAGCTATTGAACCAAGTGCGGCTTTAAGAGTCTTTTGTGTTTGCACACCAAAATCTGAAGTAATAAAAGGATCTTCACCTATTGACTTGATTTTGAAGGTGTAGGTCGTATTCTCAGTGAGACCGCTAGCCGTGAATGTGAGACTTTCTGTGTTTGTTTCTTCCACTACAACAGTATCTCCATTCAAGACTGTATATGTATAGCTAGACGCATTAGGAACTGCCGTCCAGTTTACAACAATATTGTCTTCTCCGGCAACGAATGTCATAGTCGGAGCGGGGAGATTATAATTAAGAATTTCAAGGCTAGCTTCATCAGATGTAGTAGCAGTATTACGATTTGTATTTGCAGGATTAGCGGTTACAGTAACGGTATAAGTGCCAGGTTCAAGGTTGGAGAACTCGGCAGTCTGGACACCTGGAGCTATCGTTTTTGCCGTCTGGCCTGTGCAAGCAACTGTATAATTAGCGGCCTTGGTCACATCGGACCAGGTGACAATGATACCCTTCAGATTCTCAGTCTTAGAAAGAACAATGACCGGCTTGGCAAGAGGAGATTTCGTTGAACCACCTTCATCCAGTTTATATAATTGGACAAAGTCATAGCCACTCTCATCATCTTTAGGTGTCTGACCCGCATAGCAAGCAAAACGAGGGCTAGCACAATTTCTTAAAAGAATTCGGGTTTCATCAGCGACATTAGCTATAGTCGCATTGCCTGATGAAATTGTAATTGTCCAATTAGTATTCTGGCTTTCTGATGATGCCACATTAAGGGAATTACCGCTAGTCCAAGTTAGATACTTCTCTCCAAGCATGAACGCATACTTCCCTGTCGTAACGGTCGCATCAACTAATTCTAGTACCTGCGCTCCGCTAGCAGAAGCAGCTTCAGGTGTAATCGAGTGCTCTGAAATCGTGACTTCTGCCTCAATACCATATTTGGTGTTTGTAGAGCTAATCCCAGTAAATACCTTGCCTGTATACTCTGACACTAACAGATACTGACCTGGAGTCAGTCCGCCATTCGAATCAACTCTAACATAATTGTTTGTGCCGGGCTGTTCTATCACTTCACTATTAGCAACAGTCGTTGCAAAAGAGGTAACGGTATTAGCAGCAAAAGAGATGGTCTTGGTAAAATCCTTTTCGTACTGGTGCTTGTCCGTGACAACATAAATGGAAAGCGTTGCGTCAGAGACCGGAGCAGTGATAAACCAAAGAGACACTTCGCCATTAGCGGGGACAGTTATGGGCTCCGAAGTTGCATTCAGATTCAATTCATTTCCGCTATTGGTCCAAGCATCACTAATCATGTTATAAGAACCAAGGAATGGCTTGTTAGAACTGATGGTCACAGAGGAAATCTTGTCACCTTCAGTCATTCCCTTGATTTTGATTTTGTTTACGGCCACAACTCGCTTGTACTGCATCGTGAATTCTTTCATGCTCTGAGTAGCGTCAAATTCTTCAGGATTTGCCACGAGGATATCAGCGTCAGGGTCAAATGTTCCATCCAGAATAACCTGAGCGTCTGCAAGAGTCGCATTCTTATCTGCATCAAGATCAGATGCGAGAATGGAAGTATAAACAAATTTATCAGCAGATGTGTTCGCAAACTCGGCCATAATGGTCAGTTCAGTTTCATCTGAATTAAGAGAGACAGCCAAATCGCTCGGATCCGGAGCAATACCATTCTCAAAGAAATGCATGTTGTCAACATCTCCAGAGGTCCATTTTGTCTGATCACCAGAACTAAGCATTACGGTCTTTGTGTCGGCGGAGATGCCTGCCTTAACCTTTACGCTATGTTTGGTAACGGCAGGAAGCTCAGTAATAACCTCAGTTTCAATTTCCTTATTGCAGGCTACGGTGGCGAGACCGACTATCGACAGGCCACATATGATTTTAAATAAACCCTTCATAATACTACAGATTAATAGAGATCATCATCACCCTCTCCAAGGTTATTGACAGTCATAATGCCACCAGCTGATCCAGCTGTACCATATTGGCTCTGGCAAAGCATTCCCTCGAATCTTACCACGAGGATTTTTGTTGTGGGTGAGCTGTAGAGCTCTTTGATTTTGTTCATAATTGTATTATTTTGATTATTAATATTTTCCGTTCGTTTTGGCGTTTGCGGGGGGCCGAGTGGTTCGGGGCCGCTTTATACCATGTAAATATAATAGCCCGCAAAATTAGATATTATTTCATTGTTTTGCAAACTTCTGAGAGGGTTTTTTGGGGATTTCTCGACTCACTGCGTTCGCTCGAAATGACAGGAGGGTGCTGGGATAAGCGCACAAAAAACAGGTTTCTGTGTCAATCCGGGCTGTTAAAAGCCAAAAAGCGCACAGAAACCTGAATATTGTGTCAATTTTGCTCCGGAAGAACGGAAAACCGCACAAAAGCCGGAGATTTGTGGCAAAAGCTGCTCCGGACAAGCAAAAAGCGCACAAAAGCCGGAGAAGTGTGTCAATCGGCCGGAAAGAGCCCACAGGGCAGGCCCCGGGCAAGGGGCACCCGCCGCTATAAGGGCGTTACTTTTGCGTAATCACTATCCCGCTCGGGCAGGCGTCCACAATGATGGTTGACTCTTTGTGGATGCGGCCTTCGAGGATCTCTCGGGCGAGGCGGTTGACCAGCTCGCGTTGAATGAGCCTCTTGACGGGACGGGCGCCGAACGAAGGATCGTAGCCGTTGCGCACAACATAGTCCTCGAACGCAGGACTGTACTCCAGCCGCACGTTGTCGTCTTCCAACTTCTTCTGCAGCAGGCTCATCTGTATCCGCACTATCTGCCTGATATCCTCGGGAGTCAGAGGATCGAACTTCACGATCTCGTCGATACGGTTGATGAACTCGGGCCTCATACGGAGCCGCAGTTCCTCCTCTTTAAGGTTCGACGTCATGATGAGAATCGTGTTCTTGAAATCGACCGTGCGCCCCTTATTGTCGGTCAGACGGCCGTCGTCGAGCACCTGCAGGAGGATGTTGAACACATCGGTGTGAGCCTTCTCGATCTCGTCGAGCAGCACCACGGAATAGGGCTTGCGCCGCACCGCCTCGGTGAGCTGTCCGCCCTCGTCGTAACCCACATATCCCGGGGGCGCACCCACCAGACGCGACACAGTGTGCGCCTCCTGGTACTCGCTCATATCGATACGCGTCATCATATTCTCGTCGTTGAAGAGGAACTCCGCCAGAGCCTTCGCGAGCTCGGTTTTACCCACGCCGGTGGTGCCCAGGAAGAGGAAGCTCCCGATGGGACGGTGCTCGTTGCTCAGGCCCGCACGCGAACGCCTCACGGCATCGGACACGGCGCCTATGGCTTTGTCCTGGCCGACGACTCTCTTGTGCAACTGCTCCTCCATTCGCAGGAGCTTCTCTTTCTCGCTCTCGAGCATACGGTTGACGGGGATGCCGGTCCAGCGCGCCACCACCTCGGCGATGTCGTTGGGTGTGACGGACTCGGTGATGATGGGGTCTTTGATGGCGGCCTGCTTGGCGCTAAGTTCCGAGAGCCTCTGCTGGGCGGCGGCAAGTTTGCCGTAGCGGATTTCAGCCACGCGGCCGTAGTCGCCGGAGCGTTCGGCAATGGCCGCATCGCGCTTATAATCTTCGATTTGCGAGCGCAGGTTGTTAAGCTCCGTCACGATGCCTTTCTCCTCGTTCCAGCGCTTCTCGAGCGCCGCTTTCTTCTCTTTGGCCTCGGCGAGTTCGGAGTCGATCTTCTCACTCTTGAGCGACGTGCCTTCGCGCTTGATGGCCTCCTTCTCGATCTCCAGCTGACGTATGCGGGAGTTCAGGTCGTCGATGGGTTCGGGCACCGAATTCATCTCCAGACGCAACTTGCTGGCCGCTTCGTCCACCAGGTCGATGGCCTTGTCGGGGAGGAAACGGTTGTTGATGTAACGATGGCTGAGGTTCACCGCAGCTATAAGGGCGTCGTCTTCGATGCTCACACGGTGGTGCGTCTCGTACTTCTCTTTGAGGCCACGGAGAATGGCGATGCTCTCGGCGGGCGAGGGTTCGTCCACCATTACCTTCTGGAATCGGCGCTCAAGGGCCTTGTCTTGCTCGAAGTATTTCTGGTACTCGTCGAGGGTTGTGGAGCCTATGGTGCGGAGCTCACCCCTTGCAAGGGCAGGCTTTAGAATGTTGGAGGCGTCCATAGCGCCGCTCGTACGGCCTGCGCCCACGAGGGTGTGAATCTCATCGATGAAGAGGATGATTTCGCCGTCCGATTCGACGACTTCTTTGACGACTCCTTTGAGGCGTTCCTCAAATTCGCCCTGGTATTTTGCACCGGCTATCAGGGCGCCCATGTCGAGCGAGAAGACCTTGCGGTCTTTCAGGTTCTCGGGCACCTGGCCGTTGACTATTTTCATTGCTATACCCTCGGATATGGCGGTTTTGCCCACGCCGGGCTCGCCAACGAGGATAGGGTTGTTCTTGGTCCTTCGGGACAGAATCTGGAGGACCCGTCGTATCTCGTCGTCCCGGCCTATCACCGGGTCGAGTTTTCCTGCTGCCGCGGCCTGGTTAAGGTCGATGGCGTACTTGCTTAAGAATTCGTATTTGTTTTCCATAATCAATCAGCTGGGCCCCACTTGTGAGACCCGTTTTGCTTTAGGTCAAATTATATTCCACTGACAATTTGTCAGCCCCGGCCCGGGCGCACAAAAAAGTGTTTTTTGTGTCAAAAGCAGCGTTCTACGGGCCAAAAGCGCACAAATACCGGGTTTTTGTGTCAAAACAGCTGGTTCAAAGTCACTTTTGCCACAAATCAGCTGTTTTTGTGCGCTTGGGGCCCTGCTGCCGGCCGGGGAGGGAGGGGGCGCCGGAGCCGTGGCCGCCCGTGGCCACGTGAACGGGAGGGGCCCGGCCGAAGGCTGGGAGGGATGAGCGCAGCGAAGCTCCGGCCCCCTCCCTCCCCGGCCGGCAGCAAGGCACAAAAAATCCTGCGGGCCGGAGCCTGCAGGATTAAACGATTTCCAAACGGGGCCGAGATTACTCGGTGGCGGGAGCCTCGGTGCTGGGCTCTGTCTGATCGACGGGAGCTGCAGGGAATGAAGGCTGCTCGGTAGTGGTGTTCTCGATCTTGTCGGTAACGTCGATGCCGGTGCCGTTGGTACCGGTGGTGAAAGAAGCCACTATGGAAACTACAATGATGAAGGCCACGAGGCCCCAGGTAATCTTCTCGAGGATATCAGCGGTCTGGCGGACACCGAAAGTCTGGTTGCCGGCCACAAAGTTGCTGGCCAGGCCACCGCCCTTGCCATTCTGCAGCAACACCACAAGAATCAGCAAGATAGATGCAACAACCACGAGAATGGTCAATGTTGTGAATAATGCGTTCATATCTCAGTTTTTGTCTAATTTTTCAATAAGGGCTGCAAAGTAAACACTTTTTTCCGGATATCGCAAACTTAGTTTGGAATAAATTTGCTTTGCCTCATTAATATAGCCCTGTTCAGCGTATATTCCGGCAAGCGTTTCGGTGCACAGATCAAAGCCCTCTTCTGGCTCCTCGAACACCAGTCCTTCCTTGTCGGCCGAAGCAAAAGACGAGAACATCGAATCTTCGCTCCGGCGCACCTCGCGGTACTGCGAGGCCGAGAAATAATCCCCTCCCACCACAAATATGCGGGGCGGAGCTTCGGCGGGAGCCTCAACGGGAGCCTCCGCAGGGGTGTCCCCGCTCTTGCCGCCGCCCAGCACACGCTCGAGAAGGGTGCTGACTTCACTGTCGGAATAGTCGGAGCCGGCCGAATTGACAAGCTTGTATAGCAAGCTGCGCGACTCCACATAAAGGGCCGCCTGGCTCACCAGCTCGGGGCTCAGAGGGCCCGACTCGGCAAGCCTGCGGCACAGCTCCATACGGGCGCCGCCGTACCAGGGATAGATGCTCACCACCCCCAGTAACTCGTCCATATTCAGGCGCTTGATGTCTATGGCCCCTTTTACCATTGTGCTACCGCAGCGTTGAAAATATCTTCGACCAACTTTTCTATGATTTCGGCGCAGAGCGAGCTCTCCACCGCATCGAGCGTACTGGTGGAGTCGTACTCGGAGTATGCCGTAAAGCTCTTGTCAAAATCTTCTTCCGGGTGCTTCTTGTCGGTAAACTGCACCTTGACCGTGATGGTGAGCTTGTTTCGGGCGGCAACTTCGTCGGCGGTAACGGCGGCCGGCGTAACATCGTAACCGGTAATCTGGCCGCTGAGCTCCATATCACCGTCGAGCTCCACCTGCTCAAGGCGCGTCATACGGCGGAACTGGTTGCGTATGGCCTCCGTAAGATCGTTACTCAACGACGGATTGACCTTCAGCGCCCTGTACTCGAAGAAGTTGATGGTAATGGTGTTGACGTCCGGCTGGATGGAGGTCCCGGAGAACGAATAAATGCCGCAGGAACTGAGAGTCAGAAGGGCGGCAAGCAGTGGAATGAGCCGTTTCATTTCTTTTTCTTTTCTGCCAGTTTGCGATAAATGGTACGCTCCGAGATGCCCAGCTCGCGGGCGGCCTCCTTGACCTTGCCGCCGTGCCTTATAAGAGCACGTTCGATGAGCTCCTCGCCCATCTGGCGCATATTCATATCGGCCTGCGGAGACTCCTCCACGGAGGCTATCTGCTCCTCGGGCTCGTCGGCCACGGGAGGCATCACCACGCCATGCGAGGGCGGGGGCACCGCGGCGGCGGAATGTACCAGGTTCTTAAGCGTATCAACCTCCTGCTTGAGGTCAAGTATCGCCTTGATTATCATCTTCTTGTCCTCATCGGCAAAGGGGCTTCCGGAGGCACCTGCGGCGGGTGTGGCGGGCAGCAGCGAATCCTGCTCGTCGGGCAGGTAGCGGCTGAGCACCTCGGGGCCGATCTCCACCTTGTCGGAGCCTCCCCTCGACGGGTGGCTCTCGATGGCGCTGATGGTCTCGGCCACGTTCTTGAGCTGGCGTACGTTGCCGGGCCAGCGATACGACGAGAGGCGCGAGATGGCGTTAAGGTCGAGGGTGACGCGGCTGCAGCCGTACTTCTGCGCAAAGTCGGCGGCGAACTTGCGGAACAGCAGGTAGATATCGCTCTTGCGCTCACGCAGGGGCGGCATCACTATCTGTATGGAGTTGATTCGGTAGTAGAGGTCCTGGCGGAACTTGCCGGCCGCCACGGCGTACGAAAGGTTGACATTGGTGGCGCAGATGACGCGCACGTCGGTCTTTTCGACTTTGGACGAGCCCACCTTCATATATTCGCCGTTCTGCAGCACGCGGAGCAGCATCGCCTGCGTCTCCTTGGGCAGTTCGCCTATCTCGTCGAGGAAAATCGTGCCGCCGTTGGCCTCTTCAAAGTAGCCCTTGCGCTCGCCCACGGCGCCGGTGAACGCTCCCTTCTCGTGGCCGAACAGCTCGGCGTTGATGGTGCCCTCGGGAATGGCTCCGCAGTTGACAGCGAGGTAGCGTCCCGTGCGCCTGCGGCTGTGCTGGTGTATTATTTGCGGTATATTCTCTTTGCCCGTACCGCTCTCACCCTCAATGAGAACCGTCAGATCCGTGGGAGCTATGGCCACGGCGGTTTCGAGAGCCCTGTTAAGAGCGGGGTCGTTGCCAATGATGTCGTATCTGTTTTTTAATGTTTGAAGCTCTTGTGCGTCCATATCCGTGCAAAGTTATGAAAAAATCTTATCTTTGCATTTCTGCAATGCAACATTTAATAATAAATATGAAAAGGATTCTTACATACGCAGCGCTTGCAGCGCTCGCACTTATCAGCTCGTCCTGCGCCAAATCGAGGCTCGAGCAAATGCAACTCGCCAAAGACGTTGACATCAAGTGCACCCCGGAAGTGCTTGAAATAGTGAGCGGAAAGATCCCCGCCACCGTGAGTGTCACCTGCCCCAAGGGCTATTTCCACCCCAAGGCCACCATGGACGTTACCCCCGTGCTGGTGTATGAAGGCGGCGAGATAGAAGGAAGGCTCCTCCAGTACCAGGGCGACAAGGTCAAAGACAACTACAAGACCGTTTCGTCTCAGGGTGCCACCATCACCGAGAAACTCTCCTTCCCCTACAAGCCCGGGTGCGAAAAAGCCCGCCTGGAGCTGCGCAGCGTCATCCATTACAAAGATAAAGACTATCCCGTCGATGCCATCAAGGTTGCCGACGGCTGCCTGGCCACTTATATGCTGGCCGACCTCGACGGCGTCTATGAGTTCAAGCCCGACGGCTATCAGCCCATCCTGTACCGCACCACCGAGGGAAGGATCCTTTACGATGTGAACTCCGACCGCGTGAACCAGGAGCAGTTCGAGACCAACTCGATGGTCAACTACAAGAACTCGCTGGACTACCTCAAAGAGGATGAGCGCACCACCATAAAAGGCACTCAGATAGTAGCTTACGCATCACCCGAGGGCGGCAAGGACTACAATGCCAAGCTCTCCGACAAGCGCGCCGACACCGCCCAGAAGGCTCTCGACAAAGTGGCCGGCGACGTGGAGTTCACCGGCACCGAGGTGAAGAGCGTGGGCCAGGACTGGGAAGGCTTCCAGGAGGCTGTGTCCAAGTCGAACATAGAGGACAAGGACCTCATCCTTCGCGTCCTTTCGATGTACAGCGACCCCGCCGTGCGCGAGAGCGAGATCCGCAACCTCTCGCAGATCTACTCCGAGATCAACAAGAAGGTGTTCCCCGCACTGCGCAGGGCCCGCCTCGTGACCAATCTTGAGTGGCGCAACTACGACGACGAGGAGCTTATCAAGCTTGCCGACCAGAAGGGTATCGAGCGCTTTGACGAGCCTTCCATCCTCAGGCTCGCCTCCCTTGCCGAGACCACTTCCGACAAGGAGACCCTCTACAAATACGCCATCAGCAAGTTCAACTCCGACACCGCCCGCTACAATCTGGCAATGCTTTACCTCAACGAGGGCCGCACCTCGCTGGGCGGAGCTTACCTGAGCAAGATCAAGGAGCCCGACGAGCAGGTGCTCGACGCCACCGGCGTGGTGGCAATGCGTAACGACGACTACGAGCTCGCAGCCGACTGCTTCGAGAAGGCCGGAAGCATCTCCAGGGAGAACGAGACCATCATGGCCATACGCAAGGGCGATTATGCCGCAGCAGCTGCCGCAGCAAAGGGCCTCAAGGGCGACAACGCCGCCATTGCAATGCTGCTTAACGGCGATGTGGACGGAGCCGCAGCCGCCCTCGAGGGAGACGGCGCCCGCACCGAATATCTGCGCGCCATCGTGGCCGCCCGCAAGGGCAATACGGCCGAGGCACGCAAGCATCTGAACGCAGCAAAAGAGGCCGACAAAGCCCTCGCCGACAGGGCCGCGTCAGATATTGAGTTCGCCACGCTTGCGAATTAACGAATTTTTTGTATCTTTGCAGCCCCTTTTTAATAGGGGAACTGTATATTTTATTTATTAACAAACACTTATGCCAACAATTCAACAATTGGTCCGCAAAGGACGCGAGATGACTGAAGTAAAGAGCAAGTCTCGCGCGTTGGATGCTTGCCCTCAGAAGCGTGGCGTATGCCTTAGGGTTTACACAACCACCCCTAAGAAACCTAACTCAGCAATGCGTAAGGTTGCCCGTGTACGTCTTACCAACACTAAAGAGGTCAATGCCTACATCCCCGGCGAGGGTCACAACCTCCAGGAGCACTCCATCGTGCTCGTACGTGGCGGTCGTGTAAAAGACCTTCCGGGTGTACGTTACCACATCCTTCGTGGCGCATTGGATACCGCTGGCGTAGAGGGAAGGACCCAGTCCCGTTCCCTTTATGGCGCCAAGAGGCCCAAGAAGTAGCCCGGGGTGTTTTAATCTTTAATTTTTCACAACAATGAGAAAGTCAAAGCCTAAGAAGAGGATTCTACTTCCTGATCCTAAGTTCCACGACACGATGGTTACACGTTTCGTGAACAACCTTATGTTGCAGGGGAAGAAGAGTATCGCGTATTCTATTTTTTACGATGCCATTGATATGGTAGGCGAGAAGATGAAAGATTCTGACAAGGCTCCTCTCGATATTTGGAGGAAGGCTCTCGAGAATGTGACCCCTCAGATCGAGGTCAAGAGTCGCAGGATCGGTGGCGCCAACTTCCAGGTGCCGACAGAGTTGCGCCCGGAAAGGAAGATTTCGCTCTCGATGAAGAATATGATCAACTTCGCCCGCAAGCGTTCCGGCCGCTCTATGGCAGAAAAACTTTGTGCAGAAATCGTCGCTGCGTACAACAACGAAGGCGGTGCCTTCAAGCGCAAGGAGGATATGCACAGAATGGCAGAGGCCAACAAGGCATTTGCACACTTCCGCTTTTAGTTAACTCCGGATGGCCAAGAGAGATCTCAAATACACGAGGAACATCGGCATTATGGCCCACATTGATGCGGGCAAGACCACTACGTCCGAACGTATCCTCTACTACACCGGCAAGACCCACAAGATCGGCGAGGTCCACGAGGGTGCAGCCACCATGGACTGGATGGTCCAGGAGCAGGAGCGTGGTATTACCATCACGTCCGCTGCTACCACGGCCTTCTGGCACTATGGCGGCCAGACCTATCAGATCAACCTCATCGACACTCCCGGCCACGTGGACTTTACGGTGGAGGTAGAGCGTTCGCTGCGCGTACTGGACGGGACGATCGCCACATTCTGTGCGGTCGGCCGCGTACAGCCGCAGAGCGAGACGGTGTGGCGTCAGGCCGACAAGTACGGCGTTCCCAAGATCGCGTACGTCAATAAGATGGATCGCGTGGGCGCCGACTTCCTCGCCTGTGTAGAAGAGATCAAAACCAAACTCGGCGCGACCGCGGTGCCCGTCTGCCTCCCCATTGGGGCGGAAGAGAATTTCAAGGGCCTCGTGGACCTTATTTCGCGCAAGGCTATCTTCTACAACAACACCGACGAGCTGGTGAACTACGAGTACGGCGACATTCCCGCAGACATGCTGGATGAAGTCGAGGAGTACCGCGCCAGCCTTGTCGAGAAGGCCGCCGAATTCGATGACGACTTGATGGAGAAGTTCTTCGCAGATCCCGACTCCATCACCGAGGAGGAAATTGTAGCCGCCCTGCGCAAAGGTACCATCTCTATGCAGATAGTGCCCGCGTGCTGCGGTTCTTCCTTCAAGAACAAGGGCGTCCAGTTCCTGCTGGACGCTGTGATGCGCTATCTGCCTTCACCCCTTGACGTCAAAGAAGTACGGGCCACCAATATGGCAGTAGACCAGGAAGTGCTCCTGCCCCCTTCGGAGACGGCTCCGTTCTGCGGTCTTGTGTTCAAGATTGCAACGGATCCGTACGTCGGGCGGCTCGCATACATCCGCGCCTACTCCGGCCACCTGGATTCCGGCAGCTATGTGATGAATTCCCGCACGGGGCGCAAGGAAAGGGTGTCACGCCTCTTCCAGATGCACTCCAACCATCAGAATCCCATCGATTTTGTGGAAGCGGGAGACATCTGCGCCGCCGTGGGCTTCAAGGATCTCCGCACCGGTGACACCGTGTGCGCCGAGAACCACCGCTACAGTCTCGAGTCGATGGACTTCCCCGATCCGGTCATCGGTATCGCCGTGGAGCCCAAGACCCAGCAGGATCTTGACAAGCTCGATATCGCGCTTGCCAAGCTTGCCGAGGAAGACCCTACCTTCACCGTCAAGTCAGATGCCGAAACCGGCCAGACCGTTATCAGCGGAATGGGCGAGCTGCATCTCGACATTATCGTTGACCGCCTGCGCCGCGAGTTCGGCGTAGAAATCAACCAGGGCGCACCCCACGTCAACTACAAGGAGGCCATTACCACCAGCATTCAGCACAGGGAGGTCTTCAAGAAGCAGACGGGCGGCCGTGGCAAGTATGCGGACATCGTAGTGGAGATAGGTCCTGCAGACGCCGGAGTTACCGGACTGCAGTTCGACAACCAGGTGAAGGGCGGCAACGTGCCCAAGGAATTCGTCCCGAGTGTACAGAAGGGCTTCGAATCGGCTATGGCCAACGGCGTACTCGCCGGATTCGAGGTGCAGTCTCTCAAGGTCACCCTTCTGGATGGTTCATACCATCCGGTGGATTCTGATCAATTGTCTTTCGAAATGGCCGCACGCATGGCTTTCCGCCACGCCTGCCGCAAATGCTCCCCGGTGCTGCTCGAGCCCATCATGGACCTCGAAGTAGTGACTCCCGAGGAGTATATGGGAGAAATAGTCGGTGATCTGAACCGCCGTCGCGGCCAGATCACGGCTATGGATTCCACGTCCAACGGCGCGAGGATAGTCAAGGCGTTCGTACCGCTCGCCGAGCAGTTCGGCTATGTGACCGTGCTCCGCACCCTTTCTTCGGGAAGGGCCGCCAGCACAATGTCGTTCGACCACTATGCCGAGGTGCCCCCGGCACTGGCCAGGGATATCGTTGAAAAGAGCGGTTACCGCTTCATTTCGGACGATGAATAATCAAATGATTTTAAATTAGTTATTTATATGAGTCAGAAAATTAGAATTAAACTCAAGTCTTTCGATCACATGCTAGTCGACAAGTCGGCCGCCAAGATCGTCGACACGGTGAAAGCTACAGGCGCGAAGGTGAATGGACCTATTCCTCTCCCTACCAACAAGAAGATCTTCACCGTCAACCGCTCGACCTTCGTCAACAAGAAGGCCCGCGAGCAGTTCGAGCTCGATTCTTACGAAACTCGAGCTGCCCTCCGGCGTAGAAGTAGAGATCAAAGTGTGATAGCATAAGTTTTTTTGCTATATTTGCACTGCCATCCCCGGCCCGCCGGGGATTATCGGTCCCTTAGCTCAGTTGGTTAGAGCACCTGACTCATAATCAGGGAGTCGTAGGATCATGCCCTACAGGGACCACAAGAGGCCATCGGCAATTGCCGGTGGCCTCTTTGTGGCCCCAAGGGGCTACTATCCCCCTGCACCCCCAGGGGACTGAGGGGCGGTCCCCTCAGACACCCCCAAGTCGCGCCGCTCCGAAGGGATTGCGATTATTCGTCGAGCTCTTCGCGTGCCCTGCATGGCATAACTCCAATTCCGTCGAACCCTTTCAGGGAGAAGACCTAGTCTGTTACTGGGCGGATGGAGAGACCTTCGCAGCGAAGCACACTCCAGATATTCACACCGCCGAAATGGAAATGAACCGCTCTTGCATTTCCTGCCGAAGATGCGGTAGAAGACCAGTAGTAGCCCAAAGATCCAACATACAATAATTCGTCTTTATACTTTTCTTCGTTATACTGATAATTGCCGGCAGCAGGGAGAAAGATATTCGCACCGTTAATTTTACTGGTAACCCGATATCCTTCCAATTGAATATTCCTCATCGGGTTTTGAGGGTCTGGTATATATTTACCTCTCTCCCATTTCCAGGTACAATTATCTACAAGTTCTTTCCATTCCGCCTCCGTAGGAATACGCCATTTGCCGCCTAGATACGCCCTGGCGGCGTCATCTTCATAATTATAGTCTTTAAGCTCTTTCTTATTATCAACTTTTCCGTATTCTTTTTCGCTGTTGTATCTGGTCATTTTTTTTACTGAGCCTTGACACAACCTGTAATGCGACCAATTGAATGTGGTTTGATAATAACCGCCCCAGGCCAAATGACCCTTGATAGAATAAGGCTCGTCGGAAAATAAATTGATTGATGCCCATTTTACGGAAAGGCCCAAATCCACGGCCTCGGGAATGGTATTTTCATACATCTCGGGGGTTGGTTTTTTCTCATTTTTCCCATTGCCGCTTTCCTGCGGGTCGGATTCATCTGGATTAACGGCAGAGCATGCAGTTCCAAGCATTACGGCGATGACCAGCAGGCCGGCCATTTTGACAAAAGAATTTACGATAGTATTTTTCATGCCGGTAAAATTAGTAAAAGAATCAGAAATAAACCATTGGCCACGGAAAATATATCCGGCGGGACAAGGCCGTGTGCAGGGAGGGCTGTTTTGCACACGGGAGGCGGCAGCGGGCCGGTCCCGGGGGCAGGATGGGCCGTTTTGCACACGAGAGGCCGCAGCAGGCAGGTCCCGGGGGCAGGAAGGGCCGATTTGCACACGAGAGGCCGCAGCTGGCAGGTCTCGGGGGCAGGAAGGGCCGATTTGCACACGAGAGGCGGCGGGAGACCACGAATAATTATTATCTTTGGCCCAAAGACATAGCAACATGATACAGGACATAGACACCCAAAGATTCGCCACCCGCCTGATTGCCACCCTAGCCGGTTTAATCCTATTCTCGGCTTGCGGCAAAACCGACGATACCGCTTTTACCCTCTCCAGCATTTCTTTCGAAGATTGGCCGCTGACTGACTGTTCAACAAGCACCCGCCCCGTACGGGACCTCGTCGCCTATAAACTACTTGGCATACCCTATCAATGGGAAGAAGACTGGATGGGAAGCCCGACCTACATCATCACGCCCAAATTCCAAGAAAAAGAGACATCGTTCTCTTACAATGACTACCTCGCCCGAAACCTCTGCAGCGGCACCCACGATGCCTATATGAATCTCATAGATGGCAAGACCGACGTCATCATCGCCAGCCGCGACATATCCAGGAATGAAAAGACGGCTTGCGCAGAGCTGGGGGTAGAACTGAAAACGGCTCCGCTGGCCATCGATGCGCTGGTATTCATCGTCAACCCCAAGAATCCTGTCAAGAATCTGACCAGCGACCAGGTGCGGAAGATATATACAGGCGAGATAACCAACTGGAAAGATGTCGGAGGTGTCGACCACGCTATCACCCCGTATATCCGCAATGCGGATTCCGGCAGTCAGGAGAAGATGGAGACGCTGGTAATGAACGGACTGAAAATGATTGACGGAACCGAAGAGACCTATATGTTCGAAATCATCGGCTCCCAGATGGCATCGCCATACCTGCAGCTTGAAAACGACGAATACGGTATAGGCTACACGCCATTCTTCTACTGCACGGCGATGGTCCGCGATTTAATGAGGGTGAATATGCTTTCAATCGACGGCGTGGCACCTTCCAAGGAATCCCTTAGAGCGAACAAATATCCTTTTGTATCAAGCATTTACGCCGCGGTCCGCAAGACCGAAGACATAGAGAGCACGGCATACAAACTCTACCGCTTCCTCTTCACAAAGAAGGGTGAGGACATAATTGACGAAAGCGGTTATATCGCTATAAGGTAACTACCTGCCGAGGATTTCCGCAAGCGTGGCCAGGCCTGCCGAACGAATAAAGCGTAGAATCTTATTCATATCTTTTCAAAGTAAGGGAGCCTGCTGACAGGCACATCGATGGTATGCGTGCCGCCTTCATAGATGGTGCCGTCGTCGGCCTTCCACGAGCCTTCGGGAAGAATAACGGTGCGGCTGTCTTCCGGAGTGACTACGGGGGCCACGAGGATATTGTCACCAAGCATGAATTCGTCCGTCACGCCCGCAAGGCCCTGGTGAGGGAAGCAGTATTCCAGGGGCGCGACAATGGGTTCTCCGGTAGCTGCGGCCCTCTTGTAGAGGCTTTCAATAAGGGGCATGAACCGGTTTCTAAGTGCAACAGCATCAAGCACTGCTGCATATTCTTGAGGATTGAGCACCCTCCATGGAGCCAGAGAGAACTGCATCATTGGCATAAGGGCATGGATCTGGGCGCTCCTGACAATGAGACGGGTGTCTGTTTCACCCTTAAGGAAGGTCTCGAAGCTGCCGCCTCCCACCATATCGGGGCAGGAGAAAGAGAATCCCATGAGGGCCTCGGCCATCATCTCGGGTATAAGCTTTTGGAGGTCTTCCCAGTTGTGGCTCTTGTCATGTAGGCGCTGCACAACAGATTCGCCTGCGTGACGCCAGCCCGCACGCAGCTCGTTGTAGGGGTATTTTGACGCCAGCTGCACAAAGAGCGAGCACTGCTCATAACCGGGCACGGTGCCGCCTGCGGCAACCGCGGCTGAAGGATAGTATTCAAAGTCGGCGGCGTCGAACTTGAATCCGTCAACGCCGTAATCGTCCATAAGGCGATGGAGCTCACCGTCAAACCATTCTACCGACTTGGGGTTGGAAAAGTCCAGCACGGCCGAGGTGCCGTTCCACCAACGCACGGGGTAGGGAGTATGGCCGTCGGCCTCGTTGAGGAAGCCTCCGAATGACTCTATCTTATGGCAGATCTGGTACTGGTCCATGCTCACGAAGGGGCATATCCACAGCATTACCTTAAACCCCATACGATGGAGTTCGTCGCACATGGCCTTGGGGTCGGGGAAGCGGCCGGGATGGAAGTTCCATTTGCCGTAGTCTTCCTGCCAGGTATCGTCAATCATTATTATGCCGGCGGGTAAGCCGTTTGCGAGAATCCCGCGGGCGTAATTGAGCACGCCTTCCTGGTTCTGGTTGTACATCAACTCTATCCAGGTATTGTACTGCGGGACCCTGTAGAACTCTGCGGGAGGCATCTCCCCGTTGGCGGGGAAATGAGCCGCCGAAGCAGCCTTAAACGCATCGGAGAGGCTGTCTCCGGCCTTTTCGACCGTAACCTTTCCCTCGGTGATGACAATGGATTTATCAGTAATGCGGAAGCTGAACGGGGCATCGCTCCAGACATATCGGCCGTCAGAAGTAAGAAGCAACGGGGCCACCTGATTCGAGCGGTTGTCGTCGAGCGATGCTTCAAAACCGGCGGCAAAAGGCATCTTGCTACCGTCTTTAATCCGTCCGCCCCATACAGAAACGCCTTCCGGAAGCGGGATGGAGACATTGTTGCCACACGCGACGAGCGAGAGGGCCGTGATGACAAGGAGGAGGGGGTTATTCTTCATGACCGCAAGATACGGAATTTTTATAGAGATTTTGTATCTTTAGGCCGGATAATCGTCATTAGCAATGAATCTAAAACACTATTTTTTAGCGGTTTGGGGGCTTGCCATCTGTCTTGGCGCATGCCAGCCCCAGGGAGATTACTGCACGGTCAAGGGCTCGGTCAAAGGGCTCAAGGATGGAACCAGGCTTGAATTGGTAGATGAGTACGACCATTTCAAGGCGATAGCCACAACCCGCGTCAAAGACGGAGCCTTCGAGTTCCGGCCGGACATTTCAGCTCCAACCCACGTTTATTTATATACTGCGAACGGAAGACAATTGAAGGACTTTTTCCTGGAACCGGGGACCATAACCGCCGATGTGGATGCTACGGACGAGAATGATTATCTTGTCTGCGGTACAGGAACGCCTTCCAACGATATGCGTTTCAAAATCAGGCAGTTGCAGCAAAGCGGAACGCACCCGTCCCTTATGGATGAAGTGCTCGACGCCCAAGAGACCGGCATTCTGGCTCTTTATTATGCCGACGGCCACGGTCCCTCCGCCGTCAAGTCGCTGGGCGTGCTCGACCGGCTCTCCGAGGATATTGCCTCCAAGCCATATGTCGCCTCTTTGCGGGAGGAACTGACGCGCCGCGCAAAAACGGAGCCCGCTCCAGAAGGCAGCGGCAGCGAGAACCATTACATCGATATGGAGTACCCCGATGCCGACGGGAACCTTATCAGCCTGAGTTCCGTTGTAAACAATCCGGCAAACCGCTATGTCCTGCTCGACTTCTGGGCCGTCTGGTGCGACCCCTGCAGGGATGCCGTTCCCGAATTGAGGGCCCTGTATGAAAAGTATCACGAGAAAGGACTTGAGATTTACTCCGTATCGGAAGATCAAAGTGAAGCGCGGTGGAAAGCTTTCATCGCGGACAACGACATGACCTGGATAAATGTCCTTGACGATAATGGCGGGCGTAAAAACAGCAAGGCCTGGTTCGATTATGCCCTCCACGGTATTCCCACCACAATACTCATCGACGGGCAGACCGGAGCAATCCTTCTGCGAGGCAATATGAGTGAGATGGAGGCAGTAATTTCTTCTCTGCTTAAATAAAGCCATGAAAAAGTTACTGCTATTCTTTACCACGCTTGCCTTGCTCTGTGGGAGCGAGATATGCTCAGCCAACGTAATAGCGCCTACCGACGAGTGGCTGCACGACAATTACTCCAAGCGGGAAGTGTACATACCGGCCAGGGACGGCGTGCGGCTGCATACAGCTGTGTATGAACCCAAAGACTCGCT
>CADBAY010000015.1 GCA_902792815.1 uncultured Bacteroidia bacterium
TCCCATCCCGAACAGAGAAGTTAAGCTCACTAGCGCCGATGGTACTGCCCCACCAGGTGGGAGAGTAGGTAGCTGCCGCTTTTCGAAAGGCTCGAGTCAGAAATGACCCGAGCCTTTTTTTTACTATCTTTGCAGGGTTTTATCAGAGCATGCAGCATATTGGTGAAATAATTGCGTTGTTGGTGTCCTTCTCGTGGACGATTTCTTCGATTTATGCCGATCTGGCGGTTCGAAGGATAGGCTCCATGAGCACCAACGTCATCAGGCTCTTCATGTCTTTTATTCTCCTGGGCCTGATTCTCTGGATAACAGTGGGCGCTCCATATCCCGTATATGCCGACGGCAAGACTCTCTTTTGGCTTGGTCTTTCGGCACTTGTAGGCTATATTTTCGGTGACTGGTGCCTTTTTAACTGCTATTTGCGCATTGGCGCCCGTTTCGGCCAGCTGCTTATGACCCTGGCTCCGCCGATTGCAGCTATAACTGGATGGATCATGCTCGGTGAGAAACTCTCCGGGATGTCGCTTATCGCAATGGCCGTTACCCTGGCCGGTCTTGCCATTTCGATACTTGGCCGGGGAGAAGATCATAAAGTCAAGTTCACTCTGCCGCTTAAGGGCATCATCTTTGGCATCGGTGCAGGAATTGGGCAGGGCGTGGGTCTGGTTCTGAGTAAGATAGGTCTCTCCTGTTATGTTGATGCCGTTCCGGCAGACGCTCCCGCCATCGTTAATACCATGCTGCCTTTTGCATCCACTATGTTCAGGGCAGTGATAGGAGGTTTCGGCTTCCTGGCCATTATGGCACTGCAAAAAGATCTGCCCACCCTGGCAGCCTCACTCAAGGATGGCAAGGGAATGAAATATACTGCCATCATGACCGTTTTCGGCCCTGCGCTAGGCGTTTCTATGTCGCTTATGGCCGTTAGATATACCAGCGCCGGAATAGCATCTACGCTTATGGCTCTCTCGCCGGTATTCATCATGGTGCCTTACGCCATTATCTTCAAACAAAAAATAACGCCACGCGAGATACTCGGCGTGGCGGTAACCATGACTGGCGTGGCGTTATTCTTCTTGCTGTAAAGGATTACTTTATGGCAATCTGCTTTACTGCATCGGTCTTCTGGATCTTTTCCTTCTTGGGGATCGTAACCATAAGCACGCCCTTCTCGACCTTTGCCTCTATCTTCTCGGCGTCAACATCGTCGGGGAGCAGGAGCGTCTGCTGGAACTTCTCGTACGAGAACTCGCGGCGCAGGAATCTGCCGTGCTTTTTGCCTTCCTTGGTCTCGGCCTTCTTCTCCATCTCGATGTGGAGATTGTTGTCGGCGTCAACATGGACGCGGAAGTCTTCCTTGTCTAAACCAGGAGCTGCAAGCTCTACCTCATATTCTTTCTCTGTTTCAATTACATTGATGGCCGGTGCTGTGTAAGTGGGCCTTTCCATCCAGCTGTTGTCGAAAAAGTCATTGAAAATGTCCGGCAGCCAGCTATCACTTGTTCTTCTCATTGGTAACATAACTCAAAAACTTTAATCGTTCCGGTTTGTGGCCGCTACCCGCGGACCTTATTCCCGGAGTCCCTCGCGGAACCGTAATAGGTAGAGACAAACCCCGGACCAGTGACAAATCGTGTACTTTTTGGCACATTTCTGCGCCATCTTGTCGTAGCTAGGAAAGACTCTGAGCGATAGCGTGCGCCGCCACCCATGCGGTGCTCCAGGCGGCTTGAAGGTTGAATCCTCCCGTTACTGCGTCGATGTCAAGCACCTCCCCGGCAAAATAGAGCCCGGGTACTTTGCGGCTCTGCATCGATGAGGGATCAACCTCGCTCAGGGCCACTCCGCCGCAGGTGACGAATTCTTCTTTGAACGCAGCCCTGCCCGTAAGGGGGTAGCTGTCGGCGGTAAGGACGCTGATGAGCCTGGAGCGTCCTTTGCTGCCAAGTTCCGACCAGCGGCAGTCGTTGCGGATTCCCGCACGCCCGAGCAGATGGCGCCAGAGCCTGTCGCTAAGAAGCGGGTGATGGCAATTGGCAATCAACCGGGCTCCGCCTGACATGACCTCCAGCCAAGCCGAAACTTCGCCCTCGGAGCAGTTGAGCCAGTTTATAAGGAGAGTGGCTTTATATTGATTTTCAGCTAAATAGCGTGCTGCGTACGATGAGAGCCTCAGCGTTGCCGGCCCGCTCACTCCCCAATCGGTAAGCAGCAGCGTGCCAGAGGAGTGGAAACGTGTGCCGGCAATGCTCAATGCTGCATCTTCCACAACCGTCCCCATCAGGGAGCGCAGGCCATCGTCGCCAACCTTGAAGGTGAAAAGCGAAGGGACAGGGGGAACGAGTTCTATGCCCGTATCGCGCAGTATGCCGGCAGTGCCGCCGCCAGTGGTGAGTACAACTGCATCGGGTTTAAGCTCTCCGGGCATGATGAGCAGGTCCGCTCCGATACTGCTTACTTTATGCCGGCATCTTATCCGGACGCCTCCCAGGCGCATCTGCCGCTCGAGAGTGCGCACTATCTGCATGGCGTCCTGGCTGCGCGGGAACACGCATCGGTCGTCTTGTACTACGAGTTCAACTCCGTGATCCTCAAACCATTTACAGCAGTCCCACTGGCTGAAGGAGCTCAATGCGCGCTTCATAAGCGCGGCGCCTCTGGGGTACACTTGCTCGAGCGTTTTTACGCTTACGCGCTTAAGGTCGGCGGGGGAGTCGGGGCATAAGGCGGCAAAGCTGTTGGTCAAATTGCATCTTCCTCCGCCGGTGACGGAGAGCTTCGCCATCAACCGGGGGCCGGCTTCCAGCACAGATACCGGCCAGCCGGGGTGGAGTTCCGACAAAATGGCGGCACAAAAGCATCCGGCGGCACCTCCGCCTATTATTACCACGTTTGCCACGGAGTAAATATAGGAAAAAATATGTATATTTGCCTAGATACACCAAACCTTAATCAATATGGCCAAGAAAAAGAAGAACACCGGTTATGAGTGGAATTATTGCTCATTCGGCGGCGTAGTGCGTGTAAACGTACGCAACGGAGAAGATATCGCCCACCTGGGCGAACTCGACAAGAAGCTCTGGACAGTCCTGAGCTGTCCTACGCAGGGCCTCGAATTCCCGACCGAAACCCTTAAGCTGATAGATACCGACGGCGACGGCAAAATCAGGGTAGATGAAATAGTGGCGGCTGCTAACTGGCTCTGTTCCGTGCTCAAGGACAAGGAGTTGCTGATCAAGGCTCCGGATACCCTCAAGCTTTCCGACATCAATACCGATGTTCCTGAAGGCGCTAAACTGCACAAGTCCGCATTGCAGATTCTCTCCAATCTTAAGCTCGAGAAGGACGAGATTTCGGTGGCCGACACTTCCGACAGCGTCGCTATTTTTGCCGAAACTGCATTCAACGGCGACGGTGTCATCACCGAGGCATCAACCCAGGATGCCCATCTGAAAGACGTTATCAAAGCCATCGCCGCACATATCGGTTCTGCCGTGGACCGTAGCGGTGTTGACGGGGTGACTGCCGAACAGATAGAGGCGTTCTACACTGCTTTGGCCGATTATGCTGCCTGGCAGGCGGCCGGCACTGCCGAGGTTTTCCCCTTCAAGGAGGATACCCAGGCTGCTATGGAAGCGGTAGATGCCCTTAAGACCAAGGTTTCCGACTTTTTCATGCGCTGCAAGCTTATTGCTTTTACCGAGGCCGCAGCACCTGCAGTTGACGTATCTGCCGACAAGATCAGCGCCATTTCGGACCACGATCTTTCCGGTGAAGCCCAGGAGATTGCGTCCTACCCTCTGGCCCGTCCTGCCAAAGACGGCCTGCTGCGCTTCGATGGTATCAATCCTGCCTGGAAGGACAAGGTGATGGCCATGCGCAAGCTTGTGGGGCTAGAGGCCGAAGAAGGAATAGATGAGGCTGGCTGGAATGCCATATGCGCCAAATTCGCTCCTTATATTGCCTGGAAGGACGCCAAGAAGGGCGCCGAAGTAGAGGCGCTCGGGCTTGACGAGATTAAGAAACTCCTCGCTGCAGACGACAAGGCCGCCCTGCTGGAGCTGGTGGCGTCGGACAAGGCTCTTGAAGATGAGGCCAATTCGATTGATGAGGTAAACAAGCTCACACACCTTGTGCGCGACTTCTACAAGTTGCTTAAGAACTATGTGATATTCAGCGATTTCTATTCTCCCGACCTGAAGCAGATGGCCGTGTTCGAAGCCGGAAAGCTCTATATCGACGAGCGCTGCTGCCGCCTCTGCGTGAGGGTTGAAGATATGGGCAAGCACGCCGATATGGCGGGCCTTAGCGGAATGTTCCTGCTTTATTGCGCCTGCACCTCCAAGACTACGGGTAAATCGATGAATATCGTTGCCGTTATGACCGACGGCAAAACCAGGAACCTGCGTCCCGGCACCAACGGTGTGTTCTACGACCGTGACGGTCTTGATTACGATGCGACAATCGTGCGCGTCGTGGAGAATCCCCTAAGCATCAAGCAAGCGTTCTGGGCCCCTTATGTCAAGTTCTGGAACTGGATTACCGGACTGATCAACAAGTCTGCCGCCGAGAAGGACGCCAAGGCAATGGAGGGCCTGCAAAACGGAGCTGCTGCGGTCCCTGCTGACGCTGCGGCCAAGAAGCAGCCTTTCGATATAGGCAAGTTCGCCGGCATTTTTGCTGCCGTAGGCATGGCAATCGGCCTTCTGGGCGCCGCCATAGCCGGAATTATCGCAGGTATTGCCAAGCTGCCCTGGTGGGGATTCATCCTCATCATCCTTGGCATCATGCTCCTGATTTCCGGTCCTTCCTGCTTTATTGCCTGGGGCAAACTGCGCCGCCGCAACCTTGGCCCCGTGCTTAATGCAAACGGCTGGGCTATCAACTCCAACGTGATCGTCAATATTCCTTTCGGACGCACTCTTACCAGTATCGCCAAATATCCTAAGATGAAACTGGAAGATCCCTACAAGCCCAAGGCTCCGCTGTGGTGGAGAATTCTTCGCTGGGTGCTCCTTGCCCTTGTAATCGCTTTCTGCGCCCTGTTCTTTACCGATAATCTTAAGTGTATCGGCCTGCCGTTCCACAAAGAGAAGGCTCCTGTCGAGCAGGTAGAAGAGGCGCCTGAGGCCGCGGAGCAAGATGCTGTAGTTGAGGATGTTGTGAGTGCGGAGGAAGAATAAGATGGATTTGACTGAACGTTTATTTCAAAAAGAAGAGGCCAACGTTGGCCTCTTTTGCGACAGTTTCCCTCCTGTTATGGACGGGGTGGCGGTTTGCATGGAGAATTACGCCAAGTGGCTTCAAAAGATGGCCGGAGGCGTTAAAGTCGTTACGCCTAATGTTCCGGGAACTGATTATTCCAACCTGGGTTATGAGGTCATAAACTTCCTCAGCGTGCCGGTGCCGCAGCGTCCGCCGTATGTGACCGGAATTGCCGAGGCCGACCCGCGTTTTCTGGTAAACATCTCCAAGATACGCTTCAAGATCCTGCACGCTCACTGTCCGTTCTCGACGGGCATAGCCGCGCGCCGTCTGGCAAGGCACCAGGGCATACCTCTGGTGGCCACGTTCCATTCAAAATACAGGGATGACTTTGCGCGCGTGCTGCCGAAGCCGGTGGTGGACAGCATCATCAAGTATATAATTGATTTTTACGAGCGTGCCGACCTTGTGTGGGTGCCTCAGGAATCGGTGATTGATGTTATCCGGGAATATGGCTACAAGGGTAAGGTGGAGGTGATGGACAACGGCTCCGACCTTGTGGCCGACTATCCGGAGAAGTTCTTCGTGGATGCACGTAAAGCGCTGGGCATCAAGCCCGAGGAGTTCGTGATGCTGTTTGTGGGTCAGCACATCTGGGAAAAGAATCCCCGGCTTATCATAGAGTCCCTTGCGGGTATGGGCGACGTGCCTTTCCGCATGTTTTTTATCGGTACGGGCTACGCGGCCGAAGATATGAAGGCTCTGGTGACCGAGAAGGGCCTGGACGATAAAGTGACTTTTGTGGGCAATATCACTGACAGGCAGCTGCTTACGCGCTATTATGCTGCGTCGGACCTTTTCCTGTTCCCTTCTTTGTACGACACCGCCGGCCTGGTGGTCCGCGAGGCGGCATCCCTCCATACTCCATCCGTGATGGCGGAGGGCTCCACGGCTGCAACCGCCTTGACCGACGGGGTGAACGGCTTCCTGGTTAAAAACAATCCTGCCGATATGGAGGCCCTGCTGCGCCGGCTCATAGCCGATCCTGAAAGAGTGCGCAGAGTGGGTATCCAGGCCTCAAAAACCATAGTCCGCTCTTGGGAGGACTGTGTGGGTGAGGCCCTCGACCGCTACAATACCTTATTGAAAACCAGGAATCTGCCGACTATCGAGCGGCTCTGATTACTTTCCGAACAGCTCGTTGAGCAAGCGTGCCAGCCGGTATCCGGCGTCGCGCAGCTGCAAAGACACAATCTCACGCGACTTTTCTACGGTATCAGGATCCAAATCCTTTGTAAGGAACGGATTGATATCGTAGATGGCCGCGCAGCGGTCGCCGCAGCATTTGGCCCAGTCAATCAGGGAACCTTTGGCAATTTTGTTCCGGCGGCAGGCGCCGCAGTTGTCCAGCTGCGCTGCAAGATCGTCGGGGTCGGCATCGGGCCAGAGCCTGTTGGGCATGGCGTCATAGAGGTTGTGGAACGATTTGATATCCTCTCCGTTGAGCCTGCAGGGCCAGAAAGCCCGGGGGCCGGGGAAGTATGCGTGCACCGGGCAGTGCATGTCTCCCACAAAATGAATAAGCATGCGCACGTTCATTACCACGGCCGAATCAGTCAGGTCCTTGTAATGCTCCAGATTGTAGCAAGCGATTTCAAGGGCTTGGATACAGTCGCCTTTTGAGAGGCGGGGATTGGGGTCGTAGCGGTGCAGGCTGTCCACATTGTACACGTGCCAGGCGGTGGTGTAGGCAATCTCGGGGTCTCTGCGGTGATGGTCCATCCACACTGCGTCTTTTTTGAGATCGTAGTCAAAATACTTGGCTATGTTAGCTTTAGTCTTTTGGGTTAAATGACGCTCGGCGACGGCTATGACTGTCTTGTGTCCGAGGACTCCCCAGGCGGCCGAATAAAAGCATGCGCAAGCGGCCAGAACGATGATTGCAAATAGTTTTTTCATAGTCCAAATATACTAAAATCACTTGAATAATAAAATATTCTTCGTATATTTGCAGGCTTTTTGACAGCGATGTTTCAATAAAGCACTGCCCCAATTTTTATAAACAATTAAAAATTTTTTGCACAATGGCTGAATATTTAGAGCCTTCAAAAAAGCAAGAGATTTTCGCGAAGTACGGGAAGTCTAATACTGACACCGGCTCTCCTGAGAGTCAAGTTGCTCTATTTTCCTACCGTATCGCTCATCTTACCGAGCACGTGAAGAAGAACAAGAAGGACGTGGTAACACGCCGCTCCCTTCTCCGTCTCGTCGGTAAGCGCCGTCAGGTTCTGGATTATCTCCAGAAAGTTGACATCGAGAGGTACAGGGATATCGTCAAGAAGCTTGGTCTTCGTCGATAAATCAATAGGAAAAGCTTGGGTGGCTCCCAAAGGGGGAGCCATCCTTTTTTTAAGCATATCAGCAGCGGAACTCCGCTGAATCCGCATAGAAGAAAGACGTAAAGGAAACAGTAATGAACATTATCAACAAAAAAATCGAGCTCGCGGACGGCCGCGTGATCGAAATCGAAACCGGCAAGCTTGCCAAGCAGGCCGACGGTTCCGCAGTCGTAAAAATGGGCGGCACCATGTTGCTCGCCACCGTTTGCGCTGCAAAAGAAGTTAAAGAGGGCACCGATTTCATGCCCCTCACAGTGGATTACAGAGAGAAGTATTATTCCGCAGGACGCTTTCCCGGCGGCTTCCTCAAGAGGGAAAGCAAACCTTCGGACTACGAGATTCTGGTCGCACGCCTTATCGACAGGCCCCTGCGCCCTCTGTGGCCCGAGGATTTCCACCTGGAAGTATTCGTATATGTGAGCCTTATCTCTGCCGATAAGGACACCCAGCCCGACGCTCTTGCCGGCCTGGCCGCATCGGCGGCCCTTGCCACCAGCAACCTGCCTTTCGGCGGTCCCGTATCCGAGGTCCGCGTGGCACGTATCAACGGTGAGTTCGTCATCAACCCCGGTTTCTCCCAGATGGCAGGATGCGACCTTGACCTTATGGTCGCCGCCACCGAAGAGAACATCATGATGGTTGAGGGCGAGATGAACGAGGTGAGCGAGCACGATATGCTCGAGGCCATCAAGTTCGCCCACGAGGAGATCAAGAAGCACTGCCGCGTCCAGAAGGAACTCATGGCAGAACTTGGCACCGTGGAGCCTAAGAGGGAGTACCCTCACGACGAGCAGGACGAGGATCTGCGCAAGGCAGTCCGCGACTTCTGCTATCCTAAGTGCTATGCTCTTGCCAAGAGCGCAAAGCCCAAGCACGAGAGGGAAGACGGCTTCGAAGCCATCAAGGAAGAATTCATCGCCACCATTCCCGAGCCTCACACCGAGGAGGAGAAAGAGGCTTATGCACTCAAGACCGCTATGGCTGCCCGTTACTATCACGACGTGGAGAAGGAAGCTATGCGCAATATGATCCTGGACGAGGGTGTCCGTCTTGACGGCCGCGTCTGCAATCAGGTGCGTCCCATCTGGTGCGAGGTCGACTATCTGCCTTGCGCACACGGAAGCGCCATCTTTACCCGCGGCGAGACACAGTCCCTTGCCACCGTTACCCTCGGCACCAAGCTGGATATGAAGGAGATGGATGAGGTGCTCATCCAGGGTGACCAGCAGTTTGTGCTGCATTACAATTTCCCTCCTTTCGCCACCGGCGAGGCCAAGCCTATGCGTGCTCCCGGCCGCAGGGAAATCGGTCACGGCAACCTGGCCATGAGGGCCCTCAAGCCCGTCATCCCCATGGCTCCCGAGAATCCTTACGCCGTGCGCGTAGTATCTGATATCATGGAATCCAACGGCTCATCTTCGATGGCTTCCGTCTGCGGCGGCTGCCTCGCCCTTATGGATGCCGGCGTTAAGATCAAGAAGCCCGTGGCAGGTGTTGCAATGGGCCTTATCACCGACGCCGAGCGCCCCAACGACCGTTACGCTATCCTTACCGACATTCTCGGTGACGAGGATCACCTTGGCGACATGGACTTCAAGGTCACCGGTACTGCCGACGGTATCACCGCCACCCAGATGGACATCAAGGTCGACGGCCTGAGCTACGAAGTGCTTGAGAAAGCTCTGGAGCAGGCCCGTCAGGGACGTCTCCACATCATGGGCGAGATGCTCAAGACCATTGCCGAGCCCCGCGAAGATTACAAGCCTTTCGTCCCCCGTATCGAGCAGATCCGCATTGCTTCCGAGTTCATCGGTGCAGTTATCGGCAAGGGCGGCGAGACCATTCAGAAGATTCAGAAAGAGACCGGCACTACCATCGCCATCGAGGAAGTCCCCATCCCCGGCACCAACCTTACCGAAGGTGTTGTGGATGTGGCCGCTACCGACAAAGACGCTATGGAGAAGGCTCTCAACTGGATCAAGAGCATCTGCGCCGTGCCCGAGGCCGGTCAGGTGTATCACGGCAAGGTGGTCAGCATCCTTGACTTCGGTGCATTCATCGAGATTCTGCCCGGCAAGGAAGGCCTTCTGCACGTGAGCGAGATTGCATGGACCAAGACCGAGAAGGTAGAGGATGTGCTTGCAGTTGGCGACGAGGTTGACGTGAAGCTCCTCGAGTACGATGCCAAGAGCGGCAAGATGCGCCTTTCGATGCGCGCCCTCACCGAGAAACCCGAAGGCTATGTGGAGCCTAAGGGCAATGGTGGCCGCGGCAACGGTGGCGAGCGTGGTCCCCGCCGCGAGGGCGGAGAGCACAGGGAACACCGCGAAGGTGACCGTCCCCGCCGTGAAGGCGGCGAGCGCCGCGAGCGCCGTGACGATCGTCCCCGCCGTGACGACCGCCCGCACAGGAACGGCCCCCGCAACAACGCCCCCGCTCCCTCAGCCGATGACTTCAAGGAGCCCGTTGACGAACTCTATTAATTGACAGTCAATCACTTACAAAACTTGACCTGGTACATTTGTACCAGGTTAAGTTTTATAATGTGCTGATAATCAGGGGGCCTACCAGAGGTTGGTATGTAAGTGCTGGCGGCCGGTGTAGCAGTTGAGGAACTCGATCTTCTGACCTTTCTTGACCGTCATGATGATGGCGCTGCGAGGGTAGAGGATTACGGGATTCATGTGCGTACCGTACATGGTCTCGAAACGGATGTCTGAAATGTTGGTGACTTCTATCCTACCTTTGGCAGCATCGATTACCCTGACCTGGAGTGAATGATGAACCAGCTGCTCGAGCCAGGTGGCATCGCCTGCGAGGGTCTGGTCCCAGAATGCTACCATGCGTCCGGCAAACATAGCCTCCCGTATCGATTCCATGGTATATTCTTTGGCAAACACCAATGTCATGGGGCGGATTACGTGGCCGTAGTTATAATCGATAGGACTGTGCTGGTCGGTATTGGCGGTCATGGGGATGTGGTACTCGTCAAACCAGTCGAGCACCTTTGGATACCATTCCTGATGGTTGCAAATCTCTACGGCGTGTATCTGGCCCTTTGCGAGCATATCCTTGTGGATGTCATACATATCGCATTTGCGGTCGGGCCAGCCGGGATGGTTCCACTGTATAAAGCAGTCCTGCTCAAGCGCAGCTGCGATATCGTCCTGCAAGGTCTCATCGTTGTTGATCTTCCGCCCGAGCTCGTCTGTAAGATACTCGCCGTCCTTGTCGGTCAGATAGCGGTCTTCGCTGAACACATTGGCATCTTTGACGAAGAGGAAATTCATATGGCCGAAGGGCTTGGCGCGGGTTATTTCTACACCCGGAATGACAATCATACCGAATTTGGCCCCCTCGGCTTTGGCCTTGACTATAGGAACGTTACGGTCGGGCATGTCGATACCGGTCTTGTGTACACCTACGTGCTCGGTCATAGCCATCACATCCAGTCCGTCGTACCAGTCTTCCTGGACCCGCCCTTCCGGCGAGACATGGGCGTCGGCATAAACGGTATGGGTGTGGAAGTCACATTTGAAGGTCTTGTAACCGTCAATGTCGGGGATGGAAATCACTTTGCGGACGCCGCTCATCATGCGGTAGCAGGCTACGCGGTCGTCGGAATTCTCGGGCTGGGTCTGGGCGTAAAGGGCGCCCCAGCTCAGCAGAGCCATCATCAGAAATAATGATTTTTTCATTTTGGTGGAGTTTGGTTCTTACAAAGTTAGTACAATTTTGATAACTTTGTGTTATGAAAATCAAATTCACAGTCGCCGCGGCGCTTATACTTTGCGCCTGCACTCCGCTCAAAACCGACCTTGAAAAGTATGCCCTTAATTGTAAAGCCAAAGAGATAGTACTGCAGTCCGATACCCTTGAACTGCCATACCGTGTGGTATTCAACTCCCTCGGCCAGGCCGACTCGGTAATTACCTACAATTTTGACAAGTCGTTCCGCTACCTTGAGACCTACACGTACAACGGCAAGCATCAGGTGATTCAGATAAGCGGCCTGAATGCCGATAACGAGGATGAAGCCCGCTATGAATACGATTACAAGGGCCGCTTCATCAGCGAGTGCCGTATGTACGGAATGAACAATCAGGAAGTTAGCAAGTGGGTGCACGAAAACGACGGCCGGCACATAGTGAAGACCGATTACTATGCCGAAGGGGAGTTGTCATTCGTTTCCAACAAAGAATACTCCGGAAAGACATACGTCGAGAAGAGCTATTCGGCCGAAGGCGACTATCTCGGGAGCGCCGACGTGGCTTTCCTGACGGAAGATAAATTCACCCGCATCAAGAGCGCCGACATCGACGTGGAGATTGAATACAACTCCAAGGCACTTCCGGTGCGCAGCCGCGGCACGACCCTTACTTCTACGGGGGAGATGATGTGGGTACCCGATCTGGAACAATTCCCTGAACGCTACTATAGCTATGAATACGACGAGCGCGGGAATTGGATTTCCCGCGCTGAAAAGGTTCATCCCGACAGCAGCGCTATTGCCACTCTCAGGCGTATTATAAAATACTGACGATCAGAAGTGGAACTCCTTTTCCAGGTTCTTCTCGGCGGTTAGCGTGGAGCACTTGTAAGTGTGCGATACCTTCCCGCCGGGGATGGTCTGCGTAGCTACTACTTCCCAGTCGCTCTCGGTGGCAGGATTGCCCGACGCGGGCTTGTAGTACCAGTAGTGGCTGGCAGTCCAGGAACGGTAGCTGTCGGAAGTCTTGCCCTTCTTGTTGTAATAGTGGGCAGACATGGCGGCATTGGAGCACGTTCCGTTGGCAAGGCGCTTGAATTCTCCTATCTTGGCTCCTGTGCTCTTCTTGTACAGGGCAACTGACCAGTTGGAGTCGTCGTCGTTGAAAACCTGCGCCACGAAGCAGTTCTTGAGCGCAGAATTGCCTTTGACCACGAAGGAATAGGTGCCGACTTTCTGCGAAGCGGTGTACCAGTTGATAGGATAACCGCTCGAGTAGTATATCTCGTTGCCGTCGAATACGCGCAACTGGAAGTCTTTATCCTTGTTGGTGCCCTTGAAGAACCAGTCTTTGATATGGGCGCCCTCAATGTCATAAACCGTGTATCCCGAAGGCTCTCCGCTCACCGTGGAACTGCATGACTTTGTCCACCAGGCGCCGCAGGCAGAGCCGTGGATATGCTCGTAGAGGGGGAGTCCTCCCTTGCCTTTGTGGGTGTTGGTGTAGATGTAGTTCTGTGTGTAGTGGGTATGGCCTATCATCAGGTGGGCCTCCTTGAACTCGTCCATCAGCTTAAGCACGTCGGGATAATGGTTCGCGCTGGAGTTCTTGAACGGTATGTGGCAGCAGATGAAGATCATCTTATCAGCCTTGTTGTCGACCAGTGCAATATCCTGCTTGAGCCAGTCGATCTGGGCCTGGGTGAATCCGCCGCTGTAGCTCCAGGTCTTGCCGTTGCTCTTGCTGGAACTCTTCTGCTCGGTGACCATTATGTCGTCCATCGACACCACGTGAACATCGCCTCTGTCGAACGAATAATTGACAGGACCGTAGTACTTGCCGAAGGTGGACGTGGCGTTGTAGTCGTCCATCAGGTTGTCGGAAGTGTCGGGTTGCAGTGAGTCGTGGTCGTGGTTACCTATGGTCTGGAAGAATATGATATAGCTCGTGCCGTTGTGGACCGCCGACATGGATGCTCTCATGGTGGGCCACATATCGGTGCTGTCGAATACTATATCGCCGAGGGTCATAGCATACACGCTTGACTTGCCGGCCGTTGTCTTCTTGATGTCGGGGATGGTCTCGGAGTTGTAGCGGCTGGCATTGCTCGATGTGGCGCACTGCGGGTCACCGATGCCTATGAAGGTCCAGTTGGTCTCTTTGCCGCCGGAGAGCTTCTCGAGAGTGAAATCGGTGTGCAGCAACTCTCCGTTGGGCTTTACCGCCTTGTAAAAGACAGGAAGGCTGGGCGAAGTGGGCGCCTCCACTTTGTAGTCGGCGGGAGTCGTGTAATAAATGAAACGCGTGAGCGCGTTCGATTTGAATTGATACACGCCGTTCTCGTCGGTCTTGGTGCAATTGTATCCGTCGGTAATAATTACGCCGGGAATACCTTTGCCGCTGCCTTTGTCTTCAATCAAGCCTGCAAGGTCGTTACCTTCCTGGATAACGGTACCGTTGATTTTAACTTGAGTATCCTCGGGCTCATCTGGTTCTTCGGGTTTGGGTTTGTCGGGCTCCGTGGAGTCCTGGAAAGTGCTGACTTTGGAAAGTTTATATCCGTCTCCGCCGGCTGGGCCGCTGTAATCGAAAGTTAACTCGTCAGCCTTGGAGGCGGTAAGGGTAAAGGTGCCAGGAAATGATTCGAACAAATACTTCTCCGCCGATTTCTTGGCGCTGTATGTTTGCTTGTCGGCCTGGCTGAAGCGGCTTTCGTCGGCATATACCTTGCCCTGATAGTAAGTTACGCTTGTTGACCCCGGGGCAAGGCTCTTGACTATGTATCCACCCGTGCCGTCGAATACGTAAATGTTGGATAGCTTGAGGTCGGACCAGTTGCCGCCGTCTTTCTTGGCCGAAAAAACCCATGTGCCGTTGATTGTTACAGGCTCGTAAACTTCTTCCTTCTGGCAGCCTGTCAGAGAGGCGAGAAGCAGGACGGCAAGGATTAATTTGCTGTTTTTCATTAGAATTGGCTATAGTCTGTGGTGAATGAAGTGCATCCGTATGTATTGATTTTTCCGCTGGTGGGGATGGTCTGTGTGGCGCGGACTTCCCAGTTCTTCTCAGACGAAGGTTTGGCGGAAGCAGGAACAAAGTACCAGTAGTGGCTGGCGGTTTTGTTAGTCCAGGAATCGGAGTTCTTGCTTAATTCATTGAAAAAGTAAGCCGCCAGACAAATATTGCAGCAGCTGCCGTTGGCGAGGCGCTTGAAGTCCCCGATTTTCTCTCCGTTCTGCCACATTTCCAGCTTCCAGTTACGGTCGTCGTCGTTGAAGACCTCGGCCACGAATGCATTCTTGAGATTGGCGTTGCCTGTGGCTGTAATATTACTTGATCCGCCCTTGTTGGAAGCGCGGAACCACGCATATTCATAGCCTTTGCTGCCGTTGTAAAGTTGGTCGCCGTCATAAACCCTGAGTTGATAGTCGGTGGCCGTTTTTGTGCCCTGGGCGATCCAGTTAACAACGGTGTTGCCTTCAATTTCATAAATATTGAAACCGTTGGGCGCTCCGGTAACATTGGAGTCACAGCTCCACCAGCCACCGCACGCAGCGCCGTGTACATGCTCGTAAATAGGCTGACCGCCCTTGCAGATATATCCGGTATGGATGTAATTTTGCTGATAGTGGGTGTGGCCTATCATTATGTGGGCTTCCTTGAACTGCTTAAGTAAGGTAAGAACCTCGGCATAATAGGAGCCCTTGTTGAAGGACGAGCCACCAGAGTTGGCGCCCGCGCGCATAGGGATATGCATACAAAGGAATACAGCCTTATCCGCCTTGTCTTTGACCAGGTCCAAATCGGCTTGAAGCCATAGATACTGTGCTTTGGAGAACCCTCCATTATAATCCCAGGTGTAGCGGTTGGGAGAAGAGTTGTTGGAAACTTTGGTTACGGCAATGTCGTCCATGGATATGATGTGCACCTTGCCGCGGTTGAAAGAATAATCGGTGGGACCGAAGTACTCGACATACTTTCCGGTAGCGGCATAGTCACCGCTTTGCTCGAGTGAATTATGGTCGTGGTTGCCTATACACTGGAAGATGGGGAACCAGCTGCCGTCTTGCAGTTTGAGGTTGGACATTGTTTCTTTCATGCCGGCCCAAAGGTCGGTGCTGTCGAAAGTAATGTCACCAAGGGTCATTCCGTAAGCGTTGGGGTAGCGGCCTTCGGCGTGCCCCCCGTTGAGGCAGGCAATCATTGCCGGTACCGTTTCTGTCTTGTATCGGTTAATCTGGGCAGTGGTCTGGCACTGGGGATCACCGATCATAATCATGGTGAATTTATCCTCCACAGCCTGTGGTTCCAGAGTGAAGTCGTTACGGTTTACCTTATTATGGTCGAAGGACGAGGTAGAATAGAACAGGGGCAGATGTGTGCCTGCATCAAGGGGAATTTTAAATTCCGAAGGCACACTCATGTAAATGTTCCTAGTATAGCGGCTAGCCTTGAGCTGGTAAACTCCGTTGGCGTCCGTGACAGTATAGGTATAGCCGTCGGTTACCGGAATATCGGGAATGCCCGCACCGGTTATTGCATCCTTAATAAGACCGCAAGCATTTATGCCCTCGGCTATGGTAGTTCCGTTGATGACATCTACAGGCAGGTCTTCTTCGGGGGTATGGCCTGAAGGATCGTCGGGATTGTCCGGTTTGCAACTGATGCAGAATGCCAGTAAAGCACCCAGTAAAACAATGGAGAATGATTTGATGCTTTTCATTGTATCTATTATATTAAGTAGTCTATCTTACAAAGATAGACTTTTTTTCATAAAGATGAAAGCGTACAAAAAGAAAGCCGGCAACATGTGCCGGCTTTCCAAAGATACAAAAACGGATGTCTACCAGCCGTAGTTCTCGCCCAGGTTAGGATTAAGAACCTTAGCGGAGGTGGGGATAGGACGGCAGTACATCCTGTCTTCCCACTTGAGCTTGTAGTTGTACACCAGGAAGTAACCGTTGCCAGCCTTTTCGAGGCTCCAGCAGCTGTTGTTGGTACCTGAAATAGGATAAGCGTTTTCGGTAGCTTTCTTGACGGTCTCGTTGAAGGTGTATTTGACGCCGCTGAAAGTGAAGCCGTTCTTAACTTCATTTTCGGTCAGCCATAGACCGGTCCAACCGTTTCCGTGACCGCCACGGCGGGGAATAATGTCACAGATTCCCCAGCGGTACAGGTCTTGCTGACGGCTTTCAGCCTCGAAGCAAAGCTCGGTAACCCTTTCACGACGGATTTCCAGAGCAACGGCCTCGTTACCGTCGGTGATGTGCTGGTTCTGAAGATCTTTGGTGTAGTACTCCTTGAGCCAAGGATCGGGAGCGCTGGGATAGGAGGCCTTTACGCCGGCCCTCTGGCGGATGGCGCCCACTGTCTGGTTCCAAATACCTTCATTGAACTGCCCGAGTTCGTTCATGGCCTCAGCATAGATGAGGAGAACTTCAGGATAACGCATGATAGGAATGCTGTTCTCGTCAACCGAGTTTTGCCAGTGGCTCTGGTCGGGAATACACCACTTGATAATCATATAACCAGTCCAGCAGAAAGTACAGTTGATGGATTGATCGACCTCATCGCCCTGAAGGTTCTTTACTTTATGTCCGGGGCCGAGGATAGTCTTGGCAAGACGGGGATCCCTGCCCGTAAACTCTTCGTTGATAGTCTTCTCGTCGGTAGCGATAGGCGTACCGTCAGCATTAAGGAAGTGGTGCAAGAGCTCCTTGGTTCCTGAATACTGCTGACCAAGAGTAGAGGAGTTGAAGTAGCGGGTGTATGCATGACGTCCGTTACTCTCCAGCAGGTAAACCTGTCCCCAGAGCACTTCGTCTGTAATGAGTTCGTTGCTCAGGAATAGGTTGGACCAGTCACCGGTGTAAAGTTTGAAGGCGCCGGAATCCATAACATACTTGGCGAACTGGGCGGCAAGCTCGAGAATCTGGTCCGGGGTCTCGTAATTGTTCTTCCAGGGCTGGTTGGTAGCCGGGTTAACGGAATGGTTCTTCCTGAAGGTTCCTTCGTAGAGAAGAATCCTGGCCGCCATAGCATTGGCGACATATTTGTTAACTTGATTCCTGGTGTTTGCTGCCCCAAAATCACGGTTATCTATGTTTTCGCAGGCAAATTTAAGATCTTCCACAATGTTATGGAAAACAAATTCGCGGTCGTCACGTTTACCATAGAGGATAGTGGTGTCAGTGGGCTGGAGATAGATGTCCACCCACGGGACGTCGGAGAACAACTTAACCCTGGACATATAGTTATATGCCCTCCAGAAACGGGCAAGTCCCATGTAGTGGTTGTAGGTATTGTCGTCAACCTTGCCTTTGGCATTCTTGGGCATGAGCTGTATCATAAAGTTGATACGGCGTAACCAGCCCCAGCTCCAGGAGCCTTGTTTGGCATCATCCCAGGAAACATCGGCGCGGAAGAAATCCGTGGATGTTTTGGTTGCAATCAAGTCGTTGTAAGCATCATTGCCGTTTGTCTCGGAATAGTCGGGCAACCAGGCATTGAGGAAACCGTCCGTATACATACGTAACTGGCTCTCGTTGCTGAAATAGGTCTCGGCATCGAACTCGTTCCAAGGACTTCTTGTGAAGAACTTCTCACAGGAGGTCAGAGCGAACAAAGCGGCAGCGCAAAATATAAGACTAAATATTTTTTTCATTTCTTTCTCTTTTAGAATGTGATGTTGACGCCGAAAGTATAGGACTTGAGCATAGGATAGCCATAGCCCTGTCCGATACCGCTAAGACCGAAATTGCTGTAGCTGTCGAAGTCGGTATCACCAAGGCCCAGACCTCCTTCGGGGTCAAATGCCTCGGTTACCTTGAACATAGGCGACCAGGTGAGGATGTTCTCAAGAGTGACATAGAACTTGACATTCTCTATGTTGGCCTTCTTGACGATATCCTTGGGCAGAGTATAATCAATGGTCAGGTTCTTGAGACGCAGGTATGCGGCGTTCTGCATATAGTAGTCATTCTCAACGGTGAGAGGACCGACGTTACGGTTGGCGCAGTAGCCGACGCGGCGGGTCCAATAAGGATGCTTATCGGCATTGGTAACTTCCCAGTAAGGGTTGACGCTTCCGTCTTCGTTGGTATAGTTGATCTTGACATAATTGTCGCCGATCTGGGTTTTCATCACACCCATGTAGGGACGGTTGTAACCGCCATAGAACAAACCGGTTTCGCAGGAAGGATACCAGTCGCGATGACCGACACCCTGGAAGAACATGCTCAGGCCGATGCCGCTCCACTTGAAGTCGAAATTCACACCGTACTGATAGCGGGGAGCCACATTGCCGATGACCTCAAGGTCGCCGGTGTCGAATGTGGTCTCGTTGGTCTTGGGATCCCAGAAGAAACTCTGCTTGCCGTAGTTGATAGTGCCGTTACCATCTACATCGATAAACTTAAGGTCACCGGCGTACTCACGGAAGTTGGAACCGTTCTTGTGATAGGTATCTGTGGCCCAGTTGTTAGCCTCGGTGTAGTTGAGGAAGTAGCCGTCGGTACGGAAGCCCCATATTTCACCGATTTCCTTGCCTTTGTACATAGTAAGGATGTTGCCTGTCTCGGCGAGGAACTTCGAAACGAATGTGCGGCTGTCCCACACACTGCCCTTGATGCTGTACTGGAAGTCTTTACCTCCGAGCTTGAATGAATCTCTCCAGGAGAGGGTGGCTTCCCAACCGTTGGTGGTCAGCTCGCCATAGTTGCCCTTAGGAGCACTTGCACCATAGATGTCGGGGAGTGAAGGTCCAGCGGTAAGAAGGTCTGAGTTGTAACGGCGGTAGATGTCTCCGGAGAATGAGAGCCTGTTACGTAGCATATCAAGGTCAAGACCTATATCGTAAGTGGTGACCGTTTCCCAGGTAAGGCTGTCAGGAATAGGAGAGGGCACGTTTGTGTAGTTGACCTTGACACCGTTGATAGGAATGCTGGTCTTGTCGATTTCAAGAGTTTCCAAATAGGAATAAGGAGCGATGTCACCGTTGCCGAGCGAACCGAAGTTTGCACGGAGCTTGAGATTGTCAAGCCAGCTGCGGCTCCATTTCATCCAAGGCTCTTCGGAGATACGCCATCCCAGAGAAGCGGAAGGGAAGAAGCCCCAGAGCTGGTTGGAAGGGAACTTGGAGCATGCATCGGCGCGGGCCGAAACTTCAAAGATGTAGCGCTTCAGGAGTGTATAGTTAATACGGCCGAAGAAGCCCATGGTACCGTAACTCCTGTCGTACTGCTGGATGTTGTAGTCGATACCGTCGAACATCTGGTACGATTTGTACATATCGGCGGCAAGCATACCTTTGCGCTGCAGATAGAAACGCTCCCAGTCATAGTTCTCGATATTCCAACCGGCAACCACGTCAAGGTCGTGATTCTCTCCAAGCTTGGGAGTGAATGTGAAATATGCGTTGGCGGTGATATAGTCGGTGTCGTAGGTCCAGCGGGACTTATATGAAGAGGCCTGGGTAACATAATCGGTAAAAGCTCCGGGAGCCAGAGAGAAGGACATAGGGGCGCGGTAGCGCTCTTTAACCTCCCTGACTGCTTTATATGAGAAGTCGCCGCGGAATTTGAGCACGTCTTTAATGAAGTCGATGTTGATACCGGTGGTGGTTACAAGCTGCATTTTTGTGTCGTACTGTCCTGTGTTGCCCTCTGAGAAGGATGTGAAACCGGATTTGTTAGCGGCAAGAGTCCAGGTGCCATCCTCGTTGTAAGGCACGAGCACAGGAGCTGCGTGGCACTGAATCTGGTAACCAAGGATGGAACTGGTAGTAAACATAGGCTGGCGCTGGATACTGCGGAACATTGATGTGTTGTTGTCCACAGAGAGCCAGTCGTTGACCTGGAGTTTTGCTTTTGCGCGGACATTGAAACGGTTGTATGTATCTTCGCCGATTTTGTAAACACCTTCCTGGGTGTAGTAACGTCCGGTCAATGAGTAAGTAATCTTTTTGGTGGCGCCCCTCAAGCTGATATCCTGAATGGTTGAGGAGTATCCTTTCTTGTAGAACTCGGAGAACCAGTCGGTATTGCCATAATAAGCATAGGCGCCGTTATACATATCGTACACATTGTAGTTGCCGGCGATACGTCTTTCACGCAGACGCTCCAGATAGTCGGCGCCGATGGTGAATGTGTTGATAGTGGAGGCGAGCTTTCCGGTGGAAGTAGGAGTGCGGGTATCGCCTGCGTATAGTTCGTAGAATGCCTCGGTATACTCAAGACCGTCGGTCACAATGTGGTCTTCCCATTTGGTGATACGGTCGTTGTAAGAGTATGTTCCATTGTAGGTAAGGGTGAATTTTTCGCTCTCTTTGGCGTTTTTGGTTGTAACCATAATAACACCGAAAGCACCCTTGGCACCATAAATGGCGGCGGATGATGCGTCCTTAAGGACGGCTACTGTTTCAACGTCGGCGGAGTTGACGGAAGTGAGGTCTCCTTCTACACCGTCGATCAGAACAAGTGCGGAACCGCCGGTACCGATGGAACGGGTGGCTCCGGATGCACTGGAGTTGAAGTTGGTACGGGTGTAGTTTGTTGTGCCGTTACCGCGGATGTAGACGCTACCGGTGTGGGAGGCTTTACCGTCAACCTGGATAATGTTCAAACCTGCCACCTGGCCCTGAAGGTTACGGGCGATGTTGGCGTTCGGACGGTCTTCGATAGCCTCTCCGGAAAGGTTCTCCACCGAACCTACCAGCTGTGCTTTTTTCAATGTACCATAACCCACGACCACAGTAGCATCAAGCATGGTGGTGTCATCGGCAAGACTGAAATCAATCTTGCCCCTGCCGCCGACTGTTTCTTCCTGGGTTTTGTAACCGAACAATTGGCAGACCAGCACGTCATCGTTCTTGGCTTTAATTGAATAGGAACCGTCCGCGTTGGTCATAACGCCGGTGGTAGTGCCTTTTACCATAACGGCAGCGCCCACGACGGGCTCGCCCTGTGAGTCGCGCACCACACCGGTAATCGTAGAAGTCTGTGCGTAAGCGCTCAATCCTGCAAACAAGGCGATGAGAGCCAGCGCAAATCTTCTTGGAATCGTGATTTTCATCATAAATGGTCCTTAGTTATTAAATTATAATTTTGCAAGCCAGGACGACAGTGTGCTGAAAATCAGAAGGTTTTCAAAGGAGTGATAAAATTTGGTTAAATGTCGTTATTAAATTATTTTAAAATGTTATGGTGTGTTTCGTATTTTCAAGGCGAATATATATCAAAAAAATGAAATGGTGAACAAAATCGCCGAAAAAATAATGTAGATTTTTTTGTCATAATGTAAAATATGTATATTTTTGTACTCGCAAGTCAGACGAATGGCCGGGAGGCCGGCTGAATAGGATTGTTTGTCAAAGGCGCCCCGATGAGAGGCGTTATCTTATCGTTGTTTTATTCAATAACACAAACAATTCAGTATGAAATCATTCAAAATCCTGATCGCAGCTGCAGCTGTCACTGCCGTGCTTTTCTCCGGATGTCAAAAGGAGGTATTCACTGGCATTGACAAGAGCAAGGCTGGCGTAACGGACTTCACCTATGATGAGATTATGTCGTCTCCTTCGACAGTCTCACTCGTCTGGAACCCCTCAGCTGCAAAGACTGCCGGAGCCACTTCTTTCTCCGTCCAGCTTGCCAAGAAAGAGGACTTTTCAGATGTTGATATGTATGAGCCGTCCATTGGCCAGACAGTTATGGCCGATGCCACCCCTAATGACGGCGTGGTGTTCTCCGGACTTAAGGAGTACGATCTTTACTATGCCCGCATAAGGGCTAATTACCCCCGTTCCGTTTTCTCCGACTGGACGGTCCTAAAAGACGGAGACGAACTTGTGTGCGTCAGTGTGGGCCATGGTATTGTATCTATGTCTTTCGCCGCTCCCAAGCAAATCAAACTTGATGCTCCCGCTTATAGCAAGATTGTCGCATCCTGGTCCGTAGTGGGCAAGGCCAGCGGCTATGCTCCCGAGTGGAAGAAGAGCTCGGATGCCAGCTGGATCAAGCTCCCCGAGACAACCGGGGCCCAGGTTGAGATTGCAGAGCTTACCGAGAAAACATCCTATGATGTTCGTGTACGTGCATTCCGCGACAACGACGGTTCCAAGGAGTACACCGATTATGTGAGCGGATCAGTTACAACTCCCGCCAAGCCTGCGTTCACGCCTCAGATTGAGGATAAAGACCAGCTCCTTACTTTCTTCAACACCATCGCCGCTACAGCCGGTTCTGCCGACAGTTACACTCTTGAAAAGGATATCGACCTTGAAGGCGCCGAACTCCCTGCCGTGGAGGCGTTTGCCGGCAAGTTTGACGGCAAGAAGCACTCTATCAAGAACGCTACGGTTTCCGACAATCTGTTCGGTAGCGTGAGCGGTAGCATCAAAGATGTTACTTTCTCAGGCTTCAAGCTGGGCAACAGCCTTATCGCAACTGCCACCGAGAGCGCATCGCTCTCCGGTATCGCATTTGACAAGGATTGTTCCGTAACGTTCCCCGAGCCTGCCGATGCAACCAACTTCGGGACTCTCGTCGCTACAAACGCCGGCTCCGTCGAGGGATGCTCCAACGCCGCTGTCATTGCCGTTGATTATGCAGCCCTCCCCAAGGCTTCCTGCAACTGGGGCGGCCTGGTTGGATACACCACAGGCGTTGTAAAGGATTGTTCCAACACCGGAAAGATGTCACTCAAAGTGGCCGCTCCCGCATCCGGTACTTTCCACACCTTCGGCGGCGTAGTTGGTATGTATGAGGGCGCCGCCGGCCAGTCTATGGTCGTTGGCTGCTCCAACAAAGGCGATGTCAGCGTCGAATACAAGACTGCAGTTTACTTCTACGTCGGCGGCGTTGTCGGCGGATCTCCGTCCGCCAATAAGACCCCCGGCAATTACGGTGTCATTGAAAATTGTACCAACGAGGGCAGCGTGTCCATGCATTATATTGATGGTGGTTCCGGTGCTTATCCTAATATCGGCGGTGTTGTCGGTTATACCGAAGGCCAGCTCAAGGGATGTATCAATAAAGGCAACATTTCAACGGCTTGTGATTCAGAAAAGAACACTTGGACATGTACGCGTATTGCCGGTGTCGGCGGTACCGTAACCCAGGGAGCTTCCGATTGCCACAACTTCGGTACTTTGAGTGTAAGCGGACTCCTTGCAGGTGGTACTGCAGGAAATCGTGGCGCAGGCAATATCGAAACCAGCTGCTTCGGCGGCGTTATAGCTGCAGCAGGTCCATTCGATCCCAGCAATAGCGTTGTGTTCGAGAATTGCACAAATGAAGTTAACCTCGAACTCAATATCGGCACAACCACCGAAACCCCCAACCACCATGTCGGCGGCGTTTTCGGATTCGTGACCGGCAAAATTGACAATTGCCAGAACAAGGGCAATGTCAATGTGACTTGCCCTACGGCTATCAATCGTCTTGGCGGAATTGCAGGCGGCAGCAAGTGCGATGTCAGCAACTGTACAAACACTGGTAACCTCAAGGTTGTCCATGCTGCAGTCACCAAGAGCGACTGGCGTGCATTCGTCGGTGGAATAACGGCAGATGTCAACAAGGCCGACTCTCCCGTGACATACACTAAGTGCGTCAATAGCGGAGCCCTTGACTTTACTTCCACTTCCGCAGTGGCTACATCCAAGACAAGTGCCGTCGGCGGTATCGTAGGATGCGGCAAGAGCGGTGTTGAGATAACCTTTACCGATTGTTCCAACACCGGAGCCTTGAGCTACAGTTCCGCCGGAGCTTGTGTTACCGGTGATCTCAGGGGCGGTGATTACAATTAATGAATAGGATATGAAAAGTTTTAAGATATTCGCTATAGCGGCCGGCCTCCTGGCCCTCGCCGCCTGCACCAAGGAGCAGGAAATAACCAGCATGGCTAAGCTTGATGCTTCCAAGCCCGCTGTCGCTTCCCTTTCCTACGATGACGCCACTTCCGGAGCAAATGCGGCAGGCTTTACCTGGTCGGCCGACGCTGCTCTCAAGGCTGGCGCCACTTCCTTTACTCTTGAGTTGGCGACAGATATCTCTGTAGAGTCCGTCGAGAACGCCAGCAAGTTCAAGGTTGTTAACGCCCCTGAAGTCGCTTATATTATGACCGGCCTCACCAAAGGTGCGTTCTACTATGCCCGTATCCGTGCCAACTATCCCGGATTCCTGTTCTCCAACTGGACATATCTCGGATCCAAGGATTCTCCTCTGGCCGTTTGTGTCGGCACAGGCCCCGTCGATGCTAAATTCGGCGCTCCTGCTAACCTGAAGACCAGCAATATCGCCGAAACCGGCTTCAAGGCTTCCTGGGATCCCGTTCCGTTTGCCACAAGCTATACCTTCGAGTACAAGGCCGCTTCGTCCGGCGAATGGCAGGTTGTTGGAGACCTTACCGCCACTTCTTACGATGTTGAGGGCCTGGTGGGCCTTACAACCTACGACATCCGCGTCAAGGCAGTCAAGAACGAGGAAGCCTCCGAGTATACTACCGGAAGCGTCACCACTCTTGAGCCCAGCAAGTTCAAACCCAACATGACCAAGCCCAGCGAGCTGATCGAATTTCTCACTTCCGAGGCAAGCCTTGCCAGTTCCGCCAACGAGTACACCCTCGAGGCCGATATCGACCTAGCAGGCGCCGACGTTCCTTCCGTAGAGAATTTCAAGGGAATTCTCGACGGCAAGGGCCATTCCATCAAGGGCCTCAAGAGCGGCAAGCCTCTCTTCGCTACTCTGACTGGTACTGTGAAGAATCTGGTTATTGACGCCGGTTGTGAATTCACTCCCGAGGTTGCGTTCTTCGGCATCATCGCAGGTGACAACAAGGGTACTATCTCCGGCGTTACCAACAAGGCCGCTGTGGCTTATACAGCCGATGCCGTTGCCGAGCCTATGCTCGTCGCGGCCATCGCAGGTCAGTCCAGCGGTGAAATCGCCGACTGTACTAACGAGGGCGCCATCAGCGTTACTGTCAACGGTCCTACAGTAGCTGTGGGTCTGGCAGGTATCGTGGGCTATCAGGCTGCAGGCATGAGCGGCTGTATCAACAAGGGTGCAATATCCTTCAACGGCAAGAACATTTCTTCAAAAGTTACAGTTATTGACGCTGAAGGTGCACTGCCTACAATAGGTGGTGTAGCCGGCTACGGCGCACCCGGATTCTCGATGTCCAACTGCGAGAACCACGGAAAGGTTACCTATGCTCTTATGGCAGCAGATGTTGATCTTACCGCTAACCTTAACCGTAACCAGATGGGCGGTATAGTTGGTTCACCTTGCGGCTCTGTTACCGGATGCAAGAACTTCGCCGAAGTCAACATTTCTATAAAGAACAGTACTCCCGGAACCAATCTCCCTAAAGAGGTTATCGCTTGTGTTGGCGGTATCGGAGGAGGTGACTATCTGTTCACTAACACCTCTGCCGGCCCGTTCTCCAATACCAGCTACATCAACTGCGTCAATGAAGGTAATATTATAGTGGATTCCGATGCTTCGGCCTCCAACTCCGCTATCGGCGGTATTGTGGGATGGCCCGGACAGGAGAAGCCTGCAACCGGCACTTCCTGCAATGGTTGTGTCAATAAGGGCAATGTTACCGGAAAGGGCGCTATGAAGTGCCGTCTTGGCGGTATCGAAGGTGGTACCGGTATTATAGAGAATTGTGAGAACCAGGGTGTTATCACCCTCGAGTCCGGCGCCGCCGGCTCCGCTCTCGGCTCAATTTGCGGATTCCACTCTCAAGGCCATGCCATTGTTGGCTGTATTGCCGGCGGTGAGGTTGTTACCAAGATAGCCAATACCGGTGGTACCGGTGGTCTGGTGGGTAACCTCGGTAATGTCGCTCACGATACGGGTACAGGCTGTAAAGTTACTTGTAAGATAACTGCCGACAAGTACGATGCAGGTACTATGGGTGCCGTTGTCGGTTACTTCAACGGTACTTCTCAGGTTGTCGTGCTCGGTAGTCCTTCCGATCCTATCAAGTTGGCAGGATGTACTATTAACGGCAATCCCGTAACTCCCGAAACAGTGTGCGGTTCCATGAACCCGGATAACCACACAATCAACTACTCACTCTAGTCTTGAGTGGTCATAATTTCAGCGGGCGGCATCCAAAGGCCGCCCGCTTGTTTTTTTATCCCAGCAATTCCAGGGCTGAATCAAGCGAGAGCATATCAGCCTCGCAGTAGCCTCCGTTGCGGGTGCGCCGGAGCGACCCAAGGAACGCTCCGCTGCCAAGGGCTTCGCCAAGGTCGCGGGCGAGGGCGCGGATATAGGTGCCCTTGGAGCAAGAAATCTTAATGAGGGCATGTCGTAAATCGTATCCTTTAACATCAGCCACTTTAATGCGTCCGCGGCCCTCTGTGGGCTCTACTGGTTCCGGGGCGTCGAAACTGTTGCTGTACGAGAGCAACTGGAGGTCGTAAATGTTAATCAGGGAAGATTGCAGAATATCCCCAGGGTCGAAAGACTCTCCCCGGGCAGAGGCCTCACGGAGCAGACGCCGGGCGGTTTCGTAGGCTCTAACTCCGTCTACCGATTTTGCGCTGAAAAGGGGAGCGATTTGCTCCTGCTCACCCACGAAAGAGGGGAGTACCGAGAGCAGGCGCTCTTTAGAGACATCCTCCAGGGGACAGGTCCGGTCGATATCCTTTTCGAGGTCATAAGAAGGGGTGGTTGCTCCGAAGCACACCCCGGCCAGGTATTCCTTGGGGGATGCCTGAAGCTGCTCCGCCTTTCGCGTAGCGGGGCCGATGCACACCAGAAGGATGCCGGTGGCAAGGGGGTCCAGGGTGCCGGCATGGCCGACCTTGAGGTTCTTCTTGCCGAAGTGCCGGCAGGCCGCCCACTTGATTTTACGGATTACGTCGGCGGAAGTCCAGCGGTACGGTTTGTCTACCGGCAGCACTATTCCGTCCGGATAATCGGATATATCTTTGGAGAACATTGTGTGTCTGATGTTGTGGCGGCAGTATCTGCTCCGGGAGCCATAAAACTTGGGCAAAAGGCCCCCGGAGCAGATACTGCCGCCACGGAATACTTATCTTACAGGAATCTTTTCGATGCGACGGGCGTGACGGCCGCCTTCGAACTCGGTGGCCAGCCACTCGCGGACCATGGAGACGACCATGCGGTAAGATGCGAAGCGGGCCGGCATCACGAGCACGTTGGCGTTGTTGTGACCCTTGACCAACTTGGCGATAGCCGTGTTCCAGGCGAGGCCGGCGCGTATGCCCTGATGCTTGTTGAGGGTGATGGCCATGCCGTTTCCCGTGCCGCAGATGGCAATGCCCTTGTCGACCTTGCCGCTCTCGACTGCAAGAGCCAGGGGGTGGGCGAAGTCGGCGTAGTCGCAAGAATCGGTGCTGTCGGTGCCGAAGTTGACCACCTGATGCCCCTTGCCTTCAAGATACTTGACCAGGCGCTCTTTGTATTCAACGCCCGCGTGGTCGTTGCATATACCTATAATCATATTTCTTCTTTTATATTGTAGTGGTTACGTTCGGGCGCCGAGCGGGCTATCATCTCGCCGAGCAGGCCGGCAAGGAAAAGCATCACGCCGAGTACAACTGCAAGCAGGGCGAGATAGAACAGCGGCTGGTCGGTGACCGCCCTGAACTTGAGCCCCTGGGCCTGATGAATAAGCTTGGCGGCAATGATCCACACGGTCATCACAAAGCCCACCAGGAACATCAACAGGCCGCTGTAGCCGAAGAAGTGCATGGGCTTCTTGCCGAAAGTGCTCAGGAACCAAAGGCTCTGCAGGTCCAGAAAACCGTTGACGAAACGCTCCAGACCGAATTTGCTCTTGCCGTATTTGCGCTTCTCGTGGTGGACGGCTTTCTCGCCGATTCGCTTGAAACCGGCGTTCTTGGCAAGGTAGGGGATATAGCGGTGCATCTCGCCGTAAACCTCAATGCTCTTTACCACCTCGCTGCGGTAGGCCTTGAGCCCGCAGTTCATGTCGTGAAGCTTGATGCCCGTTATGCATCGGGCGGTGGCATTGTACAGCTTGGAGGGAAGGTTCTTGGTGAGGGCGTTGTCTTTGCGGTGCTTTTTCCATCCGCTTACCAGGTCGTAGCCTTCTTCCAGTATCATACGGCGCATCTGAGGTATCTCCTCCGGGGCATCCTGAAGGTCGGCGTCCATGGTGACCACAATGTCTCCCTCGGCCCTGTCGAAACCGCAGTACAGCGCTGCCGATTTGCCGTAATTGCGACGGAAACGTATGCCGTGAACGCAAGGGTCCGACTCCCGGAGCGATTTGATGACGTCCCAGGAAGCGTCCGTGCTGCCGTCGTCTATGAGCAGGATTTCATAGCTCAGGCCTTCCTCATGCATTACCGCGGCAATGCGGGAGCAAAGCTCGGGAAGGGATTCGCTCTCGTTGAGCAGCGGAACGACTACAGATATATCCATACTATTGCTCGTCTATGAAGGGGTTGCGGGGAGGAATGTTGCGGCTGAAGATAGCGGCGAGGACCGTACCGAACAGCCAGCACCAGAACAGGTTGACGAAGAACATCACGTTGGGAAGCTTGGCCATCATGCCGTCCATGCTATCTAACTGGGCCTCGGTGAGTGCCTCCGAGTAGGCTTCCTTGACGGTGTCAAGCGACGAGGTGAGCATGTCCGGCTGTATGAAACTGATCCAGGCAAGGAAAAAAGCCGAATATAGAATGGCCGACAGCAGGGCGGTGCAAGTGCCGAAACGGAATGTGTCCGAGTTTGAAACTCCCTCGTGCGAGGCAGCGAACTTTTGGATGAATATCTTCATGAGCCTGATGCAGAGCACTAACTTGAAAACCCAAAGCAGCAGGCTGGAAACATTGACAAGTACCGAAGCAAAAGTGCCGCCCTGGATTTTTGTGAGCAGCATGGAACAAACCATGTATGCGATGGAGACTCCGCCCAGCACCAGGCCGCTGCGGGCCGCATCGCTCCAAACTATCTTTCTTTCTACCATAGCACAAATATAGATATAATTTTGTAACTTTGCAGATTGCAAACCAAAACTATTTTATGTTGACGATAGCATTTACCGATGGAACCATCCGTCCCTGGGAGGACGATGAAGCAAAACACATTTTCTGGCATTCTTCAGCCCATCTTATGGCAGAGGCCCTCGAGGCCTTGTATCCCGGCGTCAAGTTCGGCGTGGGACCTGCCGTGGAGACCGGCTTTTATTACGACGTAGATCTTGGCGACAGGCAGATCAGCGACGCCGACCTTGCAAAGGTCGAGGCCAAAATGATAGAGCTGGCCCGCACCAAAGAGACATTCGAGCGCAGCGAGGTATCCAAAGCCGACGCCCTTAAGTATTTCACCGAGAAGGGTGATCCTTACAAGGTGGAGCTTATCAACGACCTGGAAGATGGTACCATCACCTTCTATAAAAACGGCTGTTTCACCGACCTGTGCCGTGGCCCGCACGTCAAGCACGTTGACGACATCAAGGCTGTAAAGCTTACCGCCATAGCCGGCGCCTACTGGAAAGGGGATCAGAACCGTCAGCAGCTTACCCGTATCTACGGCGTCACCTTCCCCAAGAAGAGCATGCTCGACGAGTATCTTCAGATGCTCGAAGAGGCCAAGAAAAGGGATCACCGCAAGCTGGGCAAGGAGATGGAACTCTTCACCTTCTCCGGCAGGGTGGGACTCGGCCTTCCCCTGTGGCTGCCCCGCGGCGCCGTCATGCGCAACACCCTCGAGAACTTCCTGCGCCGCAAGCAGGCCGAGCTGGGCTATCTGCCCGTCGTGACCCCTCATATCGGCAGCAAGGAACTCTATGTGACCTCCGGCCATTACGCCAAGTACGGTAAGGATTCTTTCCAGCCTATACATACCCCGCAGGAAGGCGAAGAGTATATGCTCAAGCCTATGAACTGCCCTCACCACTGCGAGATATTCCGCAGCAGCCCCCGCTCATACAGGGACCTTCCCCTGCGTTTCGCCGAGTTCGGTACAGTGTACCGTTACGAGCAGAGCGGTGAGCTTCACGGACTTACCCGTGTCCGCGGCTTTACCCAGGACGACGCCCACCTGTTCTGCCGTCCCGACCAGCTGCAGGAAGAATTCGAAAAGGTTATCGACCTTATTCTCTATGTGTTCAAGACGCTCAAGATGACGGACTATATGGCCCAGATTTCACTGCGCGACCCTAAGAACACCGAGAAATACATAGGCTCCGACGAGAACTGGAACAAGGCCGAGCAGGCTATTATCGACGCGGCCGCCAAGAAGGGCCTCAAGACCGTGGTCGAACTCGGAGAGGCCGCATTCTACGGCCCCAAGCTTGACTTTATGGTCAAAGACGCCATCGGCCGCAAGTGGCAGCTCGGCACCATCCAGGTGGACTACAACCTGCCCGAGCGTTTCGATCTTGATTTTACCGACGCCGACGGAAGCAAGCAGCGTCCTGTCATGATCCACCGCGCACCCTTCGGAAGCCTCGAGCGCTTTACCGCCGTGGTGCTCGAACATACCGCCGGCCACCTGCCCGTCTGGCTCTCGCCGGATCAGGTGAAAGTGCTGCCAATCAGCGAAAAATATGCAGATTATGCAGAAAAAGTTTGCAGTTTGCTGAAAAATTCCGATATTCGCGCTTCCATAGACTCACGCAACGAGACTTTGGGTAAGAGAATTCGCGAGATTTCCCTTCTCAGAGTGCCTCTGATAGCGATTGTGGGTGAAAAAGAAGCCTCGGAAGGCACCGTCTCCGTTCGCAGGGAAGGTGTCGACCAGGGCTCCATGACTATGGAACAGTTTGTACAATACATTAATTCAGCAGTAGCTGAGGAATTAGCTTAATGGCAGGACCCTACAGACCAAAGCCGACCTACAAGCCAGGAGGTCGCCGCCCGGATCCCCGTCAACAGAAAAAAGACGAGGACGGACTCAATATTAACGGACAGATTACTGCTCCGCAAGTCAGACTCGTGGGAGACAACATCCCCGAGCCCGGCATCTGGCCCCTTGCCAAAGCTCTTCAGCTAGCCGACCAGCTTGAGCTGGACCTGGTGGAAATCAGCGCCAAGGCCGACCCGCCAGTGTGCAAGATACTTGATTATCAGAAGTATCTCTACCAGCAACGCAAGAAGGCAAAGGAGATGAAATCCAATGCCGCCAAGGTAGTCATCAAGGAGATACGTTTTGGCCCCAACACCGACGAGCACGACTTTCAGTTCAAGCTCAAGCACGCGGCCGAATTCCTCCAGGAGGGCTCCAAGGTCAAGGCTTCCATTTTCTTCCGCGGGCGTTCCATCATGTTCGCCGAGCAGGGAGAGAAGCAGCTCCTCCGTTTTGCGGTAGAGCTGGAGCCTTTTGGCCGGGCTGAAAATATGCCAACCCTTGAGGGTAAGCGCATGACTATGATGCTTGCCCCCATAAAGAAAAAATAACTTTTTAACATTTAATCATTTACAACAATGGCAAAGCTTAAGACCATATCCGGTGCCAAAAAGCGCTTCACGCTTACCGGATCGGGAAAAATCAAGAGGAAGCATGCTTACCACAGCCACATCCTCACCAAGAAAACCAAGAAGCGCAAAAGAAATCTTGACCACTTCGCCCTTCTCGAGAAGGCCGACCTGGTAAGGGTAAAAGAAATGTTGGTTCTCTAAAAGTATTGAATTATGCCTAGATCAGTTAACTCCGTTGCCTCAAGGGCACGCCGCAAGAAGATTCTTAAGAGAACCCGCGGTAATTTCCTGTCCCGCAGAAACGTTTGGACAGTTGCAAAGAACACTTACGAAAAAGGTCTCACCTACGCTTACCGTGACCGCAAGACCAAGAAGCGCAATTTCCGCGCCCTCTGGATCCAGCGTATCAACGCGGCAGCCCGTCAGTACGGCATTTCCTACTCCCAGTTCATGGGCAAACTGAATGCACAGAACATCGGACTCAACCGCAAGGTTCTTGCCGACCTGGCTATGAACAATCCCCAGGCGTTCGAGGCTATCATCAATTCTGTAAAATAGTTAGAAAGTGAGCCGGAGGAGGAGATTCCGCACCAAAAGCAAGTTCTTGAACTGGATACTTGACTGGGTGGACGCGATACTGTTCGCAGTGGTCGTGGTGACCCTTATCAATGTTTTCTGGTTCCAGTCCTTCAAGATCCCTTCCTCATCTATGGAGAGCAGCCTCTATACCGGAGACCATCTCTTTGTTAGCAAGCTGACATACGGAGCCAGGCTCCCTATGACCCCCCTGACCATACCGTTCACGCACAATACCATAGGCCGCGGCGAGTCGTACTCGACTTCAGTCCAGTGGAAATACAAACGTCTGCCGGGTATCAGGAAGGTCCGCAGGGGAGACTATGTAGTGTTCGGTTTTCCTAACGGAGATACCGTCCTGAGCAAAGCTCCGGTGGAGGATTACTACACTATGGTCCGTTACATGGGCCGGGAGAACGCGATCAACGCATTCGGCCCCGTGATTGTCCGCCCTATGGACAAAAAAGACCATTATGTCAAGCGTTGCGTCGCTCTGCCGGGCGATACCCTCGAAGTCCGCGACGGACTGGTGTGGGTGAACGGCGAGCAGCAGACAGTATGGCCCGGAGTTCAGTTGAGCTATCAGGTGGTTACTACCGGAAGGGAGCTTAATCCCAAGATAGTTGACGAGATGGGACTGAACGTCAAGGAGTTGCAGTTTTTCCCCGCTCTGCCAGGATATCCCGAGATACCGCTTACGGCCAGCATGCTGGAAAAGGTCAAAGGGATGAAGAACGTGGTGAGTGTGGAATGCGCTCTGCAGACCGATTCCCTGAGCTGGAGGGAGGTTTTCCCCTTCAGCGCCGAATACAACTGGACGAGAGACTATTACGGTCCGCTTTGGATTCCCCGCAAGGGGGCCACGGTCGAGCTCACAGAGTCGAATCTTCCTCTTTATGAGAGGATCATCCGCGACTACGAGCACTCCGACGTGCAGGCAGCTCTCAATGCAGGCTCTTACACTTTCAAGCAGGATTATTATTTTATGATGGGAGACAACAGGCACAATTCGCTCGATTCGAGATATTGGGGCTTTGTTCCTGAAGATCACGTAGTCGGACGTCCGGCTGTGATATGGCTCTCCACCGATGCGGGACGGAAATTCCCTAAAAATATTAGATGGGGCCGATTCTTCAAATTTCTGTAGTTTCCGGCTTGGAAATAAGAGAAAATTGAACGATATTTGCACCCCCTTACCAAGAAAACAATAAAAATCAGATAGTTATGGCAAAAGTTTGTCAAGTTACCGGACGGAAAAGAATGAAAGGCAACAATGTTGCCCATTCCAGGCTCCGCACCAAGCGCGACTTCTCCCTTAACCTCAAGAACAAGAGGTTCTGGAGCGAGGAGGAGCAGAGATACATCACCCTCAAGGTGTCTTGCAAGGGTATGAGGATTATTGAGAAGAACGGTTTGGAAGCTACCATCCGCGACGCTCAGAAGAAAGGATTGATTAACCTTGTTTAATTTTTAGAGTTATGGCAAAGAAAGCAAAAGGAAACAGGGTGCAGGTCATCCTCGAGTGTACCGAGCAGAAGGCTAGCGGCGTAGCGGGCATCTCCCGTTACATCACTACCAAGAACAAGAAGAACACTCCCGAGCGCCTGGAGCGCAAGAAGTACAATCCCTACCTTAAGAGGGTTACTGTTCATCGTGAAATCAAATAATTAGAGGAGAATAAGTTATGGCAAAGAAAGCCGTTGCAACATTCGCAGCAAAGGCCGGTGCAAAGAGCATGGTCAAGTGCATCCGTATGGAGAAATCTCCCAAGACCGGCGCTTATGTTTTCACTGAGCAGCTGGTAGAGGCCGAGAAGGCCAAGGATTTCTTCAACAAGAAGTAATCTAACTCCCCCAAACCGGTAATTCCGGAAGACTTTTTACCCTCCGGAGCCCAGAATTCTTAGGAAAAAGGGCTTCGGAGGGTATCGGTTTACCGTAATTTCTTTTTTACATAGTTTATTTGTAAATTTGTAAGCTATGGCATTTAGTTTCTTTCAGAAGATAGGCAGGGCCATCGCCGGCAAGTCGAGAGTTGACGACGACACCCTGGACGCAATAGAGGAGGCTCTTATCGAGTCCGATATGGGCGTTGACACTACGCTCAAGGTTATCGACAATCTTGAGGAGCGTGCATCGCGTGACAAATATATGAGCCAGGACGAACTCCGCGGTATGCTCCGCGAAGAAATCGCAGCACTCATCCCTCCTTCGGGTCCCATCGTTCCTGACTCCTCACCCTATATCATCTTGGTAGTGGGCGTCAACGGAGTAGGGAAGACCACCACCATAGGCAAGCTGGCCTATTACTGGAAGTCTCAGGGCAAAAAGGTGCTTCTGGGAGCCGCAGATACTTTCCGTGCCGCCGCCGTGGACCAGCTGGACATATGGGCGGAGCGCGCCGGCGTTGACATAATCAAGCAGCAGATGGGTTCGGACCCTGCTGCCGTAGCTTACGATACGGCCAAGGCGGCAGTCGCCCGCGGGGCGGATGTGGTGCTCATCGACACTGCCGGCCGCCTGCACAACCGCGTGGACCTTATGAACGAACTTACCAAAATACGCAACTCTGTTCGCAAGGTGGTTCCCGACGGGCCTCAGCAGGTGCTGCTTGTACTGGATGCCAGTACCGGCCAGAACGCATTCGCCCAGGCAAAAGAATTTGCGCGAGCCACCGACATTACCGGCATAGTGGTTACCAAGCTTGACGGTACGGCAAAGGGCGGCGTGGTGGTCGGCGTGAGCGACCGATTCGGAATCCCCGTGCGCTTTATCGGTACAGGAGAAAATATACAGGACATCAAGCCGTTTGACAAAGACTCTTTTGTGGCGGCTCTATTTAAACCGGAAGATATATGAAACTTAGTTACAGTTGGTTGAAGGACTATTTGAAGTGTGAGCTCAGTCCCGCTCAAGTTGCCGACGCCATGACGGACATCGGTATTGAGGTTGACTCGGTTGAGGAGAGCGAAGAGATTCCCGGAGGACTTGCCGGGGTGGTTGTGGCCAAAGTGCTCGAGTGCGAGCCCCATCCCGATAGCGATCACCTGCACATCACCAAGGTTGATGCCGGCAGCGGTGAGCCTCTCACTGTGGTTTGCGGCGCTCCCAATGTGGCGGCAGGGCAGAAAGTCCTGTTCGCCCAGATCGGGACGGTGCTCCCCGGCGATTTCAAAATCAAGAAGTCCAAGATCCGCGGCGTTGAGTCGATGGGAATGATTTGTGCCGAAGATGAACTCGGCATCGGCAGTTCCCACGATGGTATTATGGTCCTTCCCGACTCGGCGGTGGTGGGCACTCCCGCCAAGGAGTATCTGAACCTCAAAAGCGAGGCCGTAATTGAGTATGAGATTACGGCAAACCGTGTGGATGCGGCCTCCCATTGGGGCGTGGCCCGTGACCTGTATGCCTGGTGCTTGTTCCATGGCGTACCTTGCGAGCTCAACTGGCCCATGGCGGACGAAAACGCGCCTCTTCCTGTCTCTGCCGGAGGGAATCCCGTTCCCGTCGAGGTCGCCGACCCTTCGGGCGCTCCCCGCTATTGCGGCGCGACCATACGCGGACTCAAAGTCGGCCCTTCGCCCGAGTGGCTTCAGAAGAAACTCATGGCCATAGGCAGCCATCCTATCAACAACATTGTGGATATATCCAATTTCGTTCTTTTTGAACTCGGTCAGCCTTTGCATACCTTCGATGCCGGAAAGATCCGCGGCGGTAAGGTCATCGTGAGGCGCGCCTCCGACGGTGAGATTATCCGTACCCTTGACGGGGTGGAGCGCAAGCTTAAGAGCAGCGATATGGTAATTGCCGACACCGTGGGGCCTATGTGCATCGCAGGAGTATTCGGCGGCGAGGACAGCGGCGTGAGCGACTCTACAGTGGACGTGTTCCTTGAGAGCGCATATTTCGATCCGGCATCCATTCGTAAGACCTCCAAGAGGGAAGGCCTGCAGACCGACGCATCGTTCCGCTTCGAGCGTGGCTGTGACCCCAACATGCCTCCTTACGCGCTTAAGAGGGCCCTTCAGCTCATCGTCGAGTGCGCCGGAGGTGAGGTGGAAGGTGATCTTATTGACATTTATCCCCAGCCCATCGAGCGTCAGCGCATCGAGCTTGATTATGCTTACATCCGCTCTTTTGTGGGCAAGGATATCGAAGACTCCGCCATCGAGTGCATTCTGTCCGGTTTGTGCTACGAATTCGTAGAGCGCCACGAGGGCGGTTCAACCGTGCTGGCGCCTTCGTATATGATTGATGTATGCCGCGAGTGCGACGTGGTAGAGGAGATACTCCGCATCTACGGGTACAACAATATCGATCTGCCGCACCATATGAAAATGTCGGTAGCGCCCTCGCCGGTGCCGGATCCCGAGGCTGTGCGTAACAGCATTTCCAACTTCCTGGCGGCCAACGGGTTCACCGAGACCATGAACAACTCGCTCACCAAGAAGGATTACTACACTCCTCTGAGCACTTTCCCTGCATCAGCCTGCGTCGAGATTGTCAATCCTCTGAGCCAGGACCTGAACGTAATGCGCCAGACGCTTATTTTGGGCGGTCTTGAGGTGGTCGCTTACAATGTGAACCGTCAGGTCTATTCGATCAAGACCTTCGAATACGGCAATGTGTACCGTGTGCTCGAGGGTGGCGACCGCACCAAGCTTGAGGGATACGAGGAGCATGGATGTTTCTGCCTGATGCTTTCCGGCACTCCCGAAAAGTCTTGGAAGTCAGCGCCTGCCAAGAGCGATTATTTCCAGCTCAAGGGCTATGTGGAGCTGCTCCTGAAGCGCTACGGCGCCGACCTTTATCAGCTGTGGGCAGAGGCTGCCCCTTCCGATATTTTCTCGGACGGTGTGTCTTATTCCCTTCCCGGCAAGGGACAGAAGCTTGTGTCAATGGGTATCGTTTCTCCGGCCCTGTGCCGCCGTTTCGGCATCAAGCAGCAGGTCGTAGCCGCGGAAATCAGCTGGCCTGTACTGTTCGAGATCGTCAAGCATGATAAGGTTGGCTTCAAGGAACTGCCCCGTTTCCCCGAGGTCCGCAGGGACCTTGCCCTTCTGCTCGACGAGAGCGTCAGCTTCGCCGACCTCAGGGCCGCGGCCTTCAAGCAGGCCAAGAAGCTGCTCAAGCAGGTGGGCCTGTTCGATGTGTACCGCGGAGACAAAATCCCCGAGGGCAAAAAGCAGTACGCCCTTAGCTTCGTCATCCGCGACGAGGAGAAGACCCTCACTGACCAGGATACCGAACGCATCATGCAAAAGCTTCTGGATGTGTTCTGCAAAGAATTCGGCGCCGCTCTTCGATAATGCGCACGCTCCGTCATATCCTTCTCGGCCTTGCCGCGGTGCTGCTGCTGTTTTCGTGCAGCGGCAAGGCGCGTATTATCCCGAGGGGAGCGATGACGAGCATCTACGCCGAGATGTTTCTTGCCGACCAGTGGCTGGAAGACCATCCCGCAGAACGCAGCCGTGTGGACACGATGCTTTTTTATGATCCTATCTTCAAACGCTACGGCTACACTTTCGAAGACTTCGATTTAAGCGTCCGCCATTATCTGAAAGACCCGGAAAAGTTCTCCAAGATATTCAGGGATGCCGGGACCAAGCTGAAAAGCAGGAGGGAAGTGTATCATAAGCAATTGGAGAAGCTGGAGTTCATAAGGGATTTCAATGCATCCATAAAGGGATACAGGGTAAAGGATTTCAAAGAGGATACGCTTCTCTGGCGCACTCCGTACAAAGATTCGATGCGTATTGCCGCCTTCCGCCGCGATTCGCTTTTCCGCGACTCTTTGTACCGTGATTCTCTGATTCGCGACTCCCTGCGTCTCGACTCCTTGCGGCTCGATTCCCTTAAGAATCTCCGCAAGTTGAAGATCAAGCACTCTGGCGTCAGGCAACTAAGAAATGTAATTAATCAATAAATAAGTGTATATGAATTATCTAGAAAAATACGGGTACACTCCCGACGAAGAAAAAATCGCTGCCGGCATCAAAGCTATCGCCGACAATCTTGATCAGCTCAGCTCGCCTGAAGTGCTCAAGCAGTGCTTTTCCATTATGGATCTCACCACTCTCAGCACGAGTGATACTGTAGAGTCTGTATCCAAGCTGGTTGACAAGGTGAACAAGCTCGCAGAGGCATATCCCGATTATCCCGCTCCCGCATCTATCTGCGTATATCCTAATTTCGCCCAGACCGTCCGCAGCCGCAAGAACAACCCTGCCGTTCACGTTACGACGGTGTCAAGCTGTTTCCCCACCGCGCAGAGTTTCCTGGAGGTGAAGGTGCTGGAGTGTGAAATGGCTGTCAAGGGTGGAGCTGACGAGATTGATATAGTGCTCGCACTTAACTCTTTCCTCGCCGGCGACTACGACAGGGCATATGAGGAGATCGTCACCATGAAAAACGCGATCGACAAGGCCGCTGCAGCTGAAAAGCGCGAGGTAGTGCTCAAGGTCATCCTCGAGACCGGACTGCTAGTGACCCCCGCCAATATCGCCCAGGCTTCGTTCCTGGCCATGGAGGCAGGCGCCGACTTTATCAAGACTTCTACCGGAAAGGTAAGCGTGAACGCCACTCCTGTAGCAGCCTATGTGATGTGCGAGGCGATCCGCCGCTACTATGAAGTCTCGGGCCGTAAGGTGGGATTCAAGGCCGCAGGCGGTATCTCCACTGCATCCGACGCTATCTGCTATTACTACATAGTTTCGAATATCCTCGGCCGCGACTGGCTGTGCAGGGAGCGCTTCCGCTTCGGTGTGAGCCGCCTCGGAAACAGCCTCATGAGCGCCATTGAGCAGAAGACCGTAAACTTCTTCTAGCAGGCTCTACGATTTGCGGTGGAAGGGGAGATGCCGCCAGAGCTTGTCGGGATGGATTTCATCGAATTTGATGAGTATTCCGGCCTCTATAACATCGCCGAATTCGTCGTTGACCGCCGCTCCGAATGATTTCATGGAGGGCGAGAGGTTCATGTAAGTGTTCACCAGAGGCGGAATATTGACGCCGAGGTTTCTGATCTCACGTTTCAGAATCTTATAATCGTCTTTGAAGCTCTCTTCGGTGAAAATATTTTTCCATTCTTTGGAAAAATGCACAGGGATGGGGTGCTTGGGAACAACCAGGCGCCCCGTCATGTTGTTTATATCTGTCCAGCGGCTCCCGAAATGCTTGCGAAGGAAGAACATCAGCATTTGCAGCGCCTTTTCGGGGAATGACGGATAGATGGTCATCTTGCCGAAGAAGTATTCCATCCGGCCTTTGTACAGAGTGATCAGCCCGCCGAGGCCGTCCATGAGGTTGTCAAGGGCGTAGATACTCTTGGAACCCATCTCTGTGCTCTGGTACTCGGGGCGGATGAAGGAACGGCTCAGCTCTATGGTCTTGAGGAAACCGTCGCTGAGGAATCTGTGGGTAAAGCGGAAAAGGTGCGAGGAAGGCATCAGAGGCTGGCCGAAGCGGTCGTAAAGCACTTCGTCGCACGGGACGAAGCGGTAACCTCCGATAATGACTTCCGCGTCAGGATCCCAGAGGACCAGCTGCTTGTAACCGTATGCGGCCTCGAGGTCGAAATGGTCAAGGTCGGCTTCTTTGCCAGTGCCTCCGCCTCCGGCGCGGAAAGCAATCTCGCGCAGGCGTCCGATTTCTTTCAGGACGTTTGGTGCGCACTGGTTGTCCACAATGTACAACTGGTTGCCCGAATGATTGGTGTCGCGCATGAAGTGCTCGGGAGTGAGTTCGGCTTTGAGCAGCTCGGCGCTGACCGGGGCGATGATGTCTGCTTGCTTCATTTCTGTAATTTGTAAACTTGTTCGCGAACCCAGGCTGCCCATTCGTGGTCTTTCTTCTCCGGGGTGAATGTCTGCCAGGGAATGGGCTTGCCTATGACCATCGTGTATGATTTGTGCTGGCTCTTATAAAGCTCGTCGGGGAGCGTGAGCATTGCTATGTTGAGCTTGAGTTTCAGGAGGTTGCGCAATTTGTCGAGGAAGTAGAAACGGTTTGAATTACGCCCGCTGAACCAAATGGGCACAATGTCGCGCTCCGACATGCGGCTTTTTGAGATGAAGGTCTTTTTCCAGGGTAGGTCCTGGACTATTCCGTCTATCTTCCTGGAGCAGAGGCCGGCTGGGAAGATGATTACCTGGCGGTCGGAATTGAAAGCGTCGTTAATCTGCCCGATCAGGTCTGCGCTCTGCCCTCCGAATTTGTTGACCGGTATGGTGTATTCGGCAATCTGCTTTATGGACATCAGCAGGTCATTGGATGGAACGACAATATTGCCGTTGTATTTGCGGCCTATGGTAGCAATAACGCTCACTCCGTCTATGCCTCCCAGCGGATGGTTGGCGACGAAGGTATAGCGTCCGCTCTCCGGAAGATTCTCCTTCCCTTCGATGTTCAGATGGACATCGTAATATTCGATTGCTTTCTCGAGGAACTCTATTCCAAGATAACCTTGCCCGAGTATGCCGTTCAGATGGTCTTGGTGAATGAAGCGTTTAAGCCACGACATTATAGGGCGGGGGACTTTCCCTTTCCCGAATTTCCCTTCGACAACTGCGTCCAGATCGAAGGTAACAGTTTCGTTAACAGCCATTTGTGAATATTGGTCAGGTTTTGCCTTGCCAATTTACAAATAAAAAGCGAAAAATGAAACTCCAAAGTTTTTCCATTGTTTGTTATATTTGCATTATGAGGGCGAAACTCATTATACTCGACTTTGACGGGACGCTTGGTGATACCCGAGAAATCATTCTCCGCACCAATAAAGAACTGTTGGCCCTTAAAGGCTATCCTATTCCTTCTGACAGAGTTATTCTGGATACCGTAGGTCTGCCACTTGAGCAGTGCTTTCTGGCCATGTTCCCCGATTTTCCCCGGGAGAAACTGCCGGAATGGGTGGCGGCTTACCGGCAAATCTTTGAAGACTTGAGGAGTACAGTCGGTCCGTCGTTGTTCCCGGGTGTAATGGAGACCTTGGAGCAACTGTACCGCAAAGGCTACAGGCTCAGTGTCGCATCCTCGCGCGGCAGGGCATCGCTGCGCTCTCTTTTGAGCGATCTCGGACTTGCGGAGTATATTTGCTATGCACTAGGTAAAGAAGATGTCTTCCCGGCAAAGCCCGATCCGGAGCCGGTACTCAAAACACTTCGCGACCTCGGCTACAGCGCCGGCGAGACATTGGTTGTAGGCGACATGCCGGTAGATATCCTGATGGGTGTGAGGGCCGGCGCACGCACCTGCGGGGTGTCTTATGGCAACTCCTCACGCGAGGCTCTCCTGGAGGCCGGAGCCGACTTTGTAATAGACGAATTCAGCGAGCTGGCTGGGCATTTGGAATAGTCCTGCGCATAAAAAAAAGAGCTGCCTTTAAAAGACAGCTCTGGTGCGCGAGATGAGACTCGAACTCACACAGGTTTTACCCCACTAGCTCCTGAAACTAGCGCGTCTACCATTTCGCCACCCGCGCTTCGGATTGGACTGCAAATATACTTTCGCCGCTTCCGCTGATTCTTCCGCAATGCAGACATTCGTAGGCGATATACTTGTCGTAGCCGCCCCACAATCCGAGTCCTATGTCGAGGTTTAGGTGAGTGTTCAGCATAAATGTGTAACCGGCAGAAAGGGCCCCGCCGTAACGGTCGCCTTCGGCCGCGTGCGGCGAAGTGAAGCCTCCGTAGTTGTATTCCTGCCACTTAAGTTTGCCGGTCAGCCACCAGCCGGAGTAGATGTGCCACGGCCAGAAACGGGCGCCGGCCTCCACGCTTCGCTGCCTGTCGGCTATTTCCGCTTCTCCTTTCTTCCAGTAGAAAGGATTGTATTTTACTCCGGCCATCAGTGTCCATTGCCGGGCAATACCGCAGGACGCCTCGATATTCAACGTCCCAAAATCTGCATAGTCAAGAACATTGGTTGTTAACGCATAGTTCTGTGCTCCTGACATTACCCACAAGAAGAGTCCTGCGGCAGCCGACAAAAAGTTTCTCATAGCCCTATTGTTGATTCCCATATCTGGTAAACGCTTCATTGATAACCCCTTTGAATGAAGGGTAATAACTGAGGAGCTTGTCCTGCAAGGTTTCGATATCGCATACGTCGTCGGTGAACAGCGGTCCGAGTTTATCAAGTCCGAGCCCTCTTTCGTCAAGGAAAAGTAACAGTTGCGGGGCGAACCAGTAACCGGTGCCGAAGACGGAGGATGCGTCGGGGTAGCGCTTCTTGTAAAGCACGTTCTGACAGTAGTAAGCAAAGTCTTCGGCTATCTCGCAGTAAGAATAACCTTCAGATCCTCTTTCTCCGTAGATACTCTTTAACGTAGTGTTTATAAGCGACTTCACTACGTATTCGGAGTAATGTGACCACCATTCCTTGCCTACCTGACCGAAGTGACCTGCGTGGGCGAAGGCATGCAGCGCAAGAGCGTAGAATTCGGCGTAGGTATAGGCCTCATTGTTGAAAATAACAATATCCGGATGCAGCATCTTGACGAGAGGCGTGTAATTCCCCAGAAGACTTGACAGGGGCTCGTAGGTGTCCAGCAGCACTCCATGATGCACCATGAGCGGCAATTCTCCGCTTACCAGCCCGACGTTCCATATACGCAGGTCTTTGGGAGGTGCGGGAAGGGCTTTGCCGTATTCTTTGACCATTGTCCAGTAATCGTATCCGGCGTTGTTGACGGCGCAGCGGCAGAAGAGCTTCCTGTCTGAATTGCTGTCGACCACGATGCTGTAGCCGGTGGGGCTTTGCGAGCCCAGGGTAGATACCGAAGCGGGAATCAGTATCAGGTTGATACCCTGGCAGAAGCCTTTTGTGTTTTGGAATACGAGCCGGTAATTTACTTTAGAAGAGAAAGATCTCTCCATTGAGTAGTAGCCTTCTTCGTCGGTATAGCAAGTGCTGATCTTAACGAAAGAATTGCAGCACACTTTGACTCCCTTTACGCCGATAGGTTCTTCGTCGCAGTCGGGGTCCAGAATGGCTATCCTCCCTTTGGGCTGCCCTGTCTCCTTGGCATCGGAGTCTTTTGTGGACGGTATCAGCAGGCCCTCGTTGCCAGTCAGGCGATAGGCCTCCTGCTCCACTGCATCCCAGTCAATCCCGTCTGCCTTGGTGGAAGGATTGTGGTCTGCTATGAAACAGTCGTCAAGGCGCTCGTAGCGAATGTCTTTAGGGAATTGGAAATCGACCGGTACGACGGCGTACTGCCAGGTAATATCTTCCTCAGGCAGCGAGGGGTCGTGATACCAGTCACCATGCCTTACGATCCGGTAGTCGAGGGGGTAGTCCATCAGTTCCAGCCCCTTGTCGATAAGAGTCTGCATCTGTGCATCGTCCTTGGGCAGGAAGCGGACGTAGAAGTCGGTGGGGTCGAGGGTAGTGCGCCCTCCGTGGGGAGAGACCGCTTGAAGGGCCTTGGTCATGTACTCTATCGAGTATGGGTCGGGAAGGCGCTCGCCGAGCACAATCATGTCGTGGGCAATTTCCGCCTCTTCCGGATTGTTCCCTTCCCAGACAAACCGTCCTTCTTTGGTGCAGCCAAAGGAGGCGAGGACGATAGAGAGGAAAGCGATAAATCTTTTCATAGTCATCAGTTTTCTTTTGGTGCAAAGTTGGAAGGAATTAAGCGTTTTAAGAAATTTTCCCACGCTTAATTGAAAAAACGGCCTTCCACGCAGGTGGAGGACCGTTTTCGTAAACCGCATTTTCCGGTTTAGAGGTGACTTTTTTACATCTTACTGAGCAAAGCTTGCAAAATACCCGGCAAAAAACACATTGGTGATAAGATATCCCAGTACCGTGGATACTGCCACGCTTATCAAGCCCGGCATCATGAAGCTATGGTTCAGCAGGTATTTTCCGATTACAGTGGTACCCGAACGGTCGAAGTTGACGGTGGCGATATCGGAGGGGTAGTTGGGGATGAAGAAGTAGCCGTACACGCTGGGCAGCACTCCCAGGAGCACGGGGCCTGCTATACCGAGTTCGTAAGCGAGTGGCAGCATGGCCACGACCACGGCACCTTGCGAATTGATGAGCACCGACACCAGGAAGAACACGAAGGCTATGCTCCAAGGATAATTGGTCACAAGGCCGGAGAGCATCTGCTTCATCTCGTCCATGTAGTTGCCGAAGTAAGTATCAGCCAGCCAGGCTATACCGTAGATGGCCACGACCGCGACCATTCCCGACTGCCATACGGCGCCGCCCACTGCTTTCTTGGGCGAAGCCTTACAGAACATAATGTTGCAGGCGGCCGCCATAAGCATGATAATCTGTATGCAGATATTCATCTTGGGCAGGTTGATGGCCTTTGCAACAGTCTGTCCGTCAGCGGTATGGAACATTTGCAGGAATGCAAACCCTACAATTATGAGCAAAGACCCCAGGAAGATGAATACCGATGCTTTGGCCTGGGGGGAAATGGTTTTGTCAAGGGTGGTGGCAGTGTTGCCGTACATATAGGCGTACTGCTCGGGATCGGACTTGCGCCTGAGGAAATCGGGATCCTTGTCAAGATCTTTACCCCTCTTGTAGGACGCGAGGGCGGCGCACATCAGGCCGAGGACGCATGCCGGAATGGTGACCATAAGCACCTGCGGTATGGCCACCATATATCCGTTGGCATTTGATATGGTTACGAATGCCACTACAGCGGCAGCGATGGGCGAGCAGGTGATACCGACCTGCGATGCCACCGATGCCACTCCGCACGGGCGTTCAGGGCGTATGTTCTTTTTGAGCGCGATGTCGCAGATAATGGGCATGATGGTATATACTACGTGCCCGGTACCTACCAGCACCGTAAGGAAGAAGGTCACCAGGGGGCCCAGGAAGGTGATATGCTCGGGGTGCTTACGCAGGAGCTTTTCGGCAATCTGTATCATCCAGTCCATACCGCCTGACGCCTGGAGGGTACCGGCGCAGGTTACGGCGGCGATAATAATGTAGATGACATCGGTAGGAGGCGTGCCGGGGGTAAGGCCGAAGCCGAACACCAGAATGGCCAGACCTATGCCGGATATGGCGCCGAGCGCCAGGCTGCCGTAGCGGGAGCCTACGTAGAGAGCCGCAAGAACGATGAGCAGCTCAACTATCATTACAAAGGACATATAGATTAAAGTTTATAAAGGTTCAAACCGGTTTGCGGGTCAAAATAGCGATCCAGCGTGGCTTCCCAAAAATCCTGTACCACGAGTTCACAGGCACCGTTGATGCGCGCGCGCAGGAGATGTCCTCCGACGCAGCTGTAGTCGCGCCTGCTTGCGGTGATGTGGATATGGAGGTAGGGAGTGTGGGGATCGTCGGGTTTCCGGGAGATGTTGCCGGTCAGGTTGGTAATCTCCATCTGCTCGCTGAATGTCTTGTCGACGTATTGTTTGGTGGCCGGGTCAAGGAAACGGAAAGTGGCTTCACAGATGGCCCCAAGGCCGTTTACGACACCAGCGTAGATTTCTTTTTCCTTGCAGAATTCGCTAAGGGCTTCACATATTTCGACGTGATTGTCGAGACTTAAAACGTAAGTGAAGTCAGCTACTTCTTTATACTTGTACATGGTCTTATGTGGTTTACTCCGTAAATATACAAAAAATAGAAAGAAATAGAGGAAAGGTCCGGGGCTGTTTTTATGCAGGGCAGATTCGGAGCGTCAGCGACCGGGGTGTCTGAGGGGTGTCCCCTCAGTCCCCTGGGTGCGCAGGGGGATAATTCGGGCTGTTTTTATGCAGGGCATAAAAACAGCCCCGGGACCGGCATCAACGATTGCTGCTAAACCCTAGAAACAACGCAGCGCTCGTATCTTCCGGTCCCGGACTATTCAGAAGTCAGCCGCTAAAGCTGCAGCCGGGGGGAAAGTAAGTCGGCAACGGGACCGGACCTTGTCCAAAGCCCGTGCCCCGTCATTAACATATAACTAACCGCTCTTCGGCCCTGCGGAAGCGCAAAAGAGCTTCCTCCCGGCCTATGAAACGCATTATATCAGCTATTCCGAGTCCGTTGGACGAACCCGTGAGTGCAAGGCGTATGCAGTTCATCACCTTGCCCATCGGCCACTCCTTGGCACGGATATACTCTTCCATCGCCTGGGCCGAATCAGTTTCCGTAAGCGCCTGCCGCGCCATATCTACATTCTCTTTCTTCCAGAACTTTGAGGCATCTTTCTCGACATATTCTTCCGGTGCCTTGAACAAGTACCAGGCAATGTCCCAGAAGTCGGAAACGAATGTGGCCCTCTCTTTGATCAGGCCGACTATTTCCTGTACTTTCTCTGCGGGAGCGTTTACTCCGTTAGAAGAGAGAATGGGCATGAACAGCGAGCAGAGTTCCTCGTCGGAACGCATGCGCAGGTATTCTTTATTAAACCACTTGGCTTTCTCGGGATTGAATTTCGCTCCCGATTTGCCAACTTTCTCGAGTGAGAAGGCCTCGATGAGTTCCTCCATCGAGAATATCTCCTGCTCGGTTCCGGGGTTCCATCCCAGCATGGCGAGCAGATTTACAAAAGCGTCGGCGAAATACCCGTCTTCGCGGTAGCCGCGTGACACTTCACCTTCGGGGGAAGTCCATTTGAGCGGGAACACGGGGAAACCCATCTTGTCGCCGTCACGCTTGCTCAGCTTGCCGTTGCCGACCGGCTTGAGAAGCAGCGGCAGGTGGGCGAACTCGGGCCTCTCCCAGCCGAATGCTCTGTAAAGCAGGAAGTGCAGGGGGAGAGAGGGGAGCCATTCCTCGCCGCGGATTACGTGGCTGATTTCCATCAGGTGGTCGTCGACGATATTTGCCAGGTGATAGGTGGGCAGTTCGTCAGCCCTCTTCCACAGCACTTTGTCGTCGAGGGTGGAAGTGTTGACTTCGATGTGCCCGCGGATAAGGTCTTCCATCACTACCACCTCGTCGGACGGCATGCGGAAGCGTATCGTCCAGTCGTTGCGCTCGCCCAGCAGGCGCTCTACCTCGTCGCTTCCCATGGTAAGGGAGTTCCTGAGGGAGCCTCTGGTGGCGGCGTTGTATATGAAGGTCTGACCGGCGGCTTCGGCTTGCGAGCGCGCTGCTTCAAGTTCGGCGGCGGTGTCGAAGGCATAGTAAGCAAAACCGTCTCTGACCAGCTGTTCGGCGTATTTGCGGTAGATGCCGCGCCGCTGCGACTGCCTGTAGGGAGCGTGAGGATTACGCTCGTCGGCCTTCTCGGCCAGACGTCCGTCGGGACCGAGGCCCTCGTCGGGCATTATACCGCACCAGCGAAGCGACTCGATGATATACTCTTCCGCTCCGGGAACGAAACGGTGAGAGTCGGTGTCCTCGATACGGAGGATGAAGTCGCCGCCCCTCTTCTTGGCGAAGAGGTAGTTGTAGAGCGCGGTGCGTACTCCGCCCATGTGGAGCGGCCCGGTAGGGGATGGGGCGAATCTTACTCTGGTCTTTTTCATATTCTACGTATTGCGGGTATGTTTTCGAGGTCGGAAATCTGCTCTCCGGCAGTTACCAGCAGTGCAGGCTTCTGCTCGGGATCGAAGCGGAAAGCGCGGAGGTTCTCCGATGAGCTGTAACCTATGCGGGAGCCCACGTTGTCTTCGATAAGGCTTATGCCCTTGGTGCTGGCGGCCTCGCTCTTGTCGTATTTAAAGTTGCGTGTAATCATTATGTAATTACCCATGTCGCGGCGCGAGCCAACAATGTCGATGAACTTCAGGCCCGTAACGATGGAGGTAATGTGGATGTGGTCGCCCACTGCGGGATCTTCGTCCCAGATGAGCCCCCTCTTGAAGTTGTTGGCCCCTCCGGTGTATTCGTCGATGCGGCGGTTGATCTCGGACATATCGTCCATGGTGAGGCCCTGCTCATTCTTTCCGCCGGTGATGTTGACCAGCACGTTTTTGGCGGTTGTAAGGTCGAAGTCGTTCAGCAGGGGCGATTCGAAGGCCTGGCGCACAGCCTGTTCGATGCGGTCGGGGCCGCTGCCCTCGCCGTATCCCATAAGGGCCATGCCGCTGTCTTTCATCATCGCCATCACGTCTTCGAAGTCAACGTTGATGTAGCCGGGCTTCTGGATAATCTCGATGATGCCCTTGACGGCGGTGGTGAGAACCTCATCGGCTTTGGGGAAGGCGTTGTGGGTGAGCTGGTCGCCAAAGTGTTCGTAGAGCTTCTCGTTGTTTATGATCAGCAGTGAGTCAACGTTCTTCTCCAGCTCCTGGATACCGTCTATGGCCCTGGACATAGCCCTGTCGCCCTCATTCTTGAAGGGAAGAGTGACTACGGCTACGGTAAGGATGCCTTTCTCCTTGGCCATCTTGGCAATGATAGGAGTGGCTCCGGTGCCGGTGCCGCCGCCCATTCCGGCGGTGATGAAAAGCATCTTGGTGCCGGTATCGATAATTTTCTTTTCTATCTCGGCCTGGCTGTCTATGGCCGCGTTGCGTCCCTTGATGGGGTTGGTGCCGGCGCCAAGGCCCGCTCCCATCTGTATCTTGACGGGTACGGGACTGCATTCAAGCGCCTGGGAGTCGGTGTTGCACACTACGAAGCTGCAGCCTTCGATGCCTGTGCGGTACATGTAGGACACTGCGTTGCAGCCGCCGCCGCCCACGCCTATAACCTTGATAATCTGGTCGGAGCGTTTCCAGTCCTTGGGAGTGGTAGCCTCCAGGTCTATATTGAAATCTTCGAACATATCTTATTTCTCCTCGTTGTTGTTACCCATATCGTCATACAGTCCGGCCAAGGTGCCTTCGAAGCCTTTCTCTATCACCGAACCTACTTTCTGTCCCATAGTGGTCCAGAAAATCTTGAATCCCGAAGGCTTGTCGCTCTTGGGCGGTTTAGGCGGCTTGGGCGCGCGTTTCTTGCCGTTCGAGGGAGTTTTTACAATCTTGGATCCGACCTCCACGTCGAACTGGTCTTTGCTGAACAAGTTGCCTTGCCCGTTGGCATCGGGGGCGACCTCTTGCTCTTTGACGGGTTCCTGAACGGTTTCCGGGGCAGGTGTCTGAGCAGTCTCGGCAATGCAGTTGAGGAAAGGATCGGAGGCCGATTCGAGGACCATTCCCACCGAAGCCGATGCTTCGGCCTCGCCTATGCCGGGGCATCCGTCGGACGAAAATTTGCGTGCCAGAGGGAAACCCACACGCACGTTGTAACCCGATTCTTCTTTGATGAGGTTGGTGAGATTGGCCAGGTTGGCGCCACCTCCCGTGAGCACTATTCCGCAGCGCAGCCTGTCGGCGAAACCGCTTTCCTGAATCAGGTACAGGATGGCGTTCACAATCTCGCGGCAGCGGCTGGTTATGATTTCAGACAGATACTTGACGCCCAGGTGCTCATAGGTGCCGTTCTCTTCGTCGTTGATCTGCAGGACTTTGTCTCCCATGGTCTGGAGTTTGTCGGGAAGACAGGCTCCGAACGCCAGCTTGATGTTCTCAGCCAAAGTGTCGTCGAAGGCGCACTCAAGGCGTATGTCGGTGGTGATGCTTTTACCTCCGAAGGGGATGGAGCCGAAGTAGCGGAGTATGCCACCCTGATAAATGGACAGTGAAGTAACCCCTCCACCCATTTCCACCAGGGCCACGCCGTTGGTCTTTTCGTCTTCTTTGAGTACCGCTTCACCTACGGCTATAGGTGCGAAGATGGCCTGGGCAAGGGCCACGCCCGCATCGTTGAGCATGATGTCGATATTCCAGGCGGCTTTCTTCCTGCCTACGAATATCTTGAAATTTCCCGACAGCGATGCGCTGGTAGCTCCCACCACATCTTCTTCGCTTCCGATGAAATCGTCGGTGGCAAATGACTGGGGCACAGCGCCGTAGATCACTTCGCTGCTGCTGTCCGAGAGGGGATAATTGTCCAGGGCGATGCTCTTGAGCGATGCTATTTCGTCCTCTCCTATGAGCATCGACGGGTCGCTGCGGTCGATTTTGGCACTTGCGGTCTCCTGGTGCACATTGTAGCGGGGAAGTCCTACCACTACCTGTGTGATTTTGATCTGCAGTTCGTCTTCGGCCTCCGCTATGGCGGCGCGAAGCGGCCCTGCGGCCTTCTTGGGATTGAAGACGCAGTTGTAGCGGATACCGGCGGACGGCCTCTCTTTGTAGTAGATGATCTGGACGTTCTCGCCTGTGATCTTTGCCACGCAGAGTGCGAGTTTCGAAGTGCCCAGATCTACTGTCGCTATATATCTTTCCTGCATATTATTTGTTTGTTATATTTCAAATTCACGCTCTTATAGTATCCTTCGTCCTTGGAAGGGCGGATGTGGGAGTAGTATTTGCCCATCTTGGCAAATTTGGCGGGTATATCGTCGGGGAAACCGAAGATGAAGCGCTCTTTGCCGTCAATGGTTTTAAGCTCCACGTCGCCGCCTGCTCCGACACTTATTTTTTCTATCCTCTCTTTCCACTGCCTGGAGGATGTTATATATGAACACAACTCCAGAAGACCTTTGCTCCAATCCGCATTCTGCCCGTCTTCGAGCGGCGGGATATCACCCTCTATGAGCGGCACGTCGGCGGTATAGCTGCTGTGCAGAGGGAAGACATATCCGGTCTTGTCGATGTAGAATCCCTGGCTGCCTCTTTGGAAGCGCAGTGCCGGGGCCCTTTGCACTATGCTGATGTGCAGGACTCCGTCGCGGGTAGTCCAGGCTTCGCTTTTCATCACTACGCTCTTCTCCTCGAGCATACGCTCCATGCGCCCAAGGTCGAGGCTGTCCAGCCTCTGGCCGATATATACTCCGTATTTGCGGTCCAGGAATCCCCGTATGTCATCGGGGGTCACAAACTCATAGGCGTCCTTGATCTGTACGTCAAGGGCGTTGCACAGCACCTTGGAACGCCCCGCCTTGCCGCATCCCACCAGAAGGGCGAAAGCGGCGAGCATGAGCGCCACGGCGGCGCATACCACTATGAGCTTGAGCGATATTTTCATCTTTCCTGAAGCATTTGGGTAATGGGTTCAACAAAACGGTCTATATTGCCTGCCCCGAAGGTTACCAATACGTCCAGCTTTTCTTTAGCCAGAGCGTCCATCAGTTCTTCTTTGCGGATAAGGACCTTTTCGGGGGCCGTAACGTCCTTGAAAATGAGTTCGGAGCTCACTCCGGGGATGGGTTCCTCGCGGGCGGGGTAGATGTCCAGAAGTATGAGCTTGTCCAGGCCGCTGAGGGCCGCTGCGAACTCGGGAGCAAAGTCTCTCGTGCGGGTGAACAGGTGCGGCTGGAATATGCCGGTTATCTTGCGGCCGGGGAAGATCCCGCGAATCGAAGATATGGCGCTGGAGAGCTCCGCCGGGTGATGGGCGTAGTCGTCGATATATACCAGTCCGGGACGGTTTACCCTCTCGTCGAGCCGGCGCATGGCTCCCTTGAAGGAGCCGATGGCGTGCCTTACTTTCTGGCCGTCTGCACCGTGGCACAGGCACGCGGCAGCCGCTGCTATGCTGTTCTCGACATTCACCCAGCCCAGGGTTCCGCAGCGTATGTCTTTGAGCGTTCCGCCCGGATAGGCCAGGTCGAAGGTGTAGTGGCCGCTGTCGTCCAGGCGCAGGTTGGTGCTGTGGAAGTCTGCCCTCGGGTCGTCGAAGTGATATGTAAAGATACGGGCGCTGACCTGATTGCCCTTGATGGGCAGACCGTACTTGAGGATGATGGTCTCGTGTACCTGTGATGCGAATTCGCGGAAGGCTTCCTGCACGTGCTCCAGGTCGCCGTAAATGTCAAGGTGGTCGGCGTCCATGGCAGTGATGACTGCGATGTCGGGATGGAGCTGCAGGAAAGAACGGTCGAACTCGTCGGCCTCTGCCACGACGGTGGGGTTGTGGCTCATCAGAAGGTTGGTGCCGTAGTTCTTGGAAATGCCGCCCAGGAATGCGGAGCATCCGTCGCCCGATTCGGTAAGGATGTGGGCGATGAGCGTGGATGTGGTGGTCTTGCCGTGGGTGCCGGCTACTGCAAGGCAGGTTTGGTCGCGGGTTATTTCGCCCAGCGCACGGGCGCGCTTGACTACTTTGTATCCGTTGGAAAGTACGAACTGCATCTCCGAAAGCTCGGCAGGCACGGCGGGCGTGTAAACGACCAGCGTGGACGCCTTGTCGGCAGGGATGCGCGAAGGATCGTCCTCGTAGTGGACTCCTATACCCTCGGCCTCAAGGCTCGCGGTGAGCGGAGAGGGAGTGCGGTCGTAGCCCGAAACCTCGTAGCCGCGGAATTTGTACCACCTTGCGATGGCACTCATTCCTATTCCGCCTATTCCGAGGAAATAGACATTCTTGAGTTTAGCTTCCGTCATTTCGCGAGTATTCTATAAATTTCATCTACTATGGTCTTCGCAGCGTCGGGCAGTGCCATCGCAAGGGCGTTGCGTTCCAGGACGGCTATGCGTTCGGGGTCGCGGACAAGTGCCAGTGCTGTGTTCATAAGGTCTTTGGCCGCGTCGGCGTCCTTGACTATGAGGGCTGCGTCTTTGCGTACCAGTGCCATTGCGTTGTGCGTCTGGTGGTCTTCGGCCACGTTGGGCGAGGGCACGAACACGGCCGCTTTGGCTGTGGCGCAGATTTCCGATACCGACGATGCTCCGCTGCGGCTGATGATGACATCGGCCATGGCGTACGCAAGGTCCATACGGCTGATAAAGTCGCTGTATTGTATGCCGGGGAGATCGCGGCCTTGCATGAAGGCGTCGATCCCCGATTTGTAGTATTTACCGCACTGCCAGAGCACCTCTACTCCTTCTCCTCCGGGGCATCCGGCCTCTATCCAGGCTTTCATCGCCCTGTTGAGGGTGCCGCTTCCAAGGCTTCCGCCCACTATGAGTATGTGCTTCTTTGAAGGATCGAAGCCGTACATCTTGAGTCCTTCCTCCCTTTCTGCCGCTCCATAGGGATGCATCTCTGGCCTGATCGGATTGCCGCTCATGACAATCTTGTCGGCGGGGAAGAAGCGCTCCATCCCTTCATAGGCTACGCAAATGCTCTGTACCTTGTCTCCCAGCATCTTGTTGGTCAGGCCGGCAAATCCGTTCTGTTCCTGGATAAGGGCTGGAATCTTCATGCGGGTTGCGGCCATGAGCAGGGGAGCGCTGGCATATCCGCCTACGCCCACTGCAATCTGGGGCTTGAACTCCTTGATAATCTTTCGTGCCTTTGCAATGCTTCCGACAAAGCGGAACGGCACCTGGACGTCGTTGATTATGTTCTTCAGATTCAGCTGGCGCTGCAGGCCAACTATCGGCAGACCTACTATACGGAAACCCTCGCGGGGGACTTTTTCCATCTCCATCTTGCCCTCGGCTCCCACGAAGAGAATCTCGGTTTCGGGATTCACTTCCTTAAGCTTCTTGGCAATGGAAACAGCAGGGAAAATGTGCCCGCCGGTGCCGCCGCCGCTGATTATTACCCTAAGTTTACTGTACTCCATAATCGTTCATTTCGTCTAATATATCATCGGAGGGAGCCTCGCCGCTCTCGAACGAGTCGAGTTCGTCCAGTCCCGCCTGAACATTCTCCTTGAGCTCTATAAGGGGCTGAGCTTCACGCTGCTCCTTCTCTATACGCCTCTGCGCGATACGGCTGAAAGACAGTATGAGGCCGAACGCCAGGCTGAAGCACAGGAAGGCGCTGTTGCCATGACTGATAAGGGGCAGGGTCTGCCCGGTCATGGGCCCTATGTCTGCATTGACGAACATATGCAGGAAGGCCTGGCCGGAAATCAACAGGCAGAGCCCCGCCACGCTTATCTTGGCATAGATGTCTTTGCCGCAGTTACGGACTATGATGGAGCCCCTGGCAAGCAGGGACACATACAGGAATATCACTATCAGGGCGCCCCACAGACCGTATTCCTCGATGATGAAGGAATACATGTAGTCTTCGGAAATATCGGGCACAACGTAACGCTGCGTGCTCTGTCCGGGGCCTTTGCCCAGTATGCCGCCTTCCTTGATGGCTATCTTGGCGCTGTAGGGCTGGCGGATCTTGTCGAGGGCCTTGTAATACTCGTCCGATCCGGGACGGGCGTCCAGTACCTTCTGCTCCCAGTCTTCATGCTCCGAAAGCCTGCTCACGGCGGTGCCTATTCGTCCCAGTGCTTTGTGCCCGCTGATTTCGTAAATGCCCCAGCAGCCGGCTATGAGCACCACTGCAAGTGCGGCCAGCAGCGCCATGTCCCTGAGGTTGCCGCCGCCGAGCAGGATCACGATAAACATGATTCCGCCGATGAAAAGAGCCGCAGAGTTGCTTCCCGGAAGTATCATGAGCAGTATGGCTACGAACGGGAAATAAATAAACAGAATCTTCTTCCAGATCTCTTTCTTGGGCCACTTGAGCTCGCCTTTCTTGAGGGCGTCCATTGCCCAGGCAAGATAGAGCACCATCGCCACTTTCACCACCTCGAACACGTGCACCTGGAAACCTGCGATCTGGAGGATGCGGCGGGCGCCGTTGAGCTCGATGGAACGGATGATGGGCGTGTCGATCTTAGTGAGCAGCAGTCCGAGCAGGACAAAAGAAACCAGTGCCCCCCACTGGGAAAGCCAGCGGAATATCTTGATGTTCTTTATGTTGTAGCAGACAATTATGAGCGCAAGTCCGGCGGCCACCACAAAGAGCTGGCTCTTTACGATGTCCAGACGGGTCTGGCTCCCCTCCAGAAGGCGTGAAGTGGAGGAGAATATGCACACGATGGATATCAGGATCAGCATCAGGACGATGATCCAGACCACCTTGTCTCCTTCGATACGGTCGAAGAAATTCCAGACTGTGCGCTTCTTGTCCGCCATTTTATAATCTTCTTACTGCGTTTTTGAATTGGGTTCCCCTGTCCTCGTAATTCTTAAACAGGTCAAAGCTGGCGCAGCAGGGGCTGAGCAGCACGACGTCACCTGCGCTTGCAAGCTGGCTTGCCGTCTGTACGGCCTTCTCGGCGCTGTTAGTATCTACGATGCGGTCCGCTCCCACGATTCCTTCAAAGGCCGCATGTATCTTGCTGTTGTCCACTCCCAGGCAAACGATGGCCTTGACCTTCTCGCGTACAAGGTCGTTGAGGACGCTGTAGTCGTTGCCTTTGTCGGTTCCGCCCACAATCCACACCACGGGACGGGTCTGGCACTCGAGTGCGTACCATGCCGAATCGACGTTGGTGGCCTTGGAGTCGTTGATGTACATAACGTCGCGTATGCTCAACACGGGCTCCAGACGGTGCTCGATGGGAGAGAAACTCTTCAGGGAGTTGCGGATCACCTCGTCCTCTATTCCGGATGCTTTGGCTGCGAGCGCGGCTGCCATGGAGTTGTAAATATTGTGGCGGCCGCCCAGGGCAAGTTCGCGCAGGTAGATTTCGCTCTCGCTCTGCTCGTACTTGACCACGATGCGGTTTCCGTCGAGCCAGGCGCCTTGCTCCAGGTTCTTCTTCTCCTGTGTGAAGGGGAGCATCTTGGCCTTGAGCACGATACGGCTCAGGTGCTCGATGGTGATGGCGTCGTCGGAGTCGAAAATGAAACAGTCTTCGGGGCGCAGGTTGCGGACAATCTTGAATTTGGCCCTTACGTAGTTCTCCATCTTGTGGTCGTAGCGGTCAAGATGGTCGGGGGTTATGTTGGTGATTACCGCAATGTCGGGCCTGAAGTCGTATGTGTCGTCAAGCTGGAAACTGCTGATTTCCAGCACGTAGTAATCGTGCTTCTCGGTGGCCACCTGCAGGGCGTAACTCTTGCCGATATTGCCGCCCAGGCCTACGTTCAGTCCCGCTTCCTTGAGTAGGTAGTGGATGAGGGAGGTCGTGGTGGTCTTGCCGTTGGATCCGGTGATGCATATTTTCTTCGCGTTGTCGTAGCGCGATGCGAACTCTATTTCGGACACTATGTGGGTGCCCATCGATGCGAGGGCCTTGACCATAGGTGCGGTGGAAGGTATGCCGGGGCTCTTGACCACCTCGTCGGCGTTCAATATCTTCTCGGGGGTATGTCCGCCCTGCTCATAGGGGATATCCCATTGCTGCAGGGTGCGGGCGTACTCTTCCTTGATTACTCCGTTGTCGGAGAGGAATACGTCGAATCCTTTAACTTTTGCGAGCACCGCGGCTCCAACGCCGCTCTCGGCCCCGCCCAATACAACTACTCTTGCCATAATTATCTGATCTTCAGTACCGCCAGTGTAGAGACGGCCAATATGATTCCTATTATCCAGAAGCGCGTTACGATACGCGGCTCCGGAATGCCTTTTTTCTGGTAATGATGATGCAGGGGCGCCATCAGGAATACCCTGCGGCCCTCGCCGTATTTGCGCTTGGTGCGCTTGAAATGCGTCCTCTGGATGATGACGGACAGGCTTTCCATGAAGAATATGCCGCACAGCAGAGGGAGAATGAGTTCCTTGCGGATCAAAATTGCGCTTACGCCTATGATGCCTCCGATGGTGAGCGAGCCGGAGTCACCCATGAACACTTGCGCCGGATAGGTGTTGTACCAGAGGAAGCCAATAAGCGCCCCCACGAACGCAGCCATGAATATGGCCACCTCGCCGGTCCCCGGTATATACATTATGTTGAGGTACTTGGCGTCGATTACGTCACCGCTCAGCCATGCCATCACACCAATGGTCACGCCCACTATGGCCGAAGTTCCGGATGCCAGTCCGTCCATTCCGTCGGTGAGGTTGGTGCCGTTGGAGCAGGCCAGGGTGACCAGTATGATCATAATCATATATATGCCCCAGGAGCAATAGACGCCCAACTGGCCCTTGAAAGGCGAGAGCCATGAATAATCGAATTCGTGTGCCTTGACGAAGGGGATGGTGGTCGTGAGCTTGTCGGTGGGGATGTCGGGGCTGATGCACACGGTGAGAGCTACCACCAGGCCGAGTCCGAACTGGAGAATGAGTTTCGCATTCTCGCTCAGGCCCTCTTTGTTATGCTTGAATACCTTGATATAGTCGTCAGCAAAGCCTATTCCGCCGCACCAGAGGGTGGTTATTATGAGCAGGATGGTGTAGATGCTGTCCAGACGGCAGACCAGCAGGGCGGAGCCCAGGAGCGAGAGGATAATTATGATGCCTCCCATGGTGGGCGTACCTTTCTTCTGCATCTGGCCTTCCAGTCCCAGGTCGCGGATGGTCTCGCCGATCTGGTGCTTCTGGAGGGCGCTGATAATCTTGCCGCCGGCAAAGAATGCTATGAGCATACTAATAACCACGGCCAGCATTGCCCTGAACGAAAGGTAATGCATCAGTCCCATTCCGGGAAAGTGAACTCCGAGGCTTTGAAGCCAGTCTACAAGGTGGTAGAGCATTGTGCAAAAATCTCCTTAACTATTTCTTTCTCGTCAAAATGACGCTTTTCTGTTCCTATTATCTGGTAGGTTTCGTGTCCCTTGCCTGCAAGCAGGACGGTGCTGCCGTCTGGCGAGAGCATAAGAGCGGCCCTGATGGCTTCCTTGCGGTCGGCGATGAACACTGCCTTGGCAAGGCCGGCGGGGGTGAAACCTGCGCGTATATCTTTAAGTATGTCTTCGGTATTCTCGGTGCGTGAGTTGTCGGAAGTGACGAATATCTTGTCGGCCCATTTTTCGGCCACAGCAGCCATTTCCGGACGCTTGGTGCGGTCGCGGTCGCCTCCGCAGCCGAACAGGCATACGAGAGTCTTGGCGGGAGCGACGTCGCGGAGAGTCTTGAGCACGTTCTCCATAGCGTCGGGAGTATGCGCATAGTCAATCACGGCGCACAGGCCGCGGGGACCGTGTATGGTCTCAAGACGGCCGGGGGCGCTCTCGAGCTGCGAGAGGGCTACGAGTACGTCTTCTTTTGGAGCTCCGAGGGCCATTGCCGCGGAATATATCGCAAGCAGGTTGTAGGCGTTGTGAAGGCCGATAAGCCTGGTCCATACTTCGGTTCCGTCGATGCGCAGGAGCATACCCTCGAAACTCTGCTCGAGGATGCGGCAGCTGTGGTCGGCTGCGCTGCGGCAGGAATAACGTACGCACTTTGCCCTGGTGTTCTGGAGCATTACCTCTCCGTGCTTGTCGTCAATATTGGTGATGGCGGTAGCTTCGGGGGAGAGATTGTCGAAGAAGAGCTTCTTGCAGCGCAGATACTCGGCAAAGGTGCCGTGGTAGTCAAGATGGTCGTGGGTAAGGTTGGAGAATATGCCTACCTTGAACTCCAGGCCGGTGACTCTTTCCTGCTCGACGCCTATTGAACTGACCTCCATAAAGCAGTATTCGCATCCTGCTTCCACCATGCGGGTCAGCAGGGAATTGATGGTTATGGGGTCGGAAGTGGTGTTTGCAGTTTCAATCCTTTCGCTGCCGACGTAGTTTGCTATCGTGGAGAGCAGGCCGCATTCATATCCCAAGCTACGGAACAAGCGGTACAGCAGGGTCACAGTGGTGGTCTTGCCATTGGTGCCGGTAATTCCCACAAGCTTGATGGAACCGCTGGGGTGGGAATAGAAACTGTCTGCCGCCATGGCAACCGCCTTGCGGCTGTTGTCAGTAAGCAGGTAGGTTACTCCCTCAGGGCGCTCGGGAATGGCGGGGCAGTCCTGCGCGTCCTCGAACAATACTGCCGAGGCGCCGTTCTCGATGGCTTTGGCTATGTAGGCCCTGCCGTCGGCTCCGCATCCGTTTACGGCCACGAAGAGGCTGCCGGGCGTAACCTTGCGCGAGTCGTTGGTTACGTCGGTGATGTCTTTAAGCAGCGTGCCCTTAACTTCCAGGATGCCGCAATTCTTTATAATGTCGCCCAGTTTCATTTGCTTTCGCTTAATGTAGGTTGGAAACAAGGATCAATGCAATAAATACCGTTCACAAGGTTCTTAATGGCTCTGGCTGGTATGCCGCCGCCCTGGAACTGTTTGGATGTGGGTTTACTGAACACTGAGCAGATCACGCTGTAACGGGGATCGTCGGCGGGGAAGAATCCCACGAATGTTCCCTGGTACTTGCGGCGTCCGAGTTCGTCACGGTAGGAGCCCCCGCTGTATGTTCCGAACGAGGTGCCAGTCTTGCCGGCAACCTGGCAGCGTGCGTCTTTAAGGCGTCTTGCCGTACCCTCTTCGGTAACGGCCTTCAGAGCCCTTGTGAGCGTGTCGGCTACGGCCCTGCTGCAAATGGTAGACATTAGTGCCGGGCCCCTCTTGTTCTTTACTACGCCGTTCAGCTCGATGTCTTCCACCAGGTAGGGCTTCATCATCTTGCCTTTGTTGGCGATGGCGTTGTAGAAGCTCAGCACGTGCATGGGAGTCACCCTGATGCCGTATCCGTAGCCCATGACCGCAAGGTCGCTCGGGCTCCAGTAGCGGTTCTTGTCGTTTGGCGACGGAATGATGGGGGTGGCAAGACCGTCGAGGTCGAAGGCGAAAGCCTCGCCCAGCTTGTAGCTGTGTATGTTCTCAACGAAGCGCATGGGCTTCTTCCCGTAGTTGGAAACAGCCAGCGTGCCGAAGACATAGTTGGATGATATCTTGAAGCCGTCGATGACGGAAATGGTATTGGTTTGGTGCACCCTCTCGTGGTCGAGCATATGGACGTCCTGAGGTACGCCCTTGGCGCCCTTTATGATGCCGTGATTGGTGGGGATAAGCTCCTCAAGGCTCTTTACATAGCCGTCGGAGAGTACCTGCATGAGGGTTACGGTCTTGAAAACGCTGCCCGGCTCTATGGCCCTTCCGATTGCAAGGTTGCTCACTTCCTCGAAGTCGGTTGCGGCTCCGTCGCGGTAGAGATTGACCATGGCGCGGATGGCTCCGGTGCTGGCCTCCATGAGCACCAGGCAGGCGCCTTCCAGGTCGTCTTCGGCGGCAATCTCGTTGTAGAGGGCGTTCCAGGCGATATCCTGGTAGTCGATGTTGAGGGTGGTGCGTATGTCGCGGCCGTCAACCGGCAGGGTCTTGGTGCTGTCGTTGTCAAGCACGCGTCCGAAGTCGGTGACCTTGGTGTATTCCTTGCCCTCCTGGCCGTGGAGCACATAGTCGAACTTGCCTTCCAGGCCCACGTGGGTGTTGCCCACGTCGGAGCGATTGTTCCTGACGAAGCCTATGGTGCGCCGTGCGAGCTTGCCGTAAGGATAAATGCGTACGTTCTGCTGCTCGGCGATGAAGCCTCCCTTGAAGCGTCCTTCCTTGAAGAGAGGGAATGCCGCCACGCGGTTATATACGTTGCGGTCGACCGGCTTGCCGAATTTGAGGTATTTCTTGCCGTTCGCGCGGCCGTTGCGTATGAGTTTCAGATATTCATCTGCGCTCTTGTCGGGGAATACCTTTGCGAGCTCTACGCTCAGGGCTTCGGCTTTCTTCATCCACTCGGCCTCCTTGGCTGCGCCGTCTTTATCTTTGGCGAATTCCTCGCGGCGCACGGTGCAGTCCATGGCTATCTGGTAGGTAGGGCAGGACATGGCCAGCAGTCGGCCCTGGCAGTCGATGATATTGCCGCGTACCGGCTCTATGAGACGGGGCCTGCTGCCCGGCGTGAGGGCGCTCTGGATCTTGGGGTCGGGGTTGAAGAATATCTGGATGCCTACGATCTTGACGAACAAGAGGACCGAAGCCATCAGCAGCAATACGTAGATCACATAGAGGATTACCCCTATGCGGTCGCGTTTTTTCTTATTGTCGGTGTTGGCTTCCATCGTCTTTTATTTCGTTAAACGTGTTGCGGGTTCGGCGGGTTCGGTAACCTTAGAGCCCATTTGCTCCAGCATCTCTTGCACCGTGGAGCGGCGGCTGAGTTTTACTACGTCGAAGGTCTTCTGGGTGTGGACGATCTCCAGCTCCCTCAGGACGGCCTTGTTGCGCTCTACCTTGGTCATGGTGCCTTCTATCATGAGCGAGATCCAGATGACCATGGCTATGAGGAAGAAGGTATAGACGATATGGATGAAGTAACGCCCTACGTTGAGGCGGAGCAGGAACTCGCCCTTCAGTATGGCGCGGAGGCTGTTGCGGAGCCCCTTGCCCAGATCTTGTATTTTCCAGGTCTTCTCCATATCAAATCTTTTCAGCTATCCTTAGTTTTGCGCTGCGTGCGCGTGTATTTCCTTCAATTTCGTCTTCCTGGGGCACGATAGGCTTGCGCTCCACGCTCTTCAAGGGTGCCGAGGGCCTGCCGTAAATGTCTTTCTGTTCCACTCCGTCGGTGCGGCCGCTGCGGATGAAGTTCTTTACCATCCTGTCTTCAAGGGAGTGGTAGGTGATAACGCACAGGCGCCCGCCCTTCTTGAGGGCCTTGGCGGCTCCGGGGAGGAACTTCTCCAGGGAGCGCATCTCGTCGTTTACTTCGATTCTCAGGGCCTGGTACACTTTGGCCAGGTATTTATGCTCCGCGAAAGAAGGCAGGGCTCCCGCAATGGCATTGCCGAGGTCGCCGGTGGAGAGGATCTGCGCCTTGGAGCGTGCGGAAACGATGAGCTGCGCAAGCTTGTGGGCGCCGTCCACCTCACCGTAGATTTTGAAGATCCTTTCCAATTCTTCTTGCGTATAAGAATTGACAATGTCGGCAGCGGTCTTATCGCCCTGCACATTCATTCGCATATCGAGGGGGCTGTCAAAGCGGAAAGAGAAACCTCTTTCGGCGGTATCGAACTGGTGGGAGCTGACGCCAAGGTCGGCCAGTACTCCGTCCAGCCCGTCGGGGGCCTCGATTAGAGCATAATTATGTATAAATCGGAAATTGTTGTGTATGAGTTTGAAACGCCCGTCCTCGGGAGCGTTGGCAAGGGCGTCCTCGTCGCGGTCGAATGCTATCAGGCGGCCTTTGGGTGAGAGCCGTCCGAGAATGGCGCGGGAGTGGCCGCCTCCTCCGAAGGTGGCGTCAGCATAGATGCCGTCCGGGTTGAGAACCAGGGCGTCCACGCTTTGATGAAGTAATACCGGATTGTGATATTCGCTCATTGCCCCTGCTCCTATTTGCGGGAGAGGCTTCTGGCGATAGAAATGAAACTGTCGTTCGTGATGCGTGAGGATTCGAACTCCGCTTTTGCCCAAACTTCCAATTTAAAACCAACGCCGAAGAATACCACTTCCTTGGTAATACCTATTGCGTCAAGAAGTTCACGACAGATGGAGATACGTCCCAGTTTGGGATCTGGCTCGACTATGTCAACGTCCCTCATGAATTCTCTCCAGAACGTGACGTGGTCGGGATTGAAGAAGTCCAGATCTTCTTTGATCTTTTCCGTCTGCCTGGTCCACTCTTCAAAAGTGTACATCTCCAGGCAGCGGTCATAGATGCTTTTTTTGATTACAAACCTCATATCGCCACCCGACGGCATATCCTTACGGATGGCGGCCGGGAGCACCAGGCGTCCCTTGTCGTCAATCCTGACAGGATATTTACCGTAAAAAGTGACCATAATAATTCTTATACGCAGTTGCAAAGATAATAAAAATTTTCCACTTTATTACATTTTGTTACAATTTTTTCCACATAGTTATTAACAATGCCCCGGAATGCAAGTTTCATCAAGTGAAGGGCATAGTTCAGGCTGCAGAATAGCCATCTCCCCCGGGGTCCATAAAACATTGGAAAAGGGCCCCGGGGGGAGATGGCTATTCTGCAGCTAGTCTTTTATATGTACTTGATTATTTGACCGGTGTTCGGAATATAACCGTGTCTAGATTTCCTTACGCCAGCGGGCGAGCGGTATGCCGAGCTGGCTGCGGTACTTGGCTATGGTGCGGCGGGCAACGTTGTAGCCGCGGCGTGACATTTCAACTACAAGCTGCTCGTCGGTAAGAGGCTTTTTCTTATCTTCAGAATCGACGCATTCTTGCAGGACTTTCTTCAGCTCTCGGGTCGAAACCTCCTCGCCCTCGCTGTTTTCCATTCCTTCGGAGAAGAAGTACTTGAGGGGGAATATGCCGAAGTGGGTCTCGATGAACTTGCTGTTGACGACGCGGCTTATGGTAGAGATGTCGAAGCCGGTCTTCTCGGCTATGTCTTTGAGTACCATCGGCTTAAGGTTGCTCTCGTCGCCGTCGATAAAATAATCGTGCTGGTATTCGAGTATGGCCCGCATGGTCTTGCTGAGGGTATTCTGCCTCTGCTTGAGCGCCTCTACGAACCACTTGGCCGAGTCGAGTTTCTGCTTTACGAAAGCAGCGGCCTCTTTCTGGGACTTCTCCGAGGAACCCTTGGCGTCGATGAGCAAGTCAGCGTATTTCTTGTTGACCCTGATTTCGGGAACGTTGAACCGGGGCATGGTGAAATCCAGCACTCCGTCGTGCTCGTCCAGTATGAAGTCTGGGACTATCTGCTGCGACTGGTCGTCGTACGAGTCGTCGATCTGCCCGCCGGGCGAGGGATTGAGCTTGACTATCTTTGCGAACGCCGCCTTGAGCTGGTCTTCGGTTATGCCCAGGCGCGTGCATATTTTCTGGAAATGCTTGTTGGAGAAGTCCTGGAAGCACTCGTCGATAATGCGGATTGCTGTCTGGACTTCTTCCGTGGGACGGAGCGAGCGCAGCTGCAGAAGCAGGCACTCCTGCAGGTTCCGGGCGCCTACGCCTACCGGCTCGAATTCCTGCACCACGCGGAGCATTTGCTCCACTTCTTCAGGGGTGGCCTCGATGTTGGCCCTGAAAGCCAGGTCGTCAACAAGCGTATCGATATCGCGGCGCAGATAGCCGTCGTCGTCGAGGCTGCCGATAATGAATGATCCTATTTCCTGCTGGCGGGGAGTAAGGTTGCGGAAACCAAGCTGCCGCTGAAGGCTTTGGGTAAAGCCTTCCTTGACGGAAAAAGTATTGTACTCGGGCCTGGGGTCCTTGCCCCAGTTGTTGACTTTCAGGCGGTAGGCAGGGATGTCCCCGTCTTCTTTTATGGCGTCGATCGATACGTCTTTGCTTTCCGACGGGCTGTCGGGGTCGGGTTCGTCGTCAAGCACGGGGTTGCTTTCCAGTTCGGCGCGCACCTTCTGCTCCAGTTCCTGGATAGGCATCTGTATGAGCTTGATGGTCTGGATCTGGAGAGGGGAGAGCCGCTGTTGCTGCTTGAGTTCGAGTCCTGTCTTTAACATCAGTTCCTGACTATGAAAGCGGTTGGAAATTCTTGCTGGATGCTCTTGAGGGCATTTGCCGCATCGGCTTTGGTGGCATAGTTGCCCACCGTTACCTTAAAGAAAGGATTGGTGAACGAACGGGTCACCGATACTCCGGGATGCAGAGACCGGAAACGTGCGGCCGCCGCTTCGGAAGCGGCACGGGCGTTCTGGCCGCTGTCGAAGAAGATGCGGATGCGGAAAGTCTGCTCTCCCTGGCCGCTGGCGGCCTTGCGCGCGTTGCGGTCTATGTGAGCTGCCATGGCCGACCTGATTTCGGGGCTTTGTTTAACCGTAATCTTGCCGGACAGTACGTCGAATACGTCCGTGGTGGCGGTGCTGTCCTTGGGCGCCTGTGCCGAAAGGCCCAGGCTCAAGAACAGAAACGATAGCGTCAACAACAGTATCTTTTTCATAATCGGCCTATCAAATCCTTAACTTTTATGTCTTTATATTCAAAATCCTTGCCCAGGCCGCCCTTGAGCGAGCCGTGGTAGGAGAGGTCGAGGGTTATGGGCTCCAGGTCGGGGTTCTGGAGCAGGGTGAGCAGGGAGAAAGGATTGAAGGCCTTGTCCAGCACACCGTGGAGGATGAGGGTGTAAACCTGCTCGCTGCGGGCCTCCACCTTGACGTCGTCGGCCGTGAGATAGAGGCAGGGAGTTCCGTCCATTTTGACCGTGGCGCTTATGGCTGAAAGCGAAAACTGCACGGACGGATTGTTGACGCCCAGGTCGATGGTGGCGTCGAACGCCGACAGGCCACGGGGCGCAACCGAGGATACCTCATAGGAGGTAATCTTAATGTCCTTGAGCGACTTGCCGCAAGAGCAGAGGCACAGGGCCGCCGCCAGGAGCAAGGTCACGATTTTTGCGGTTTTCTTAATCATCATACAAATATAAGCAAATAATCTTACTTCCCAGCTTTACGCATCTCATAGTCGGCGCGTACCTGGTCGAGGAGCTTGTCGGCTTTGGCATATCCGTCGGCCGGCTTGTTCCACAGAAGGGCCAGCAGCACGGCACCGACGATACCCATAATGATGGCGGCAAGGTAAACGCCGTTCCATCCCATATTGGGATTGTCGGCAATGGCTCCGAACACCGCTCCGGACACTATGGGACTGAGGTAGCACACTATGCCCACTATGCCGTTGGCCGTAGCCGCAGCCCTCTTGGTGGCCTGGTTGGAGGCAGCTATGCCCAGGAGTGCCTGGGGACCGTAGATGAAGAATGCCGAGAGCACCAGCATAGCGATGAACAGCCAAGGGATATCCTTGACCTGCCAGAATACGAAGAGGCAGATAACGGCCAGGATGGTGCAGATGGCGCTGGTGCACTGGGCCTTGCTCTTGAAGAACTTGTCCGTAGCCCATCCGGCCACAAGCATGCCCACTATTCCTCCTACGATCTCACAAGCGGCGACTATCGAAGCTGCAAGGCTGATGTCGAGCCCTTTGTCCTGAACCAGGATAGTCGAGCCCCAGTCGAGTATGGTGAAGCGGATTACATATACAAAGAAGTCGGCGATGGCGATCATCCAGATGATGGGATTGCCAAAGGCCATTTTTTTGACGAACGCTTTGTAGGCCAGGCGCGTAAACTCGGGATCCTCCTGCTCGGCGGGCGCTTCTTCGTGCTTGTGGGCGTCCATATCTTCGGGATTGGGAAGGCCTACCGAAGCGGGAGTGTCTTTAAGTCCGAAGAAGATGAGAGCGGCCCCGAAGATGGCCAGGATGGCGGGCGCCCAGAAGCACCACTGCCATGCCGAATTGCCGAAATGGCCCAGAATGGCTCCGATCATAAGTGCCAGCAGGCCTGCGCCTATAGAGTGCGAAGCATTCCAGAGCGACTGCTTGGTGGCAAGCTCCGAGGGCTTGATCCAGTGCGCCATCAGGCTGGAGCAAGGGGGATAGCCCATGCCCTGCAGATAGCCGTTGATGAGCCATAATGACCCTAATACGTACACGAAGCCGATGGTGGCTTTGCCGGTGGTGTCCAGCACGTTGAAGAAGCCGTTTACGGCGGGTATGAAACCTATGGCGATGTTGACGAGCGCAGACAGCAGGAGACCGAGGGCCATCATGCGCTTACGGCTGAACCGGTCGGCCAGCATGCCGTTCACAAAACGCGAGACTCCATAAATCACTCCGTTGAGAGTCAGGAATATACCGAGCTGGGTCTTGCTGAGTCCGAGTTCGGCCTCCAGGGCCGGCATGGCAATGCTGAAATTCTTTCTTACAAAATAGAAGAGAGCGTAGCCTATGATAAGTATTATGAGGGTACGCCACTGCCAGTAATTGTATTTCTTAACCGTCGCTTTATCCATAGTGCAGACTATTTAAAAGAATGGGTTATGACGTTCGTTTCTCCCTTCCAGCGCCACTCCAGCGTGAGCACCAGATTATCTTTGTTCTCGGGCAAGAATTGGTCGATGGGGAAAGAAGAATAGAAAGAAAAAGTGCTGCCGGAGAAATCCTCGGCATATTCGTCCACGATATCGTCTCCCGCATTGTGCATCAGGGCAAATTTAAGAGTGTCGCCGCTGGGCGGATACTCTTTGAGGCGCAAGTCAACAGTGTGCTTTTTTTCGCGGTCGGCGAACAGAAGAGTGTTGACCATGTTGATGCATCCTCCGGCAAGCCAGGCATCGTTGACCTGCAGGGGAGAGGTGCCAAGGGAATCTATCAGGTGCTGGTCATCTCCGACGACGGGCTCTTTGTACAGCGGTACTTCGTAATTGAGGAGGCGGGCGGAGTAGGTGTTCTCTCCGCTTATCTTTTCGGTGACGTCAATCAGTACCATCAGGCGCTTGACATCTTCCCAGCCGTTGCTGTCCTGGACGTTGCTGAAATAGTAGATGCGTCCGTCGTCGCCTTTCAGCGATCCGTCTTCCTGGAGGTAGCCCATAAGGGCGCTCCGGAACAGGAAGGGCTCGTTGTCGGGCGCGCATGCGCAAAGGGCGGCGGCAAAGGCCGCTAACAATATGAATCTGATTCTCATATCAATTTCTTTCTTGTCGGGTGACAGATAATCTGTATCTCTATGTTGTCCATCTTGTATCCGCGGAAGCGCTTGCGCTTGAGCCCGGTTTCGACCAGGGGGATGAGGTCGAGGTCTCCGACATCGAGGAACTCGTTGTTGCGGCTGTCGAACAGGTGCACGTGGCGGCTCGGGTCAACATCGAAATACATCTTGTTGTTGGGACTGTACCTGCGGGAGTAGATACCGTTGTCGGCCAGTTCTGAAAGGATATTATAGATGCTGACAGTGCTTATCTTGCATTCTTCGCCTATGTGCTCCTGCACCATGTCGGCGCTGGCGTGGATCAGTTCGCACATTGCCCTGTGTACGGCCAGGCGCTGCGGGGTAAGCTTAAGAGAGCGGCTCTTAAGTTGCCGGCGGAACGCTTCTTCGTCCTTGATCTTCTTTCGGGTAATGCGCGGCATAATAAATCTCAGCTTTCTTGCATAAGTGACCTTGCGTTGGCTATGGCCTCTGACGTTATGCTCTCGCCGCTAAGCAGGCGGGCGATTTCCATTACCCTGTCTTCGCCTTCGAGAAGCTTGATCCCGGTGGTGCTCCGGCCGCTTGCGGGATTGAACTGCTTGCTTACCAGGTAGTGCGCGCTGCCCTTTGCCGCCACCTGCGGCAGGTGGGTGATGGAGAATACCTGCATTGTCAGGCCCATCTCGCAGATCATTTTGCCCATCTTGTCGGCTACGCTGCCGGAGACTCCGCTGTCGATCTCGTCGAAGATGAGGGTAGGCATGCCTTTGAATTTAGCCATAAGCGCCTTGAGGCTCAGCATAATGCGTGAAATCTCGCCTCCCGATGCGCACTTGGCCACATCGGCCTCCTTGCTGCCGTCTGCGGAGAACAGAAAACTCACAGCGTCGGTGCCGCTTGCGCTTGCAGGGACGGGGAGGACTTGAATGCTGAATGAAGCTCTCTCCAGTTCGAGGAAGTGCAAATGCTCTTCAACCTCTTTTGCAAAACGGGGTGCGGCCTCGCTGCGCGCTGCGCTTAACGCTTGGCATACAGCTCCCAATGCTTTCTCCAGGGAGCCTATCTTGCTCTCGAGGGCGCTGCAGTTCTCTTCCAGTTCTTCGGTGCCGCTGAGCTCCGAATTGTAGCGGTCACGAACTTCAATCAGGCCTTCGATATCGTTGCAGCTATGCTTGTGCATCAGGCGGTATAGCAACGAAAGCCTTTGCTCCACTTCTTCGAGACGCTCTCCCGAGCAATCGATGCGCTCCGCACTGTCTTCGACTTCTCCAAAAATGTCTTCCAGTTCTATGCGTGCCGATTCGATCCGCTCGCTCAGCTCGAGCATGCCGTTCATGTACTTGCCGGCTTGCTCCAGGCTGCGGCGTGCTTCTTTGAGCGCTTCGGAGATTCCTGTCTGCGAAGGTGGATTGAAACAGCCGAGGGCGAATGAGAGCCTCTCACGTATCTGTTCGGCATTGGCCAGGCTGCGTTGCTCTTCTTCAAGCTCGGCTAGTTCTCCCTCTTTAAGGGCGGCTGCCTGCAGTTCCTGCCACTGGGCCTCGTTGTAGTCCCTTTCGGCTTTGCTGCGCCGCAGTTGCTCCCGGATTTTGTCCAATTCGCTCCTGGCTGCTCCCAACTCTCTCCAGAGCTTGGTACATTCGGCCTTTTGAGCGTCCAGGCCGGCATAGTGGTCGAGCAGCGAGAGCTGGAAGGCTTTGTCGGTCAGAAGCAGGCTCCGGTGCTGGGAGTGAATGTCAAAGAGGCTCTCGCTGAGCGCAGCGAGTTCGCCTGCCTGTGCCGGGCAGTCGTCGATAAAACTGCGCGAGCGGCCGGTTGAGTAAAGCACGCGCCTTATGATGCGAAGCCCCTCGGGAGTGTCGAACTCTCCCTCGACGACGCAACTCTCGGCCCCCTCGCTGATAAGCGAAGGGTCGGCTTTACCTCCCGCAAGGAGCCCCAGGGCCCCGAGCAGCACCGACTTTCCGGCTCCGGTCTGGCCCGTAATAATCACAAGGCCCTCCGGAAACTGTATATCCAGAGAGTCTATGAGAATGTAATTACGTATGTGCAGGCTGCGCAGCATCGCAACGCAGCTTATTCCGCCTTGGCGTCGGATTTTGCAAAACGGAACGACAGTTCGCCGTCCTCGAATTCGGAGATGGCTACCAGGCCGGGCTTGGGCTGGCGCTCAAAATATTTGGAGATCTCAATCTGCTCTTTGTTTTCGAAGGTCTCCTCCATGGTGTCACGCTCGTTGCGGAATTCTTCCAGACGCTTATTGAGCTCTTTTTTCTCGGCAAGTGCAATCTGGTTCGCCCTCTGGGCGAGAATTACTGCAGTCTCATAAATATTGCCCGTAGGGGCGGCGAGGTCTTTGATATCCCTCGTGATAGTGTTGTTGGGTACTTTGTTTTCCATACTTTTATTACGAAACCCTCGAGTGAGGTAGTTTCAATATTTTTCTTTCGCTTTTGTGTACAGTCTCTCGAGCTCCTTGCGCCTGTCGGTATCGGGGTACTCGCCGATGTAGTTGAAATAGTCGTCATAGAATACCAGGAAGCGCTCTTTCTGCTTTGATGGCACGCTCAGGCTGGCATACTTGTATGACGCCATGGCGGTGTAGTACAGGATGTCCTCGCGGTAGCGGTTGTCGGCATCGTCCTTGAGGACGTTGCGCAGCGCTACCCTGGCCGCCAGGTAATCTTCCATCTTATAATATAGGTAGGCGTTTTCGTAGGCCTTGCGGTCGAGCCTCTCATTAAGATTGTCAAGCATCTGGTAGCATACGTTGCGATACTCGGTGCCGGGATTGGTCATCAGATACTCGCTGATGGCGGTTATAGTCTTGTATGTTGGAGTCTGGTCCAGTTCGTAGCGGTAGGTGCCCCTGTAAAGGCAGTCGAGATGAAGGAATGCCGCCGACTCGGCGAAGGGGCTCCTGGGGAAGTTGTTGATGAAGCGCTCGAAATTGGTCTCGGCGGTCATGTAGTCCTTGGCCCTGTAGTTGCTCAGGCCCCAGTAGTACTGGACCGTATCGTCCCTGCTGGTACCGTTGGTAATGATGGACAGAGACTCGAACAACTGGCTGGCCTTGGTGAACTTGCCTTGGTTGAAATAATCGAACGCGGCGGCATACTTGGCCTCGGTGTCATTGCCCTCGAGCAAGATTTCGTACTGGCTCTTGCAGGAAGACAGGCACAGGACAAGTGCGAGCGCTGCGGTGAATATGCGGCGTAATGATTTCATCGTTTCAAGAATTTTTCGGCGTCCAGGGCGGCGCGGCAGCCAGATGCTGCGGCGGTTATGGCCTGGCGGTAATGCGGATCCTGAACATCTCCGGCGGCAAAGACACCCTCGACGTTGGTGCGGCTGCCGGGAGCCTCGGTGATTATGTATCCGGCCTCGTCGGTCTTGACCCAGGGGGCGAAGAGCTCCGACTGCGGATGATGCCCTATGGCCAGGAAGAAACCGTCGACGGCAATGTCGAACACCTCGCCGTCTTTACGCTCCAGGCGGGCTCCGGTCACACCGGAAGAGTCACCGAGCACCTCGCGGGTATTGCAGTTCCAAAGAATCTCGATATTGGGAGTGGATGCCACTCTCTCCTGCATTGCTGCCGAAGCGCGCAGGACGTCGCGGCGCACTATCATATATACTTTATTGCAGAGGCCGGCCAGATAAGTGGCCTCTTCGCACGCGGTGTCGCCTCCGCCCACCACGGCCACATCTTTACGGCGGTAGAAGAATCCGTCGCAGGTGGCGCAGGCCGATACGCCCAGGCCCCTGAATTTCTGTTCGGAGGGAAGCCCGAGGTATTTGGCTGTGGCGCCGGTCGCAATGATGAGCGCCTCGGCTTCTATCTCGGTGCTGCCGTCGATGGTGAGCTTGAAAGGCCGCTGAGACAGATCGACTGCGCTTACCGCGCCGCTGCGCACGTCGGCTCCAAGGCGCACCGCCTGGCTGCGGATATCGGCCATAAGTGCGTTGGCGTTAACTCCGTTAGGGAATCCGGGGAAATTCTCCACGACCGTAGTGGTGGTAAGCTGCCCTCCGGGTTCGAGACCTTCGTAAAGGACCGGGTTCAGAGCTGCGCGGGCGGCATAGATTGCTGCAGTGTAACCTGCGGGGCCGCCTCCTATGATGAGGCATTTAACTTTTTCCATTCTAACGAATAAGGGTGATAGTGTTGTTGGCGTTGTAAAGCAGGCGGCGGACGGCGGTGTTGTTCTTTCCGCTCTCGTCGAACTTGAAATCCGTCTGCAGGCCGTTCCAAGTGGTGGAGGCAAGTGTCTCGGTGGTAAACTCCCCGTCCTTTTCGAGCAGGGTACCGAAGTAGTTCATTAGGTCGTATCCCTGATAGACCCACTGGCCGGGCTCTCCCTTGAACAGGCTCTTGTACTGCTGGGCGAAGCGTTTTACCTTGGCGTCGGCGGGATTGGCATAATAAGTGGCTGCGATATGGGCCGATGCGGCATGGAGGCTTTCTACCTCGAGGTCGCTCAGCGAGCGGATGCGTGAGGTGCTGTAAACGGCGTTGCGGGTGCCCTTCAAGTTCATGAGCGCGATTTCGCGTACGGCTGCACTGCAGAAATCATCTTTCTCGGAGGATATCACAAAGCGGCAAGTGCCTTTGACCTTCCCCTCATACGCCGATGGGGTAGATGAAATGTTGTAAGGAATGCCGGCCTCCGAGAGCTTGAGGGCAAGGCGCTTGGTCATTTCTCCGTCGCTCTCGTCAGCGCTCTGCAGCAGTACCACGGTGTCGCCTCCGCGTTTGTCGGAAGCTATCCAGCGCACCAGTTCGTCAACCTGGGCCTCCCAGCCAGAGGGCGCCTGCACAACGTTTTGGGTGCCGGTGAGCGATGCCACCTTGGGATCAAGGGGAGATACGATAAGCTTGCCTCGCGCACGTGGCAGCAGACGCTGGACGTCGTCGAAATTGACCGGGCCGATGATAAGGTCGCTCTGTTCGAGTTCGCTAATGCTGGGCATGCCCACCGTGGAGTCGTAAACCGACAGTTCGATAGGTTTCTCTCCCTCGGACAGGCTGTTTGCCGCCATAAGTACTCCGCTGTAGAAATCCAGGAAATTGCTGTTTGGTGTACCGGTGCTCTTGAGAGGCAGGATCAGCGACACCCTCGCGGCGTGCACAGCCTCCACAGCCTCCACTTCTTCCTCCTCTTCAAATTCAAAGTCGATTGCAGCTTCTTTTTTTTGACTCTCATCTCTCAGGGGGACGAAAGCATTGTCGGAGGTCTTGACCCCGGAGCTGTCTTTGGCGTGACGCCCGCCCGGGAACAGATACCATTGAGCCGAGGCTCCCACGGGCAGAAGGAGCAAAAACACCAGAGAGGAAAGCAGATATCGTTTCATAATGATTCGCTAAACTGAAGCAGTTCCTTGCAGAATCCGGACCAAGACAGACGGCGCTGCTCCTGGCGGATATGTTCGATGCAGTCTTCCCGCAGGGCGGGCTGGCTGAAAAAACGTAGAATACCATCCCTGACCGCCTCCGGAGCTGGGCTGTCCACCACTATTCCGGTGCCGCGTCCTTCGACTGTAGCGCGAAGCGATCCGGTGTCGGTGACGATCATCGGCACCTCGAAGTTCAGTGCAAGGGCGTTGACGCCGCTTTGCGTCGCGCTCCTGTAGGGGAGTACTGCGGCGTCGGCTGCCGAGAAAAACCACTTGACTTCGGAGTCGGGGATGTAGTTGTTGAACAGGAATATCCTGTCGCGTGCGGGGCTGCTGTCAATGGCGCTGCGGTACTCGCTGAAATCGCCGTAAGGCTCTCCGGCTATGATGAGATTGTAGTCGGATGGAAGGGAACCGAAAGCGTCGATAAGGATATCCAGCCCTTTGTAGTGGCGTATAAGCCCGAAAAACAGAAGATTATGCCCTTTGCCCGGAAGCCCCAGGCGCTTTTCGGCCTCGGTCCTGTCGACCCTGCTCCCGAAGTGGGTGTAGAGCGGGTGGGGGAGAACCTTGCAAGGCATGGAGGGCTTGAGGGAATGCAGGTCGGCGGCCACTTCGTCGCTCATGCAGACGCATGCTTTGACGCCGCCAAGGAACCATTTGGTGAGCGGCTTGTCAAAGAAATGCTTCTCGTGAGGGATAATGTTGTCCGTTATGGCAAGTACCTTGCAGCCGGCTTTCCTGGCAACGCTGCCCAGCGAAGGAGCGAACCACGACATCCAGTAGCGTACTATCAGTAAGTCGGCGCCCCATTCGCGTATGGCCTTGGCGGCTTTTCCCCAGCTGAAGGGGTTGACGGTGCTCAGGACCGCTTGAGCGTCCACCTGCAAAGCACTGTCCTCCGGAGTGACGTACTGGGTCTTTCCGGGGAACAGGAAATCGGGATATTGAAGGGTAAAATTGAAAGCTTTGACCGTGCACTCCCTGCTCAGTCCGTCAAGAAGGCTTGCGTTGAACTGGGCTATTCCTCCTCTGAAAGGATAGAAAGTGGACAGGATGGCTATTTTCAATTCCTTATTCTTTATTCTCGGCCTTGCTCTTTACATAAGCGGCGTTGAGGCCCTCGAGCACGGCGTCGGTGATGTCCAGCGACGGGTCGGCGGTTACCACGGGAGCGGGCATGATGTCACCCTGGGTGGTGAGGATCATGGCATAACCCTTCTCGGCGTTGAACTCGTCGATGAAAGTCTTGATGGCGTCGGCAATCTGGTTCATCATAACCTGCTGCTCCTCAGCTATCTCCTGCTGCTTCTGGGCTGCATACTGCTGGAAGCTGTTCTGCTGGTCCTGGAGCTTCTTGTACTGTACTTCGGCGACCGACTGGGTAAGGAGACCCTTGTTGATCTTATCCTGGAAAGCCTTGGTGTCTTTCTCGAGTTTGGAGCCCCTGCGGTTAACTTCCTGGTTGATGCTGTTGATTTTGGTTTCGGCCACGCTGCGGAGGTCGTTTGCCATATCGTACTCATTGAGTACCCTGTCGAGGTCGAAGTACACTATCGAGCCGGCTACGGCCGTGGAGTCGGCGGCAGATTTGGTGTTGCCTCCGGGAGTGGTGTTGCAGCTGACTAATGCAGAAGAAATAAGGGCGGCTGCCCCTGCTGTGGCAATGATGCCGAGGATGATTTTTTTCATTTTTATCGTTGTGTTTTCTTATGTTGCAAAATGCAAATTTAACTATTTTTTCCGAATCTCTTCCAGATATGCTCCGATAGTACGTTCCAGACCCATATACAGCGCGTCGCAAATGATGGCGTGGCCTATCGAAACCTCATCGGTCCAGGGAATTGTACGTATGAAATACGCCAGGTTATCAAGGTTGAGATCGTGCCCTGCGTTTAGGCCAAGGGAACACTCGCGCGCTGCGAGAGCGGCTTTAAGATACGGCTCCACAGCTTTCTCGGGGCCGTTTTTGAACTCTTCGGCATAAGCGGCTGTGTAGAGCTCTACGCGGTCGGCTCCGCACAGGGCGGCTCCCCGCACCATGTCAGGGTCGGGACCGACAAAAATCGACACTCTGATGCCTTCTGCTTTGAACACACGGCACATTTCTGTAAGGAATTCGCGGTTGGCTACCGTGTTCCAGCCGGCATTTGAGGTGAGGGCGTCGGGAGCGTCGGGAACCAGGGTAACCTGGTCGGGTTTAACCTTGCATACCAGGTCCCGGAATTCAGGGATGGGATTGCCCTCTATGTTGAACTCGGTCTTGACCAGAGGCCTGATATCAAGTACGTCGGAGTAGCGTATATGACGTTGGTCGGGCCTGGGATGGACCGTTATGCCCTGGGCTCCGAAACGCTCGCAGTCAAGCGCCGCTTTGGTGACGTCGGGAAGGTTGCCTCCGCGGGCGTTGCGCAATGTGGCTATTTTGTTTATGTTTACACTTAGTCTTGTCATAGAGTGCAAAAATATAAATTTATATCCTAAAAGTAGAAATAAAGTACTAAATTTGAAACCTGATATGATTTTCGCTTATTTTTTAAAGGACAAGAGTTTGGAACTTGATCCCCGGGTGCTCGGCCTTCTGGCCGACCTGGGTGCGCAAGGTTTTGATGTTTATCCGGTCCGGACCAAAGAAGATGTACGCGAGGGCACCGAAATGCTGCTGAGCTTCGGTGGTGACGGTACTTTCCTGTCGGCTGCCGCTCTTGCCCTGGAGGCCTCTCTTCCCATACTCGGTGTTAATTTCGGACGTCTCGGGTTCTTGTCGGAGAACAAGCCTGAGAGCGTTGCCGACGCTCTGGCCCGCAAAGATTATTCCATACAGCGCCGCGGTCTTGTCAAGGTCGTCGGCTTGTGCGGAGGTGACGGCCCTCAGTTGGCACTCAACGAGGTCAGCGTTCTGCGGGAAGGCGCCGCCATGCTCGGGGTTGATGTGGAAGTGGACTCCCTGCCCCTGCCTACATATTGGGCCGACGGGCTTCTGGTAGCCACCAGTTCCGGCTCTACCGCTTATTCGCTGAGCGCAGGCGGCCCTATCTGCCTTCCTGATTCCAGGGTGCTGATAATCACTCCAATAGCGCCTCACAACCTAAATGTGCGTCCGCTTGTGGTGCCAGACAGCTCGGAGATAAAAATAAGCTTCCGCTCCAGAGATTCGCTGGTGCGGCTTACTGCTGACAATCGTAATTACGACGTCCCTTCTTCGGCTTCCTTGTGCCTGAGCGCCGTTCCCGGTGCTCTGCAGGTGGTGGTTCTGGGAGGCTCCAACTTTATCGGGGCCCTCAAGGCCCGCCTTCTTTGGGGCGGGGACGTCAGAAATCAAAGTGAATAGTATATGGATTCTCCCCAGGTAGTTCCCGTACACGTAAGTTTCATAATGGACGGTAACGGTCGTTGGGCCAAAGCGCGCGGGAAAGAGCGTATCTTCGGTCATTTTGAAGGTGTTGAAAGTGTAAGGGCTGTACTTGAGGCCAGCGTGGAATGGGGCATCAAGTATGTGTCGTTCTTTGCCTTTTCAGAGGAGAACTGGGGCCGTCCCCAGGAGGAAGTGCTTGGCCTGATGTCGCTTATGATGCGCTCTATGAAGAATGAGCTGCATTCATTCCTTTCCAACGGAATACGCTTCAGGGTACTTGGCAACCTTGACCGTCTGAGTGACGAGTTGCGCTCCGAGATCGCCCATATGGAGGCCGCAACCGCTTCCGGCGACAAGATGACCATGATTATCTTTATGAGCTACAGCGGTAAATGGGACATCCGCCAGGCTGCCCGCCGCATGGCGGAAGAGGGCGGGGAAGATATCGAAGAGTATCTGGTAACTGCCGGAGTCCCCGACCCCGACCTTCTCATACGCACTTCGGGGGAGCAGCGTATCAGCAATTATATGCTCTGGCAGCTTGCCTACACGGAATTTGTGTTCACTCCCACACTTTGGCCTGATTTTAGAAAGGAACAGTATCTTGATGCGCTGCGGGAGTACGCTTCACGGGACAGACGTTTCGGAAAAGTCAAATAATTCCGTATATTTGCGCATTTATCGGAAAGAGAAGAGATGAGAAACAAATATATTGTTGTCCTGATTTCGGTCCTGCTCTCCTGCTTGTCCCTCCGGGCGCAGGAAAGCAATGTGGAAATAGATTATAACCACCCCAAGAAGTATTTTGTGGGTGGCGTGTCGGTTGAGGGCAACAGCTATTTCAGCGCGCAGCAGATCATTCAGCTTACCGGCCTCCAGAAGGGCATGGAACTTACCGTCCCCAGCGACGACGTGTCGGGAGTGGTACGCAGGCTTTGGCTGCAGCGCTATTTCGAAGACGTATCGCTGGTCATCGACCATTTGGGAGAAACCCCCGACTCGGCATATTTCAAAATAATTATCAAGGAGCGGCCCAGGGTCTCGCGCTGGTCGTTCTCCGGCATCAAGAGCGGTGACAAGAAAGAGCTTCAGGAGCGCCTGAACCTGCGCAGGGGCGGCGAATTCTCCGAGTATGTCGAAAAGACGTCATCCGACATTATCAAGCGTTATTATGCCGAAAAGGGCTTCCTTAACGCTACCGTCACGGCAGAAACGCAGAAAGACACTATCGTCAAGAACGCCATCCGCGTGAATTTCAACATCGACCGCGGAGAAAAAGTGCGCATCAAGGACATAAACTTCATAGGCAACGAGCACGTGAAAGACTTCAAGCTCGCCCGCGCCATGAAGAAGACCAAGTCAAACAAGATTTACAACTTCTTCAACAGCAAGAAGTTCAACGAGAAGGAATACATCAACGACAAGAAAGCCGTGCTCTCTGCCTTCAACGAGGCCGGCTACAGGGACGCCCGCCTGGTGCGCGATTCGGTATATTACATCGAGCCCAAGCGCCTCGGCATCGACCTGGTATTCGAAGAGGGTGACAAGTACTACTTCCGTGACATCACCTGGACCGGTAACTCCGTTTACCCCTCCGAGGTCCTCAATCAGGTGCTGCAGGTCCAGAAGGGCGATGTTTACGACGTAGTTTCGATGGAAAAGCGCCTCAAGGGCGGCGGCAAGCAGACGGAGATGGACGTCTCCAAACTTTACCGCGACAACGGATACCTGTTCTTCAACATCACTCCCGTCGAGACCAACATCCAGAACGACTCGGTGGATGTGGAACTGCGTATATCCGAAGGCAAGCAGGCAACTCTCAACAACATCATCATCAACGGTAACGACCTTACCAACGAAAAGGTGGTGCGCCGCCAGGTCTTCACCCGTCCGGGCTATCTGTTCAGGCAGTCCGATTTCGAGCGCTCCATAAGGGAAATCGCTTCCCTTGGCCAGTTCGATCCGGAAGCCATATCCGACCCTGCCAAGGGATGGTCCATCATACCCAATCAGCTCAACAACACGGTTGACATTGTCTACAACGTCACCGAGAAGCCTTCCAGCCAGCTTGAACTTTCCGGCGGTTGGGGTGCAGGCACCTTCGTGGCCACCGTGGGCGTGAGCTTCAACAACTTCTCTACCAGCCGATTCTTCGACAAGAGCGCCTGGAGGCCCGTTCCGCTCGGAGACGCACAGAGCCTTGCGTTCCGTTTCCAGACCAACGGAAAATACTATACCGCCCTGACCGCCAGCTTCGTAGAGCCCTGGCTCTTCGGCAAGAAGCCTACCTCGCTCAACCTGTCGGGCTATTATACGCGCTACACCAATTCCAACCTCTGGCTCGGCATTCTTGACAACAGCCGCCAGATGGAGGTATTCGGCGTGTCGGCGTCGCTGGGTAACCGCCTCAAGTGGCCTGACAATTACTTCGTGCTTTACAACGGACTCAGCTGGCAGACCTACAGGCTCAAGAACTGGGACGGAGGATACTTTATCTTCGACAACGGTATTTCGCATAATATCAGCTATACCATCAACTTGATGCGTAACTCCACCGACCAGCAGATCTATCCCCGTACGGGATCGGACTTCTCGCTGTCGCTGTCGCTCACGCCTCCTTTCTCGCTGTTCCGCAACTACGACCTTGACCCTAAGGGGAACAAGATTACCGAGCGTGACGGCAAGCCCATCGGCTGGAGGGACGTGCAGTACAACAACTGGTCGGTCGCGGACCGCTACAAGTGGATCGAGTATCATAAATGGAAATTCTCGGCCGCTACATATACCAAGCTCATCGGAGACCTGGTGCTCATGACCAGGGCGCAGTTCGGCTATCTTGGTTTCTACAACCGTAACTGGGGATACTCTCCGTTCGAGGGATTCGTTGTGGGCGGCGACGGAATGTCCGGCTATTATTCGTACGGTACGGAGGTCATTGCCATGCGTGGTTACACCAACGGCAGCTTGACTCCTAACCTTCCTACCCAATACAACTCCAACCGTACCGCCTATGCGGGCAATGTTTACGACAAGTTCACCGTGGAGTTGCGTTATCCTGTAATCCTGCAGCCGTCTTCGACCATTTTCGTGCTGGGCTTCCTGGAAGGAGGCAACTGCTGGAGCGATATCAAGGACTTCAATCCTTTCCAAATCAAGCGCAGTGCCGGTGTGGGCGTGCGTATCTTCCTGCCGATGATCGGTTTGCTGGGTGTTGACTGGGGCTACGGTTTCGATGCCAACGACAGCACCGGCGGCAGTCAATTCCATTTTGTTATCGGACAACAATTTTAAATTATTTGATATGAAAAAGATTCTTTTGGTTGCCGCATTGGCAATGATGAGCGCAGCAGCGTTCGCACAGCAGAAGTTCGCATATGTTAACTTTACCGAATTGGTACAGTTGATGCCCGAGGCGGACCAAGCCCGTGCCACTATTGACGCTTCCACCAAGGAGGCAAGCGAGACTTATCAGGCTATGGCCGATGAGTTCAATACCAAATACCAGCAGTATCAGCAGAAGGCTTCTACTTGGACCCAGGCTATCCGTGAGACAAAGGAGAAGGAACTGACCGACATCCAGCAGCGTATCCAGGAGTTCAACCAGACCGTTCAGGCCGAGCTTCAGCAGCAACAGCAGCAGCTTATGGCTCCGCTCTATAAGAAAGCTCAGGATACAATCGAGAAGCTTGCAAAGGATGGCGGCTATGTGTTCGTCTTCGACCAGACCACTGCCCTGTACATCGACCCTGCACAGGCCGACGATCTTACCGCCGCCGCCCGCAAGGCCCTCGGCATACCTGCCGACAGGACTATGGAGTCGCTCCAGAAAGAGCTTCAGGCCAAAGCTGAACAGATGCAGCAATAAGACCTAACCACACACTTTTTTTTAATAACACTTATGAATACCAATGAAATTCTGGCCAAGCTCCGGGCCAAGTATCCTGGGGAGAATGAGTATCTCCAGGCTGTTCAGGAGGTTTTGGAATCGGTGGAGGATGTGTATAACCAGCATCCCGAATTCGAGAAGGCAAAGATTGTCGAGAGAATGGTCGAACCGGACCGCATCTTTACGTTCCGCGTGACCTGGGTTGATGATCAGGGAGCGGTGCAGACCAACACCGGCTACCGCGTTCAGTTCAACAGCGCCATCGGCCCTTACAAGGGCGGGCTCCGTTTCCACAGGGCGGTAACTCCTTCCATGCTCAAGTTCCTCGGCTTCGAGCAGACCTTCAAGAACGCCCTCACCACCCTTCCTATGGGAGGTGCCAAGGGAGGCTCCGATTTTGACCCGGTAGGGAAGAGCAACGACGAGATCATGCGCTTCTGCCAGGCCTTTATGCTTGAACTATGGCAGTGTATAGGCCCCGATCAGGACATACCTGCCGGCGACGTGGGTGTCGGCGGCCGTGAGATAGGCTATCTGTACGGAATGTACAAGAAACTGGCCCGCCAGTACAATACCGGTGTGCTTACCGGAAAGGGCGGCACCTGGGGAGGCAGCATCCTGCGTCCCGAGGCCACCGGATTCGGCGCTCTGTATTTTACCCAGCACCTTCTGGAGAAGGCTGGTAAGGATATCCAGGGCAAGAAGATAGCCCTGTCGGGCTTCGGCAACGTGGCCTGGGGTGCAGCAACCAAGGCTACCGAACTCGGTGCCAAGGTCGTTGCGATTTCCGGTCCCGACGGAGTATGCCATATTCCCGAGGGCATTACCAAGGAGATGATCGACTATATGCTTGTTATGCGCGCATCCAACCGCAACAGGGTTGAGGATATGGCCACCAAGTTCCCCGGCAAGGCATTCTTCACCGCCGGCAAGAAGGCTTGGAGCATCCCTGTCGATATCGCCCTTCCTTGCGCCTTCCAGAACGAACTTTCCGAGGATGATGCCAAGGAACTCGCAGCCAATGGCTGCTGGTGCTGCTGCGAGGTGTCCAATATGGGATGCCAGCCGGGTGCTATCCACTACTTCCAGGACAACGGTATCTTGTTCGCTCCCGGCAAGGCCGTCAATGCGGGCGGCGTGGCCACTTCCGGTTTGGAGATGACCCAGAATGCCGAGCATATCTCATGGGATGCAAAAGAAGTGGACGACAAGCTTCACTTTATCATGAAGTCCATCCACGAGCAGTGCGTGAAGTTCGGCACCAGGCCGGACGGCAGCGTCGACTATGTCAAGGGAGCCAATATCGCCGGCTTCATGAAGGTTGCAACCGCAATGCTTGAGCAAGGCACCGTGTAGCCCGGCCCTTAAATAAAAAAGGCGCAGACTTCAATCAAGTCTGCGCCTTTTTTATTGGTAGTTATTATTGCTCTTCCTGGAGACGGAGGTGCTGGACGTAGATCGCTTTCTGCTTAGCGATACGCTTCTTCACAGAAGGCTTCTCGAAGTTCTTGCGGGAGCGCATTTCGCGCACGGCGCCAGTCTTCTCGAACTTACGCTTGAATTTCTTAAGAGCGCGCTCGATGTTTTCGCCTTCTTTTACCGGTACTATGATCATTCTTTTATCACCCCCTTTTTCATTTTTGGACGGCAAAGATAAATAAATTTTTTATATTTGTAGTCTTATGACACTAAAAATTATGAAAAGATTACTTGTATTCGCCATCCTGGCCTTCACGGCCATCAACTTAAATGCTACCGTACCACATCGTTCAAGCATTCCCGACATTCCCGGATACATAACCCTCAAGGGGGATTTCCATCTTCATACCAACTTCAGCGACGCCCAGGTCTGGCCGGTCACCCGCGTTGACGAGGCCGATTTTGACGGCCTTGATTTTATCTCCATCACCGACCATCTGGATACTCATCATCAGCATATGGTCAAGGACTGGAGCGCCAATGTCAACCGCAATACTTCTTATGAAATGGCCGCCAAGGCCGCCAAGAAGTACGGCATAATGGTCATTCACGGCGCCGAGCTCACACGCGGCACAAGGATCTTCCCCGGGCACTTCAACACCCATTTCATTTCAGACGCTGACGCTATATGCACGGCTGCCGAGGCCACCGACGGTCAATTCGGCTCCGATGAAGTCAAACAGGAAGAAACCGCCATCAAGGCAGGCCTCGCCGAGGCCAAGAAGCAGGGCGCATTCGTTACATGGAACCATCCCGACTGGGAGCAGCAGGCACCCAACGAAACAAAATGGTGGCCCATCCATACGGAACTTCTCAACGGTGGCCTGATAGACGGTATAGAGATTTATAACAGCTTCTCCGGCTTCGATCCCGAGGCATTCCACTGGGCAATGGAAAAAGACCTTGCCATAACCACGGGTACCGATGCCCACAAGCCTATGTTCCAGTGGGTCGATTACGAAAAGGGCGAGTACCGCCCCATGACCCTGGTGTTTGCGAAAGAGCGTTCTCTCAAGGGCATCCGCGAGGCTCTTGACGCCCGCCGGACCGTAGCTTTCGCGGACGGCTGCATTTACGGAAAAGAAGAATTCATCAAGCCTCTTCTTGATGCCTGCATAAGCATAAGCGACGTTAAGTTCTCGGAAAAGAAAATGACCGTCACGGTCAAGAACCTCAGTACCATTCCGGTTTGTTTTGTCAAGGCTCCAGGCAGCGAGATGGTGGTTTATTCCCGTCTGGGGCGTCTGAACGAGAAAGAGGAAATCAGTTTCTCCGTCAACGGCATCGACAGCCGCAAGCCTTGGAATGTATATGAATTCGATGTCAATTTTTATGTGACCAACTGGCTCACCGACACCGACACTCCTCTCAAAGTGTCGTACCACGTGAGTGTGCCGGCAAAATATCGCAAATAACCATTAACTATATTTTTAACCATGATCAAAAAAACAGTTCCGGGAGTTTATTCAGCTCCAGAATGTGAATTTGCAGAGGAACTCTCCCAAGGAGTAATCTGTGAAAGCCCGGAAGGCACCACCGAGGATTTTGGTGCCGTTGAAGATTTCACCTGGTAAATGTTGAGCCTTATGAAAACAAAGTATTTTGCTTTAGCGGCGCTTGCATTTGCCGCTCTTGTCTCCTGTAACAAAGAAACCGCTACAGTTGAGCAGATTCCTGAGCCTTCGGTTCGCGAAGGCTATGTTCAGATTACTCTTTCTGCCGGTGTTGACAACTCCACCAAGGCAGTTCTTGACGGCAGCAAAGTAGTATGGGCAGTAGGTGAAGAGGTCGCTGTCTATCCGGGCGAGGCCACTACAGCCGAAAAGTTCACTGTCACGGCTGTTGACGGCAGCAACGTCACCATCTCCGGATCGGTGCCGGAAGGTACGACCAGCCTGGTTGCCGTTTATCCGTTTGATAATGCTGTCAGTCGTAATGGCAATTCCGTGAAGTTCAGTATTCCCGACTCTCAGAACATTCCCGATGATGGAAACATCGATCCTGAGGCTATGTCTTCTGCTGCGGTTTATACTGACTTAACCCAAAAGGCTCAGTTCAAGAACCTTTTTGCCTTGCTTGCATTTAACGTTGGCGAAATGGCAGATGCCAACATAGTCGGACTGCTTGCCAATGACGATAAGGTTGCCGTTACCGGTAATGTTCAGGCTGCTCTTTCTGCCGATGCCGATCCCGTTATCACCGCCCCTGACGGGGAGGGTTGGAACGGTATCGAGGTGTTTTCCGACAAGGCGTTTACGCCTAAAAAGACATATTATGCAGTTGTAGCCCCCTGTGCCGTCACCGGCTTTACCGTGGGTGTTGGAAACGATAGTAAACTCGGTACTGTCACAAGCGATAAATCATTTACTCTGGAGCGCAACAAGGGCCTTGATTTTGGTGATGTTGCTTCCAAGGTAACCATGAAGTACAGCAAGATACACAATGCTGCCGAGTTGCAGGAATTCCTCTCAACAGCCCAGACTTATGCTGAGGGCGACGAGGTGGCTCTTGCCAACGACATTGACCTGACCGGTGTAACCCTTACTTCCGCGGCATCCTGGGCCGGAACCTTTGACGGCTGCGGCCATAGCTTGAAGAACTGGACTTCCGCCGGCGTGGCTTTGTTTGGCACCAATACTGGAACGATTTCAAATCTGAAACTTGACAAGACTTGCACCTTAAGCTATCCCGACCCGGATGCTGAAAAATCTTTCGGCTTTATCTGCTGCTATAACGATGGCAAGCTCGAGAATTGCTCTAATGCTGCCAATATTACGTCTAACTGGGACTTTGTAATTGCCCGTGCTTATTATGGATCTCTTGTTGGACAGCCCACTGGGGACAAAAGTCTTATTGACGGTTGTTCCAACAGCGGAAACGTTACCCTTACATTTGCTGGGCAGAAAGATGTGCCTTACTTTGGCAATATTGCCGGACGCTCAATAGGTGCGAACGGTCAAGTAACAGTAAAGGATTGCACGAATACCGGCAAGCTCACTATTAAGAATACAGGAGTCGGTAAGAATCTTTATGCTGGCGGCTTGTTTGGTACCGTTAACACCAGTGGTATTATCCAGAATTGCAAGAATTCCGGAGAAATATCTTATGAGTTCACTGCAGGAGGAACCGGGGCATATGTGAATCTAGGCGGAGTGGTTGGATATACTGCAGCCAAGATGATAGATTGTTCAAATACAGCAGCTGTTACTTACACCACATCTAAAGAGAATCAGAGTACACGTCCCAATATCGGTGGTGTTGCCGGGTATGTGGCGGGCGGTATTACGGGCAGCAGCAATAGTGGCGATGTAAGCGTAACCGGTATGTTCGGCGCTACCAAAACAGGCTCCGATACTCCTAGCTCTGCCGGGTCTATGCCTTACCCGGCTATAGGTGGTGTTGCCGGTTGTGTTGGGCATGCCTCAAAGACAGTTATATGTGACGATTGTCACAATACCGGTAAAGTTACTCTTGATGCTGCTATTGGGAGCTCTGGTTACATCCGCGTCGGTGGTGTTGGCGGATTTGTCAATGCCAGCATGAACGGTAGTACAAACAAGGGAGACGTGATTGTTACCTCCACTGGTAAGCAGACCGCGATTGGTGGCATCGGAGGGTATTGTGCTATTCATAAGGCCGGAGAGCTTGAATGGAAAGATTGTATTAACGAAGGCGATATTACGTTATCTTCCGCTCAAGCTAATACCACTTTTAGCTACATAGGGGGCATTGTTGGAGGAACTAATAGTGCATTTATCATAACTGGTTGTACCAACAAGGGTAAGATTACTACTACCTCACCTTCTCAGTTGAGGGTCGGCGGTATTGGTGGATTACCGAAAGTTATTGAAAACAGTGCTAATTATGGCGATATTTCCGTTACAGGTGCTACTTGGGGAAAGAAGGATGATTCCGCAGTAGATTATTCTGATTATGCAAGTTCCGTCGGTTCAATCGCCGGCTTTGCGCAGGGCAATATCTTTGGATGTACCGTCAAATGTAGTGTTTCCAGCAATTCACAGGCTAACTCGTTTATAGGAGGCCTTGTGGGAGCCGTTGGAAATACTGCCCAGGACTTCTACAATATTGATATGGATGTGAACATCACAGCTTCCGAGGGGGTGTGTACTGGTATTATTATTGGCGGGCAAATAAACAACCAAAAAAATGTTAATATGGGTCTGGCAGGGCAGCCGATTAACATAGCTTCTTCCACCAAGGTTAACGGTGCTGCAGTTACCGGTATGGATGTAGCCTCCATTTCCAAACTCGTGGGCCATATAGAGACAGAATCCGGTCATGCTGGTTATATTCTCCTGACTAATGTTATTCTGAAATAGTTTTTTTCGATTATGATTAAAGAAGCATTCTCCGGAGCCTATTTAACTCCTGTATGTGAAATTGCAGAGAAACTCATCGAGGGCTTGATCTGCGAAAGCCAAGATGCCGTCATCGAGGATTTCGAAGACGGGGGAGAGTTTAATTGGTAGGGATGCTGTATATGCGGCTTTGATTGAAAGTCCGTTTTCTCAATTCGGGAGGATAATTTGATGCTGTCGGGCATTTAAATTATCCTCCCGATTATTTTGTTCTTGCTCGAAATTTTTTATTTTTGCATCTTGGCGAATAAGATTGATTATCATTATTAACCATATTATTATGATCAAAAAACCTTTGTTTGGAGCATACGCTGCTCCGGTTTGTGAAACAGTAGAGGAGAGCCTCGCAGCGCTTCTTTGTGAAAGCCCCGATGCAAGCACCGAGGATTTCACCGAGCAAGAGTCTTTCGACTGGTAAAATGAGAGTTGCTATGAAGAAGTATTTTGTCTTTGCAGCACTCGTACTTGCTGCCGCAGTTTCCTGTACCAGGGAACTTGCTACCGAAGAAATCGTAGGACCCAAGAAGGGCTACGTGCAGATTACACTTTCCGCTAATTGCGATGTAGATTCCAAGGCTGTTCTCGACGGCAAGAAGGTCGTATGGAGCGTCGGCGAAGAAGTCGCCGTGTTCCCCGGCGGGAATGGAAGCGCAGAGAAGTTTACGGTCAGCGCCGTTGACGGCTCCTCCGTTACCATTTCCGGTTCGGTACCTGAAGGAAGCACTACTTTTGTGGCCGCTTATCCTTTCAAGAACGCCGTATCTTGCTCCAGCAATGTGGTGACGATGAAAATCGGTGACCAGACTGTTTCCGGTACCGCGACTGTCGATCCTGACGCCCTTTCATCTGTAGCCTATTTCGAGAGCGTGGCATCTAAGCCGACATTCTACAACACTGTGTCGCTGGTTTCTTTCCAGGTGGCCCAGGAAGGCTTCACCAAGGTGACTTTTGCTCCCCTTACCGGATCGTTCGGCGGCACCGTGCAAGTGACTGCTTCTGCAAGTGCAGCCCCTGAAGTCGCTTTCCCTGTAACCCCTGCTGCAACTCCTGCAGTAGGCGTGGCGGTGTCATGTGCTGAAGGCTTTGCGGTAGGAACCACCTACTATGCTGCAGTTGCTCCCGGCCAGTTCAGCGGTCTAAATGTAACATCGGTTAAAGATGGCAAATCTGCCCAGAAGGTCAGTGAAAACGGTGCTACCATCGCCCGCGGCGCCATCCTTCCCCTCGGCGACATTTCTCCGTTAGGCGGCTGGAAGTACGGTGTGATCACCAACGCCCAGGAGCTTAAGGAATTCCTTGCCGACGCTTCCAATTATACCGATAGCGACGTTGCCGAACTTGGCAACGATATCGACTGCACCGAGGTTGAGATTGTCCCTGCCGAGTCTTATGCAGGTACATTTGACGGCAAGGGCTTCACTATCAAGAATCTTGCTGCCACTAACGCACTGTTTGCCAAACTCGCCGACACCGGTGTCGTTAAGGATGTCAATATCGACGCCACTTGCGCTATCAATTGGACCGAGGCTATCTCCGACATGACTGGAATATCGTTCATCGTGTCTTCTTCCGCAGGCTTGGTCAAGGATTGCAATGTCGCAGGTAAGATTACGGTTAAGTCCGGTGACGCCGGCCGTATTTATTGCGCAGGTGTGGTCGGTGAATCAGAAAAGGGTATAGTCGAGGGCTGTAAGTTTACAGGCTCTATCGACGTTGAACTCACTAATAACTCTGCATCCTGCAGCGCCATAGCCGGCGTTGTTGCCCGTATTGGCAATAAGGAAATGTCCGGGAAAACCATTGTTAAGGATTGCGAAAATACAGGTTCCATCAAGTTCCTTTTCAGCGGACCCTCCGCAGGAATGAAGAAGTTCGGTATCGGCGGTGTAGTGGGCCAGACACCTTCTGTCAAAAACGCAGACAGGGATCATGGAATCATTGAGAACTGTATCAACCGTGGTGATATCGAGTGGAGCTATCCTGCAGGCGGTTCCGACAGCTATCCTGCCCTTGGCGGTGTGGTCGGTATAGTAGAAGGCCAGCTTAAGTCTGCAAAGAACTATGGAAAGGTTACCTACCATGGCGGCACGGACGTTGCCGCTACCGATGCGAGCATAGGCGGTGTGGCAGGTTATGTCACCCTTGGTGCATCTGATTGCCATAACTACGGAGAAATTGTTGTCGATGGCACGCTTGCCGGCGGTACTTCAATGAACCAGAGCGGCGGTAATACGTCTTTCACTACAATAGGCGGCGTATTCGGCAATGCCGGCCCTTACGCAGCTGACAATACTAACTGTGCAAGCAAGGGAGTACTTGTTGAGAACTGCAGCAACGAAGCAAGCTTTACCATTAAGCCTTATATGGTTACTACCGGAGGCCCTCAGATGTGCTTCGGCGGTGTTATCGGTGCTTCTACTGCAAATGTCAAAAACTGCCAGAACAAGGGTAAAATTGTCTTCGAGTCCCAGATCAGGACTATCAACGCAGGAGGTATTGTGGGTTTCCTGGAAGCTGATATGGAAGACTGTACCAACAGCGGTTCCGTGACTCTGAAAGGCGCTTCTGCAAGCCATCCGGCAGCTATCACTGTCCAGGCATACTTTGGCGGTGTGATAGGACAAGTCACAAAGAAGTCGGTAATTAAGAATGTCAAGAACACCGGGGATGTGACCATTGAAGATATGTACAGTACTGGTGATCCTGCCAACACTACTTATAATATCCTCTCTTACATCGGCGGTATTATGGGTAATTACAAGGGCGGCATTACCCTGAACGGGGCTGAGAATAGCGGTGCTGTTACAAACAAATGTAATATACCTGTTGTGCTCGGCGGTATCGGCGGTGCGCTCAACGGTTCGCTTAGCAACCTCAAGAACAGCGGTGCTGTTAATAATCAGACCAGCTATTGCTCCACTATAGTGGGCAAGGAGCCTGAAGTTGGCGGTATTGCCGGTTATTCCTATGGCAATTACACCAATGTAGAAAGCACAGGTAACATTACCAATGCGGCTGCCGGCGGTGCCACCGGAGGTATAGTTGGCGGTTATAATTCCGACAAGGGTAATGTCTCCAACTGGAACGCTTGCAAAGTAGATTGCACAATCAGCAGTGCTGCTACTGCAGGCGCATTCCTCGGCCGTTTCCGTTATAACAGTGCATCTGACGACAAATACAATTTTGCCACTATCAACGCCGGTGTTGACGGCGGTATGGAAGTTGCCGGCGGTGCAGCATCTCTGCCTTTGGTCGGCAACATCAACGGAGCACATGTGTTCAACTGCGTCAACCTTGTGGTTAACGGCGTGGCTACCGTCCAGTTCGAGGAAGACCTTGAGAACAATAAGTTCACTTATGCCGGCAAAGAGTATCCTATTATCAAACTGGCCGACAACAGGTATTGGATGGCAGCTCCTCTTGCCTATGTTCCCGCCGGCAAGAAAGTCTCTTCCAACCCTGTTGAGGATACAGGTATTTGGTATACTTACACCATCGACACAGATAACAAAACCGCTATCCCTTCTACGGACAGGACTGATGCTTATTTGTATGATTTTGCTACAGCTTTGGGCGTGGAGAGGAGTTCCATAACGTATTCCACCAGCTCTGCTCCTACTGAAGGAAACTACAGAAGTTTCGAAGGCAGCCAGGGTATCTGCCCTCCGGGCTGGTATATTCCTACCCGTGCTGATTTCCTGAAACTGGTTGGCAATTCTAACAAAGATCAAGGTGAAAGTGCCGCCATTGATGATAATACTGCAGTTTACTATGAGGCAGATTTCAAGGGGTCTTCTATAGCTCGATTCAATGCCGAAGGATGGAACTTTTCTTTCCTCGGGGCCCGCAACAAGACCAGCACTTCCGCTACTGGATCTTACAATGCCACTGATATCAAGGCCACTTTCTGTTCTGTTCCCGAGTGGTTAGGAAAGTGCGCTTTGAATCAGATCATGACTTCTTCGGCATACCAGCCCAATGCGACTGGTACCAGTTTCCAGATTTTTGTGCTGATGTCCACATTCTCTGCATCATATGAAGGGCGTCTTAACTTGAGTTACGCCCAGTTTGTTCAGGGTGTGGAAGTCCGCTGCATCCGTAAGGCAGACTAAAAGAGTCTCTCTGATATGTTAAAAGAGGCCGCGCACTAAGTGACATGAACCCCGAAAGTTAGACAAAAAACTTTCGGGGTTTTGTTATGCTAAAAAAGCACACTTATGCAGATCGACTCAAGTATATGAAGATGCTTGA